>JAFTCP010000034.1 GCA_017454625.1 Synergistaceae bacterium
TGCTTGATACGATAATAAACGTCTCTAACCAGAAGAGTGATAATTCCAGTGAACCGCCGCCTAATCATATTGTTAATGCCTTCTTTGACACGCTTCATGCATTGTTTCCAGTTTT
This sequence comes from Synergistaceae bacterium, assembly GCA_017454625.1. Classification (GTDB taxonomy): domain Bacteria; phylum Synergistota; class Synergistia; order Synergistales; family Aminobacteriaceae; genus JAFUXM01. The sequence goes on from JAFTCP010000034.1 coordinate 116, forward strand.
TGTGTGTATACTGTGAGTTTGCTGATACTTCACACAATCTGTCAATAATTTCATCGATTGAGCAATTTTCTCCCCAAGCGCTGAGCAAATAAGTTTTCCAATAAAGACTGCTCAACTTTGAGTTTACTATTCCTCCCCATAATTTTTGTCCGGCTCCGGCATGAATAATCTTATCCGAAAAATCTTTAGCGTTTACATCCTGATAGTCAAATTTTATGTCAATAATTTTTATCTCATCATGCAGCATGGAATTAAACGCATCTTGATCCGCACTGCCAGCAAGATGAGGATGCCATTTTAGCCAGTCTATAGCATCCTCAAAAAGATTTTCACGCTCACGAAGTTTCTTTAAGTTCATAACTAGGACACCAGAGCATATATATTTCGACCGATTACTTCCTTGAAGCATACATTGAACTTTCACGTCTGAAAATCCGCGCACGTTATGAAAATACATATCTATTGTTGCTGCCATATAATGATTGCTTACGTCAATTTTCCATAGTTCTAGAATATCAAGATTAACGAAAATGTCGCAGTCAAGATAAATAACTTTGTCAATATCAAGAACTTTCCACGTCAAAAGTCTATATAAAGCTCCGATTGTAAGACGATATTTATAAAAGTCAGCTATATCTTTTCCGATTTGCTCTCTGTATCTCGTAACATCAACAAAATCTATTTGCTGTGAATATTTCTCGGCAGTCCTGATAAATTTTTTCCTGTTGTCTTCTGTAAGCGTATCATCATGAAGAAGGTGTATAATTACTTTACTCTTCGTATTCTCGAATATTGAAGTCATTACGACTCCGGCATGTTCGGAGTAAGTCCCGGACGGGTCATATACTGCAAGCACTACATGAATTGTTTCATCCGATAAATAGGCATGATAAGGCGTTGGGCGTTGGGCGTTGGGCGTTGGGCGTTGGGCGTTGGGCGCATTATAGCGTTATTTTCTGACATTGTCAATCAATTCTCCTTTCGTGAATGATTATACCAGAACAAAAAAAATCCTCCCGCCACAAAACGAGAGGAAACTCAATCATCACGCTATTTTCTTCGCACCAAGAACAAACACACCGTGAGTAAAATTATTCCGGAGCCGAAAACTTCACAGCCGCTTGACCTCTTGCCATCATCTCCGCTTGCATACGTTACAGACACGCTCACAGGTTCTCCGTTCAAAGCAGAGCTGTCATATTCACCAACAAGATTATCATTGAGCATATCATAGAGATAAATTTTCCTGCCGATTATCACAGCAAGCGCATTATTCCCCTCGTCGCGGATCGTCTGGAGACTTGAGCCGGTTTTATTCTCCAGCAAAGGCGTAACATCCTTGCTCTCATTGTCATAGTGATATAAATCGCAGGTATAAACATCTTCTGATAATTTCTGAGTAGCAAAGTAAAATCCGTGTCCAGAATCAAGGCAGAACGTCTTTACAGGCTCATCCGAACTCAAAAGCCGCTTAAATTGACTGCCTTCAAGAATGTCAATTCCCTCTGTATGTGCCGCAGCAATTCTCCCGTTACTAAGCCACCCTATAGATGAAGCCTCATGTTCCAAATTGATACGCGCATAACCCTCTATATCCGTCTTGAGCTGGCCGTCAAATTTCATTGCTGCACTATTGTTAGAATTTACGTTAATTAGAGCATAAATATTGTGATAATCCGAGAGAAGGCTTATTGCTTTAGGAGTTGACGTATCGCCCGATTCAGGCGCGTATGTGTAAGAATGTCCGCGTTCAAAATCTTCTGTGCTGAACTCAATAATTGAACCGTTCTCGCGTGAGGCCGTAAATATACTTTTTCCGTTGTATGAACTTATTGCTGATTGAATATTATAGGCTCCTGTGAGAGTTACTGCCTGGCTTTCAAACGGTGAAGTTAAATCTGAGGGATTGAAGCTGAAGGCTTTATCTCCTGATGATGTCGTTAAATCCGTAGTCCTGTCAATAACTATTAATCTAGCTTCGCTTCCGTTCCAATATGATGCCGCAAGTGGATTTGTCCCAATCCCGGAATATTTTACTGAAGGAGTGCTGACGTTGAGAGTTTCATCACTTCGAGAAATTGAGATAAGTCCTAGATTTCCCGTTGAAGTCGTGTAGACAATATCAGCCTGCGAAGCTGAACATAACATAACGACGAGCATTAAGCTCACAAAAAGTTTCTTGACATTCATAATTTTATTTCCCCTTTCGAGTTTTAGTATTGACGTTTTTATTATCACTCTTATTAGTCTTATTATTCTTATTTTTGCTGTTCTTGTTGTCTTTTGCCTGCAATTCCCGAACAGTCGCCGTAACTTTATCAGCCAGTTTCTTATTGCCCGCGCTGTAACGTTTCAAGGCATCGTAAACGTTCTTAGTCTTAGCGTAACATTCAGAGAAAATCTCACAACCGAAGAAAATATTTATTCTAGCATCGAACATATCAGACGCACGCTTAACTTTCGGAAATCTCTGCTTAATCGCCTTCGAATGAACTTTATAGCGAATTTGCATCAATCCGTAATCTCCGCCCTTTGAGACAGCCTTATTATTCACCGTAGATTCATGTACGATCATTGCCGCGATTACATAAGGCTCAATCTTGAATTTTTCCCCAGCTTGAAGAATTATATCAGCATAATTTTGTGCCGTCTTAGCTGAAAGTTTCGGGTTTACGCGCGTAAAAAGCTCGACGATATTTTTAACCTTCGGGTTCTGAGTTGCGGCTTCCGAGAAATTAACGATAGCAAGAACTATGATTAACGTGCATAAAATTTTTCGTCCCATGATTACTTTTTCGCGTTAGTTCTTAACTTCTTAAGGCCGGGTTCACCGAGAACGTCATTGCCTTTTCCGTAAAGTTTCACGGCATCACGCCAAGTTCCGCTTTCATCAGGAGCATAATCGCCGATAGCTTTACGCATTGCGACGAGTGCGACATACATATTTTTCACCGCGTCAAGATATTCCGTTCGGACTGCCTGATAAGCTGTTTGTGCGTTAATCAAGTCAATCTGTGCTCCCATTCCCTCAGAATACATCAACTCCGTAATCCTCAATTCCTCTTCAGAACGTTCAACCTGCCTTTGTTTGTCCTTCTCTGCCGCCGAAGCGTTACGCCAATTATTCATTGCTACGGTAATATCTCGTCTGGTTGATTCGTGAAGGGCTTGCAAGCTGGCTTCTGATGCCTGAATTAATCTGTCTGCGTTGAGAACTCTATACTTCGTCTGTTTTCCGTCTGAAATTGGGATTGTGAGAGTTAATGAAGCTCCGGCCTGTCGATTATTCGGAGTTGTTGAAGTCTCAGGGTCTGCCCAGCCGGTGAACTGAAAGCCGAAGTCCAAAGTCGGCGACAATCCTTTTGCTGTAAGTTTCTTCACGAGTTTTGCGCGTTCAAGGTTCAATCTCGCCGCTCGAACGTCAGGCCTCAACTCTAATGCTTCCTCGAAGTCTAAATTTACGTCGAACTCCGGCACTTTCAACTCTTCATCACGAGGCTCAACGTCCAATCCTCCGGCCAATAAGGAAAGTTCAGCGAGCAAGTTCAAGTATGCAGTCTCAGCGTTTTTTACGAGCGTTTCAGCTTCGACAACTTGCGCTTCACTTCGGACAATGTCGAGTTTGGGAACTAATTCTTGATTATATTTTTCCATCGTAACCCTGTGATTTTCCGAACGCTGTAACAAAATTTCCCGCTGGAGTTTCATGTTCTCGCGAGCAAGGACAGCTGACCACCACATTTCTTCTGCTCCAGCAATGAGAGTATTAATCGTGTTGTCGAAATTCGCCCGTGAGACTTCGTAGCCAAGAATATTTTGTTTTTCGTCGAGCTTGTAGCTTCCGTTGATGTCAATTCGTTGTGTTAAACGCACGCCCAAGTTCCCGACGACTACGTTTGTCTCTGATGCCGCGCCTGCCGTCTGCTTCGTAACGTAAGAGCCTGTGAGTGAAGCGTTAATATTTGGCCTCTGATAACCTACGGCGGCTAAAACTGAGTAATAACTCGCTTCAACGTTTTTAATCCCTGCCCTGAGAGAATAATTGTTAAGCAAAATCTCGTTCACATATTCTTGAAGCGTCATCGATACCGAAGCAAACGAGGGGGCCGCGAGCGAAATTGCTAGCAGTAATATCGTTAAGCCGTAAAAAATGTTTCGTTTATGAATGTGCATGAAATAAGTTCACACCTTTAATATAATCTGCTAAAAAATTGGCTGTATTATACTATAGATAAATTTGTGAATTTCCTATGTATCACATAAAAAATAACGAGAAAATATAACACGTTCTATTTTTGCGATGAATTTTTACACTAATGACAAACAGCGCGGATTTGTTTGATGGGAAACAGAAAGGCTTGAAGTTATTGATAGAAAAATATTATCATGTGAAAGATTTATAATTACTCGTACACTTTGCAAGGAGGCAAAATACTTCATAAATTATGGAAAAATTTGACACACTAATAATCGGAGGAGGCCCGGCGGGATTAATTGCGGCAATTCGTGCGGCTTCACTCGGTCAAAACGTCGCAATCCTCGAAAAAAATTCTTCGGTCGGCGAAAAGTTATTAATCTCAGGACGCGGACGCTGTAACTTCACGAATGCTGAGCCTGATATTAACGTCTTTGTCTCGAAATACGGCGAAAACGGGAAATTTTTATACTCAGCCTTCAGCAAGTTCGGGCCTGTTGCGACGAAAAATTTCTTCTGGAAGATTGGCGTAAAGTCAATTGTTGAACGAGGCAAGCGAATTTTCCCGGCAGATGGAGGAAGTGAACGAGTTCTTGATGCTCTAATCATGCAATGTAAAAAATACAACGTCAGAATTTTGCGTTCATGTCCGGTTAAAGCCCTCAAGCTCAAAGACGGTCGAGTTGATTACGTCATCACGGACACGAACGAATACAGCGCGGATAAATTCATAATTGCTACTGGCGGAAAATCTTATCCACGAACAGGCTCAACCGGAGACGGCTACACTTTTGCACAACAGGTCGGCCACACGATAACGAAATTATATCCTGCTCTCGTTCCAATCAGGACAAAAGAGACTTGGCCGAAACTCGCTAGCGGCTGTGATTTACGCAACGTTAGATTAACGGTAATTCTTGACGGCAAAGAGATTGACGAGAGATTTGGGCAGATGGAATTTACTAATTTCGGAATAAGCGGGCCAATTGTTATGGAGTTAAGCTCACACGTTCCGGATTGGCAGGGAGACTTGCAATTTTCCCTTGACTTGAAGCCTACACTTGAACACGGAATATTGATTGCGAGAATTAAGCGCGAGATTAAGAAGTTTTCAGGCCATAAAAGATTTTCGGGGCTTGTACGCTCTCTTGTCCCCGCAAAGATGCTGAAATTAATACTCGAACTTTCGGACATTCCCCACGATAAACCGATTGAGTATATCTCAGATGAGGAAATTTTCGAGTTCGTGAAATTGCTAAAAGATATTCGCATGAGCATAAACGGATTATGGAGTTTCAACAATGCCGTAGTAACTCGCGGAGGAGTGAGCCTGAAAGAGATTGAGCCTTCGACGATGCAGTCAAAGTTATGTGAAAATTTATATTTTGCCGGTGAAATTCTGGACTTGAACGGACCTTCAGGAGGCTTTAACCTTCAAATTTGCTGGAGCACCGGTTACGTTGCAGGTAGCGTGAAAACGGAAGAGCCGAAATCAACAGAAACTTTTTCAGAACAGGAGAATTAATAAATGTTACTCGTAGCAGATACAGGGAACACAACGACGGTTGCGGGAATTTTTGACGGCGACGAATTAATCGCTCATTGGAGATTGTCATCAATTTTGCACACTTCAGATGAGCTCGGAATATATTTATTGAACTTGCTTAACACGAAGAATATCAAGCCTTCTGACATTTCCGGAGCGGCATTTGCGAGCGTTGTTCCTTCACTTGATTTCTCGATGACCGAAGCGATAAAGGAATACTTCAACGTTAAGCCCCTTCAAGTCAACGCCCTCACTAACACGGGAATGGAAATACGCGTAAAAAATCCTCGTGAGGTTGGAGCAGACAGGATTGTGAACGCCGTAGCAGGACGCGAGAAATATGGAGCCCCCTTAATCGTCGCTGATTACGGGACAGCAATAACCTTTGATGTTGTTTCAGAAGACGGAGCATATTTGGGAGGAGCGATTGCGCCAGGTTTGAACTCCGGGATTTCCGCGTTATTCTCGAAAGCCGCGAAACTTCCGCAAGTTGCGTTGAAAATCCCTGAAAGCGTAATTGGCCGTAACACCGAAGAAGCAATCCAAGCGGGAATATTATTCGGGAATGCCGGCTTGACAGATAGAATTGTCGAGATGATACGCGCTGAATACGGCATGAAGAACGCAAAAGTTATCGCGACAGGAGGACACGCGGGCTTGATGAAGAAAGTTGCACATACGATTGATTACGTTGATGATTGGCTGATGCTTGAAGGCCTGAAATTAATTTATCGACGAGTTAATCATGAGGGTTAATCGCGAGTGAAGTTACGCAATTTTTTTATTTTCCACAAAACAGTCGTCCGCCTGAAGTTGGGAGTTAATTACACATGAAGTTAATCAATCCTTTATGTCTTGCTCCATTGGCCGGAGTTACGACGCTCCCGGTTCGTGAACTTTTTGCGCGCTTGGGAGTGGCTTTAACTCATACGGAGATGATTAGCTGTGCGGGATTAATCCGTAACAACGAGAAAACTTTTGACATGCTCAGAACTTCCGGAAATGAGGCAGAGTTGATTGTTCAGTTATTCGCTAATGACTTGAACGTGTTAATTTCCGGCGCAGAAGTCGTGATGAGACGATGCGAAAAGTTTTCAGGATTTGGTGTGAACATGGCGTGTCCTATGCCTAAGATTACTCGCAACGGTTCAGGCTCAGCATTGCTAAAGAAACCGGAACTAGCTTTTGCGATGACACGTGAGCTTAAGAGATTTAATTTGCCTGTCTGGGTAAAAATCCGCAAGTTCGATAATGACAATGAAACTCTGAAATTTATTGCTGGATTGGCCGAAGCTAGAGCCGATAATATTTGCATACACGGACGAACTCCGGCCCAGCGTTACGAGGGATTAGCTGACAAGAATATTGTGAGGTTAGCGGCTAAAGAATTTCCGGGATTAATCAGTGCGAGCGGAGACGTTAAAACTTTAAGCGACATTCACGAGTATTTATCGTTTGGATGCGTTAATGTCATGCTTGCGAGGGGAATAATCGCTAACCCGTTTTTGTGCGATGAATTTTTCGGCGTAACTCGAAGCGATGAAAGCAAACTTGAGGAGTTATTCAGTCTCGCAGAAAGAACCCGTGAAATCTCCGGAGAACACAAAGCGTTAGTGATATTGAAGCGATTTGCAGGAAGCATGTTAAGATACTCGCATGGTTCAGCGGAAAAAAGAAATCTCGCGATGATGGCAGCGAGCCTTGACGAGATAACTAAAATTTTGATGGATAATAAATCTTGCGACGACAAAAAGCCTGATAAAGATTAAGCAAATTTTGAGGGGGAATGTGAAATTATGAGGCGACATTTTGAGTTTACGCCTGAAAAGGTCTGTGCGCAGTTAATTACGTTCGACATTGAGGACGGGAAAATTTACGACATTCATTTTTTCGGCGGCTGTCCCGGCAATACGGCGGCAATAGCGAAACTGCTTGAAGGAGCTGACGCGAAGAAGACAGCGGAAATTCTCAGGGGTAATCCTTGCGGAAGACGACCGACATCATGCGCGGATCAATTAGCAATTTCGATTGAGGAAGCATTAGCGTCATAAAATTTATAGGCGTTACGGAATGGGAGAGAATATCCGGCCAATTCTGAACGTAAAATCTCAGGGGGATTAAGGCATCATGAAGATTGATACGAGATACGGCAGCATATGGGATGAACTTCCGGCCAATTATGACAAGAGTGAACGGAAAATCCCACAAACTCAGGAGGAAGCACGAGACTTTTACGAAGCCGCGAAGTCCAGCATGCATAATTCATTAATGAAGACTTGGGACGCTCATAATGAGAGCATGAAGCAATCCGCAAAACTCCGACAAATTTACTCCCGCAAAAAGTTAATCGAACAAAGAGAGCTTGAACACCGCGAAAAAGTTCATAATGAATTTGAGGCTCAAGCTAAAAAACGAATGGAAACAGAAAAATTATAAATCTCTGCTAAAATATTCAGAATTTCTACACATACAAAGGAGAAAAATTTTCATGGCAAAAGTTTATTACGAGAAGGACTGCGACTTAGGAAAACTTACTGGCCGCAAAATTGCAATTATCGGTTACGGCTCACAGGGACACGCTCACGCGATGAATTTACGCGATTCCGGCTGTGATGTAATCGTCGGACTTTACAAGGGCGGAAAATCCTGGCCGGTTGCTGAAAAAGACGGATTTACGGTTATGACGGTCAGCGAAGCGACGAAAGCCGCAGACATCATCATGATACTCATCAACGACGAGAAACAGGCCGACATGTACAGGACTGAAATGCTCCCATATCTCACGGAAGGCAAGACAATTGCATTTGCTCACGGCTTCAACATTCGCTATAAACAAATCGTAGCTCCGAAAGGTGTCGATGTGTTCATGGCGGCTCCGAAAGGTCCCGGCCACACGGTGAGAAGTCAATACGTCGCGGGTAAAGGTGTTCCGTGTCTTGTTGCTGTTGAGCAGGATGCTTCGGGAAAATGCTTAGACACAGCTTTAGCTTACATCGCTGGAATTGGCGGAGCTCGCGCAGGAATTCTTGAGACGACTATGCAGCAGGAAACTGAAACTGACTTATTCGGTGAACAGACTGTATTATGCGGCGGAGTTGTTGACCTCATGCAGTGCGGATTTGAGGTTCTCTGTGAGGCCGGATATGACCCAGTCAACGCATACTTTGAGTGCATTCACGAGATGAAGTTAATCATTGACCTTGTGAACAGGGGCGGAGTTGCCGCGATGAATTATTCAATCTCCGACACAGCCGAGTTCGGTGAATACGTCTCAGGGCCTCGCGTTCTTCCTCATGATGAGATCAAAGCGAACATGCGCAAAGTTCTTCAGGATATTCAAGACGGGACATTTGCGGGACGCTGGATTGCTGAGAACAAGAACGGCCGAACATTCTTCAACTCGAAACGTGATATGCTTGCGCGCCACCCGATGGAAGTAATCGGCAAGGAATTACGCGAGCAAATGTTATGGAAGGACGGCGGAGGGCTTGACGACGTATCGAAGTGATAACATCAAAGCCGGAGTTGAACGTACCCCGAACGTCAGCTTGCTTTATGCTCTCGGTCTCACGAAGGAGGAAATTTCACGCCCGATAATCGGAGTTGTAAGCTCATTCAGTGAAATTGTTCCGGGCCATATGCATTTGGACAAGCTCGCTCAGGCTGTCAAAGAAGGAATTTACGCGGCTGGAGGAACTCCGATAATGTTTCCTGCGATTGCTGTCTGTGATGGTATTGCGATGGGACATGTCGGCATGAAATATTCGCTTGTGTCTCGTGATTTGGTAGCTGACAGCACGGAAGCTATGGCGATGGCTCATCAGTTTGACGGCCTCGTAATGATACCGAACTGCGATAAAAACGTTCCAGGCTTATTAATGGCGGCGGCTCGCGTTAATATTCCAACAATCTTTTGTGCTGGCGGGCCAATGTTAGCGGGACACCTTAAGGACGGACGCAGAACTTGTTTAAGTCATATGTTCGAGGCTGTCGGAGCTTATCATGCGGGAAAACTCGACGAAGCCGGAGTTGACGATTACACAGAGAATGCGTGCCCTTCATGCGGTTCATGTTCAGGAATGTACACGGCCAATTCGATGAACTGTTTGACTGAAGCAATCGGAATGTCCTTACGCGGCAACGGAACAATCCCGGCTCCGTATTCAGCGAGAATTAGGCTTGCAAAGTTGACGGGCATGAAGATTATGGAACTCGTCGAGAAAAATATTCGTCCGCGCGACATTATGACGGCTAAAGCGTTCCACAATGCAGAGGCTGTTGATATGGCTCTCGGATGTTCGACGAACACGATGCTTCATCTTCCTGCGATTGCTCACGAAGCGGGCGTAACAATCAACCTCAGCGACGCAAACGCAATCAGTGAACGAACGCCGAATTTATGCCACTTAGCCCCTGCCGGAGATACATTCATGGAAGATTTAGACCGTGCTGGAGGAGTTTACGCCGTCATGAATGAGCTTGCGAAGAAGGATTTGATTGATACTAGCTTACTCACAGCGACGGGAAAAACCGTAGGCGAGAATATTGCGAATGCCTTCAACAACGACACAAATATAATTCGTCCAATCGATAATCCTTATTCACAGACCGGAGGAATTGCCGTTTTGAAGGGTAATCTTGCTCCTGACGGATGCGTTGTGAAGCGTTCAGCTGTTGCTCCTGAGATGATGAAACATGAAGGCCCTGCGAGAGTTTTTGACAGTGAGGACGACGCGATTAAAACGATTTATGCCGGAGGAATTAAGGCCGGTGATGTTGTCGTAATTCGTTACGAAGGACCGAAGGGCGGACCTGGAATGCGCGAGATGCTTAACCCGACGAGTGCGATTTGCGGAATGGGATTAGATACGAGCGTTGCGCTTATCACTGACGGGAGATTTTCCGGAGCAACGAGGGGCGCGAGCATCGGACATGTTTCACCTGAGGCGGCTTCGGGCGGAAATATCGGGCTTGTTCATGAGGGAGATATTATCAGCATAGACATCAACAATTACAATATCACTCTCAAAGTCTCGGACGAGGAATTAGCGAAGAGACGCGAGAACTGGACACCGAATGAGCCGAAAATTAA
>JAFTCP010000035.1 GCA_017454625.1 Synergistaceae bacterium
ATAGATGTCCTGTTTGTGCCAGAAATCGAGAAAGCCCGGTTCACGTTTAGCTAAGTTCGCGCGCATTGGGAAATTAGTAACGGGTAAATTTAGGGTATCTTTGTAATCTTTGTTGTCCATGTAAAATTTTCTAAAGCCTCCGAGTAAAAAATATTTTCTGCGTATAGTATCACAAAAACTACTGTTGCAAAAAGTTACGCCGAAATTATTTCATGTTCCATTATGTTCATTGCCTCACGTTCGAGCTTGTAAGCCTCATAACGTCTTGAATTGGCCTGAAGCGCGAGCGAATTAATTTTGTCCTGAGCGTCTTTATTCTTCAGAAATGGGAACGGGACACTCGCAACATGTTCAATCTCTACATGCTTGACCACAGCGCCATATGATAAACCATCAATGATAGCTTTCACGTAATCAGACTGAAGCCATATCCAAGCATAGCCTTCAAGCCCCGATTGAGGGATTACCCGTATGATGTCATGAGTTACTGCCCAGTTATCCCAATGTTTAGGGACAAGCATAACATTTCCCAAAGTTCCGCTGCATGTTACTAGTATCATATTTTCACGTATAACAAGCTCATCATGTATTAACTTTTCATGCTGTGATAATGACAAATATTTTTTATCAGACGGGTCAAGTTCAAAGATGCTTCTACCGCCGAAAAACGGAACTCCGTAACCCTCTTCAACGTAGACGCGCTTAAATCTTCCTGGCAGAATAATTTTCTTGCTGACCCTTTTATCGCCGACTGTTGTAACTTCTTCTGCTTCAGCTTGAAGATGTCTCACGATTTCCCCGAACAACGGAGAATGATACGAGGCTTCAAATCTCCCTGAGTTCACAAAGTCAATGCCGTTAATCGAGAAAATCAATGCTCCGTCCTCCTGCTTCATTTCGTTAATTGGAGGCAGACGAAGTTCACTCGCTAACAAACTTTCAGCCTCATCAAGCAAAACATTTGACTCATCGCGCAGAGCATAAGACTTCACAACGAGTTCATGAATTTTTCTGCGGAGTTCAGCCGGAGCATTAGGAACGGGGATACTTTGAAGATGTTCGGCCTCAATATGAGGGATAACAGCACCGTAAATCATAGACTGAAGAATTTTCTGACCTGCTGAACTCTTGAGATAAGCATAAATATATCCGGCATCTTCTGGGTTCTTGCAGTCAATTCTTAACATGTCATGACTTAGGATTTTATTATCGAGGCCATCAGACACATATACGGCGCGGCCTATGCTTCCTGAACATGTCAACAATACCTGCCCTTTATGTATTATCAGCTCCTCAATATCAGAATATTGTTTTGCCCATAAATATCCGTCAATCTTCGGTTTTACGTCTGTAACGCTTGAAGGCTGATAAAAGGGGTATGGCGATTTTCCCGCAATAACTCTAACCGAACGTCCAAGAGTGTAAGACTTCGCGACCTCAGAGAACTTCACAGCCGAATAATTTCCGCGTTCAACGTTTACGGCAGCACTCTCAGCTTCCTTGTCAAAAGTTCCAGCTTCTAGCCGCAAATCTTTATCCGTAAGAACTTCGCTTATATTCGAGACTGAACAATTTACCTGTTCCATATCCAGGCCCAGACATACGCCGTTTTTTTTTGAGCCCAGTTCACGAAAATTTTCGGGATTTCAAGCGTCTGATCGTCAAGAATTTTTTCTTTCCCGTCCGTAATCTCCTCGCCGGTTTCGTCCCGCTTGTATAATTTATTTCCTCTTCGGTCATGGCCTACCTTGTCAATTTTCGCCATGAAAACAGGATAATTCGCCATATGATGCGTTATTGCTTCACCGATTTTCTCGCGTTCGGTCTTCTTCACTAGGATTAAGATTGAAGTCTGCGTTCCGTTATTAGGCTGGAAGGTGTCAGGCGTTAAATCTAAGCTGGCGACGACTTTGTGATTAATCAATATCCATTTGCGAATATAGCCGAGTCCAGGAGAGCCAAGAATAGAATCCGGCAGAACAATCCCCATTCTTCCGCCCTCACGTAATAATTGGGTACAGCGTTCAATAAATAATATTTCCGGCGGCACAGAAGACTTTATTTTGTCGGTCATTTCCCATTCACCGGAGACTTTATCGCGTTTCCAGATGTGAGCGAGTTCGAATTGTTCAAGAATATAATCATCCTTAATGGGAATTTTGCTTCCGAACGGCGGATTAGTTACTATAACGTCAAATAGTCCTATTGATTTATAATCCTTGAGTTCTGACGCATCGATGTCAAAAGCTCTGGCTAAGTGTGATTTGAACTCATCGGGCCATAACTTAGGCGGAAAAAGTGAGTTGACCTGCAAAATATTTCCGCTTCCGTCGTTATTCATGACCATGTTCATGCGTGTAGCTTTCACTAAGTCCGGGTTAAGGTCGAAGCCGAAGAATTGACTTGCGGCGAGGTCTTTTACTTTGTCCCGAAAACTCATTTCCTGCTCCTTGCTCCATTGTTCGCGAGGGATGCCGTTAATCGCCTCAACTTCGAGCTGTAATTTCCCTATCATGTGAGTTAAAGCGATTACGAGAAATCCGCCGGTTCCACAAGAGCTGTCGAGGACTTTATCATTCAAGCCGGGATTAATCATCTCAACTGTCATTTTGGCGATGTTGCGTGGCGTGAAAAATTCTCCTTTGTCTCCGCGAAGGTTTGAGCCTACAATTTCCTCGTATGCTTTACCCTTAATGTCAATGTGAGTATTCAGGAGATTATAACGCTGTAAAGCTCCGACGATATGAGCTAGGGTGCTGGGATTGAGTTTAATTTTGTCCTTTGGGTCAAAGATTGAGCCGTAAGTTTTCTTCACACTGTCAAAGATTGCGCCTATCCTGGCTGCGACTACTTTTTGGCCGTCAAAATCTCTTTGTTCCATTGAAGCTGCGTAGAAGTCAACAAATCTAGATGAAATATTTCGTTCGTCCTGAATCTTGCAGAATATTATCTTCAAGAACTCGAAAAATGCCTGCTGTTTGCTCAGTCCTTCGTTTGCGTAAATATGATTATGGCAGGTCCTGAACACGAACAACAAATTATCCTTTGAGGCTTCGTTGAGATCTTTCCCGCGTTCGGGACGTTCGATAATTCTTCCGTTTGAGTCGGGAATATCATTGCATTCTAAAAACTCAATTTCGCCGTCATCTTTTTTCGTTTTCCTGAACACAAACTGAGTGAAGCTGTTAGTCCACATTCCCCACTCACAATTTGGACAAGCGGCCATGTAAGATTTGAGCTGTTCGATGCCGTCTTTTGCGCTCTCTGCTGGGATTGTTGACTTTTTGCACTCGATGATGATTTTTGCGTTGTCCTGAGTCTGTTCGATGCCAGGTTCCCAGATGACAATATCTGCTCTCGGTCTTTGAACGCCGATTTTGATACCGAACTCAATTTTTATGCGTGCAGGGTCATATCTCAGCTCATCGAGTAATCTGCTCTCTATGGTCTGACGCACGTATTCTTCCGGAGTATCATTGCGTAGAGCTCCGTCAACTTTATCTAAAATTTTACCTTCCGGCACTGCGATTTGAGGCATAATAAAATTTCTCCGTCGTTGATAGAAATAGAAATTATTGCGTGAGATTATAACAAACGAGATTGCCATAAACAGAGAGAAAAGGCCGACCGTCTATTTTTTCCCACCCACCCACCCCAAAATAGCCGGTCGGCTGCATAAACAAAACCCCTCCGGCCAATTTCAAACCAGAGGGGAAATTTTTTTACTCGTTACAAATTTTACTTCAGAACTCCAAGTGCCGCATGTGCCGCCGCAATCCTCGCAACAGGAACTCTGAACGGTGAACAGCTCACGTAATTAAGTCCGACCTGATGGCAGAACGCAATACTCGCAGGATTACCGCCGTGTTCTCCGCAAATTCCGATTGACATATTCGGGTTGACGCTACGGCCCTTCTCGACCGCGATTTTCACCAATTGGCCGGGACCTTCCCTGTCGAGTTCAGCAAACGGGTTCTCCTTGAATACTCCCTTGTCGATGTACTGGAACAAGAATTTATTCTCGGCATCATCACGCGAATATCCGAGTGTCGTCTGTGTCAAGTCGTTAGTTCCGCATGAGAAGAACTGTGCATATTCCGCTAACTGGTCAGCAACAAGTGCCGCTCTGGGAAGCTCAATCATCGTTCCGACGAGATAAGAGAAATCAACGCCGCTTGCCTTCTTGACTTCTGCCGCAATCCTATCCGCCATCTCACGGAAGAACTTCATTTCAGCCTTTGTGCCTACGATCGGTATCATAACTTCGGGTTTCACGGTTACGCCCTGTTTCGTAAGCTCAACGACCGCTTCAAAGATTGCGTTCATCTGCATCTCGTAAATTTCCGGATAAATCATTCCGAGTCTGCATCCTCTGAAACCTAACATCGGGTTATTTTCGTGAAGCTGGTGAATCTTTTCGAGAACGTTATTAAGTTTCTTTGCCTCTTCGGGTGTCGCTGTCTTGAGTGCCTCGAGTACGTTCGGTTCTTTCGGAAGGAACTCATGAAGCGGCGGGTCAAGCAAACGAATAATTGCAGGAAGTCCGTCCATTGCTTTGAATATTCCGATGAAGTCTTCCTTCTGCATTACCTTTAACTTCGCGAGTGCATCAGCGCGGGCCTTCTTGCCTTCCTCTCCGACTTCTCCAAGCGCAACAATGAGGCTCTGCATTACCGGCAATCTGTCAACTCCCATGAACATATGCTCAGTTCTGCAAAGTCCAACGCCCTTAGCTCCGAACTCGCGCGCACGTTTTGCATCTTCCGGAGTGTCGGCGTTCGTCCAGACCATTAACCTTGCGTTTTCGTCGGCCCAAGCAAGAATTTTCTTGAAGTCGTCGCTGAACGTTGCATCAACCATTTTTGCCTCGCCAGCTAAGAAGTTTCCGGTTGTTCCGTCAACGGTTACCCAGTCGCCTTTTTTGAAAACTCTATCACCGACGGTTAAAGTTTCTTTGTCGAGGTCGATTACGGCCGCTTCACATCCGCAGACTGCCGGCTTGCCCATTCCGCGAGCAACAACAGCAGCGTGTGAGGTCATTCCTCCGCGTGATGTTACGACACCTTGAGACGCGAATAATCCGTGAATGTCATCCGGGCTTGTCTCAGGACGAGCGAGAATTGTAGGTTTGCCCTGACGTGCCCATTCTTCGGCTTCATCAGCGCTGAATACAAGCATTCCTGCTCCTGCACCAGGCGAGGCCGGAAGTCCCTTAGTGATTACGTCCTGTTTCGCTGACTTGTCAACTTGACGATGCAGTAACATTTCGACCTGCTCAGGAGATACGCGGGTTACGGCTGTTTTCGTGTCGATTAAGCCCTCATTAACCATGTCAACCGCAACTTTAACCGCCGCAGTAGCTGTTCTCTTTCCGGCTCTGGTCTGAAGAAGGAAGAGTTTACCGCGCTCAATCGTGAACTCGATATCCTGCATCTCATGATAAGTCTTCTCAAGATGGCTCGTTAATCTGCAAAGTTCCTTGTAGATCTCCGGCATCTTCTGTTCAAGTTCAGCAATAGGCATTGGCGTTCTGATACCTGCAACAACGTCTTCACCCTGAGCATTGATGAGAAATTCGCCGTAAAGTTTGTTTTCTCCGGTTGACGGATTACGAGTGAAGCATACGCCGGTTCCGCAGTCATCGCCGAGATTTCCGAAAATCATTGCGATAACGTTTACGGCTGTTCCTAAGCTGTCATCAATCTTGTTAATCTTACGATAAGTTACAGCTCTGGGGATATTCCAGCTCTTGAAGACTGCTTCGATTGCACGGCGTAACTGAACCCAAGGATCTACAGGGAAATCATTACCGGTTGCGTTCTTGTAGATTGCCTTGTACTCGACGATTAACTTTTCGAGATTTTCCGCCGTAATTTTGTAGTCCTGCTTTGCGTCAGTAATTCCCTGTGCTTCGCGTGCGCGTGCTAATGCCTGCTCGAATAAGTCAAAGTTTACTTCATCGACGACGCTTGAGAACATCTGAATGAACCTTCTGTAGCTGTCGAAAGCAAAACGCTTATTCCCTGAGCTCTCAGCAAGTCCCTTGACTGTCTCGTCGTTAAGTCCGAGATTTAAGATTGTCTCCATCATTCCAGGCATCGAGATTGGAGCGCCGGAACGAACCGAAACTAAAAGGGGATTTTTCGCATCGTTAAACTTTTTGCCGGTCTCTGCCTCAAGCTGAGCGACTGAAGCCTTAACATCTCCCCAAATTTCGTCCATAATCGCGGGATCCTGCATGTATTTTCTGCAAACGTCCGTTGTGATTACGAATCCGGCAGGGATTGGAAGGTCAGCTTGCTTCATTTTGCAGAGGTTAGCTCCTTTTCCGCCGAGAAGCATACGATTTTCGCCGTCGCCGTCTTTAAGGTTGTAGACGTAGCGTTCTGTGGGCATGATAAATCACTCCTAAATAAAATTTTTGTTACTGGTTTGGATTGCTATAAAATTATAGAGAATTTTGCGTGAAAAATCATTGCGCTGTTTGACTTGTTTACATTCTTTATCTCAACGCATAGTGATATATCCTCGATATTGTGAGTAATTATCTATTGCGGGAATATCCGTAAGAAAAATTGATGCGACATAAAACGACGGCTTTAACTAAGGGAATTTTTCAGTTTGTGCCCAGCTCGGCTTATTAATTAAAGCTGAAACTTTTTCAATGACAGTCTGCCATTCTTCGGGGCCGTCAAACCACATCTCTACAACACGATGAAACGTGCAATTATTCACGGATTGAAGCACGCGGCTTGAGAGCATACGATTTACTTCTTTCTGTTCTCGGAAACAAGGCAGAACTTCATTCATCATCCATTTTTCGCCGTCATCAAAAGAAATCTCATCAGGATAACGCACCATGAACTGCCAGCGGTAATTTGGGCCGTCGGATAACATTCTGTGTTCGCCTTTAATGTCATCTTCCCACCACATAGGGACGAATGCAAATATAAACGGAGGAACATCATCACCTCCAGAAGCGCGGGCATCATCGCCGGTATTCATTCCTTCAGGTGATTTGGGAGCATGACCCTGCCAGCGCAACACGTCAATATCGAAAGTTTCAGCAAAGGCCTTATGAATTGTGAGATTTTCCATAGGATTGACGTTCCAGTAATGTTCGGTTAATTGCATTCTCACAGCTCCGAAAAGTTCACCGCCGGACGGAACAGGAAGAGCATTATAGAAAGCATATTTTGTTACGTAAGGGCCGAGCAGTCGACGTAGATTAAACTGCGCATGGGCTGGTACTTGGGAAATAAATTCTCGTTCATGATTGTTACCTCCAAAATTTATTTGTCAAAAGTATACAACCTTTAATGCCGAATGATTGAAACTTGCAACAAAATATTCATTACGCTATATTCGCGGTTACAAAGCAAAATACACTATTTATATGCGTCGGCTTTCGCTCCCACCCGCCCGCCCGCTCAAGCCGACGCTGAAGCCTTACACAATAATTTATTGCTAACTTTCAGAGAACTTGTGATAAAAAGTTGTTCGATTTGTTCATCTCAATATTTTGCAAACGATGTAAAGATTTTCATTCCTCCTAACACAAAACTTTAAGTTCATATCGGTATCAGCAAGCAATATAAAAATTTCCTGCCGATTTCACAACTCAATTCTCTTGCCCCTGTGCATGATAAAAAAATATAACACGTTCTATTTTGTCGCTGATAATTTTTTGAGCAAATAAATTTTCCCGTGAAACTTGCAATAAAAATTTTTTGTGGTAAGATTTTCCCGCAATAAAAGTAATTGGCCTCATCGACTAGCGGTCCAGGTCGTAGCCCTCTCAAGGCTAAAACACGAGTTCGAACCTCGTTGAGGCTACCATAAATGAGAGTAACAGCTTCCGTTGAAATGAATACGGAGGCTTTTTTTATGCCCATGATGATTTATAATTATGGCACATAAAGGACGGACAAATTTACGATGAGAGAAAAGACAGCAGAGGAAAAATTACGAGAAGAGCTTGAAGGCGATTCAAGCGGAAATTTACACGACAAAGAACTTGTGAGAAGACTACGTGCTAAAAAAACCGCGAGGGCTTCAAACATAGGCAGGAAAGCAGATTCATTCATTGACGATTTCGAGCGTCGGGTTGAGCAAAGTATTAACGCTGGAAATATCTTTAAATCTCCTTCAGAAGTTCAGCGTCAGGATAACAAGCCTCGTGCTGTGAAAAAACTTAATATTCCTGCAGCTCCAAAAGTGAAAGCAAAGCCTGAGCCTAAAGCCGAATTGATGGAGTATGAAATCTTACCTGAACCAGAAACAAAACTTGTAGAGCCTGAAACTTTTACCGTTGAGCAAGTCCCAGTCATGGAACAGGAAGAGCCGGAAATTCCCATTGTCGAACCAGAAACCCCGACGATTGAGCCGGAAATCCCAACCGTCGAACCAGAAGCAGAACTTGAAGCTCCCGTTGTTGAACCTGAAATTCTGCCCGAACCTGTCGAAGCTGAGCTTGAGCCTGAAATTTTGCCAGTGTCCGAACAAAACGAACCAGAGTCGGAAAATTTACCCATATCAGAACTCGATGAACAAAATCCTGAAGTTTCGCCCGTTGAACTTGAGCCGGAAATTATTCCCGAGTTGGAAGATGAAGAGCTGGAAGTTACGCAGGAACTTGAAACGCATGAAACTGACGACGGAGAACTCCCGGATATTCCCGTGATTGAGCCGGACGAAATTCAGGATATTAACAGAGAAGAAAACGAGAGCGAAATTTCAGACGGAGAATTGCCGGATATTCCCGTGATCGAAGACGACACAGGAAACGAAAATAACGTTGTTGACGATACGGAAGAAAACGAGGAAGAAACTCCCGAAGAAAGTTCATCACAGACAGCTGATATTGTCGTGAATGTTGATGATGAACTGCCGGAACTACCTGAAACTTTCGCCGAGCCTGACCCCGAAGCTGAAGCCGTGCCCGTCAGTGTTATAATGCCGGAATCAACGAAGACCGCCGAAGATAAGTTAATGGCCGACATCGCCGAAGCAATGACAGGAAGCCCGTTAAATCTCGACTCGCCGGAAGCTCCAGCGCCGTATCAACTGCCCGAAAATTTCCTGAATGCCAATCTCGAAAACTCCGACCCGTCGCAACAATCCGCCGAAGATAAATTAATCGCGAATATTGCTCAGGCCATGAACGAATCGCCGTTAGATACAGCACAAGAACAGGCGCATCAAAACTTAGAGCAGGACTTAAATCCCTTTGAGGAGATGAGTTTACCCGAGCTGGTTCGTGAAGAGCCAGAAATTAAGACGGAAGCTGAAACGCCAGACCCTGAGCCTGAAACACAAGATGAGCAGGAAGAACAAGAACAGGAATTTTTGCCTGATTTCTCGGATAATGATAAAACTCAAGAAGCCGTGAATGACATTGAGGAAGCTGACCCCTTCGCCTTGAACGATGAGCAGGACGAACAAGAAAATCTTGATGAGCCTGAAATAGAGGCAGTAAATGAAGTTGAGCCTGAAAATTTCGACGATGAGCCGGAACAAACGCAGACAGATCCGCAGCTTGAAGAATTGATGCCGCCGCCTGAACCTGAACACGAACAACAGGAAGACGAAAACGAGGCTTTAGAGCTAAGTCCGGAAGAAGCTATTGCTATGCTCGCTGGTGATGACGACGAAGAAGAAGAGGACGCTAGCGAGGAAAATAAAGACGCTGAACCTGAAATTCTGACAGCTGAACAGAGATTACAACAGGAAATCGCGAATTTCTCTCAGGCTCAGCCCGAACCAGAAATCAACGCCGGTATAATTTCGCCGGAGATTAACATAGACACTCAAGAAAATATTCAAGAGGAGGTACAACCTGAAAATAAAATGCCTGAACAGAGCTTATTAGATGAAAATTCACAGGATATTAACGAAGAAAACGGAGATGACTGGGATATTTCTTCGCTCGGTGAACTCAGTGAAGCCGCTTCAATCCCAGATGATGAGCCCGAAGACCTCACGCCCCAAGAAACACCGACAACTATAATCATGGACAATTCAGAACAAGCAGAACAGGAGAAAACTATGGGTATTCGCGAAAAATTAGCAGAACGAAAAAATGCCGCATCAGCAAAGAAAGCATCAACATCTTCATCTTCTTCATCAGGAGGCAGAGGAGGAATTTTACTTCCGATTTTACTGGGCCTGCTTTTATTGTTGGGAGGCGTTATTGCCTGGCAGCTTCACCAGATTTCTGACAAAATTACAATGGCAATGATGAACTCAGCCGGATTTGAAAACGTATCAGGCTTCGAGGCTCCTCCGTCTTATGATTACACGATTGATTTCATTCTTGACCCGAATATAGCTGAACGAATGGCCGCAAGAGGACGTGAAGGCTGGCAGGTTGTCGGCTCACGAAGAACTCAGGACAGCACAACAGGACAATACGGCTATGAATTTATCTTTATGCGCAGAAGGTCAGGAAGATAAAAGTTATGAGAGAGTTTGAGAGTTGGCGTAAAAAAATTTATTACATGCATGCAGAAAGGTAAAAATATATGGCATTCTTCAAAAAGTTACGAGAGAGCCTGAAAGGTGTACGCGAAAAATGGAGTTCAGGGCTTGCAAAGTTATTCAGTTCCGGGAAATTTGACGCTGATTTTTGGGACAATCTCGAGGAAAAATTAATTGCCGGCGACACTGGACTTGAATTTACCGAAGAGATTATCGATTTCCTGAAAGACGAGGCCAAGCGCAAGAAGATTAATAATCCTGCTGACCTGAAAGATATTTTTGTGTCGAAGATTGCGGGAGAATTAAACGCTGTGCCGGGAATGGGAAAAAGTTTCGACCTGACGAATAAGCCTCTTGTTCTGTTATTGGCCGGAGTCAACGGAAGCGGAAAAACAACGTCAGCCGGAAAATTAGCCGCAATGTACTCAAAGCAGGGTAAAAAAGTCATCATGGCCGCCGCAGACACTTTCAGAGCCGCCGCAGTTGAACAGCTAAAAATTTGGGGAGAACGTTCAAACGTGAGAGTTATTGCTCAAGGTCAGGGAAGCGATCCTGCCGCAGTAGCCTTTGACGCATGGAAAGCCGCAGAGAGTTCAAACGCTGACTTGTTAATCGTCGACACAGCCGGAAGATTACACGACAAACATAATCTCATGGAAGAGTTGCGAAAAATTCACAGGATATTATTGCGCGAGGCCGGAAGTGATAGGCTTGAAGTTGTCCTTGTGCTTGATGCCGTGTTGGGTCAAAACTCCGTCGCTCAGGCTGAAACGTTCAATAAAATTATTCCCGTCTCGTCGATAATCCTAACGAAATATGACAATACAGCTAAAGGCGGCGTTGTAATCTCGATCGCGAGAAAGTTAAACGTCCCAGTGAGATTTATAGGCTTAGGCGAGGGCGCGGACGACCTGAATAACTTTGACGCTGAGGACTTCGCTAATGCCCTCATGGAAAATTAATTCGTGAATAACTTAACGCCCGAATCAACGCTAATATTTTTCCTGCGTACTCTCTTCAGTTCAGCTGTGGATTACGCCGTGTATATTCCTGACTCCGGAGACGTGATAATTCTCACGAAGGGGCAATTAGTTTTTCTCGTTGAGCGCGGCTGTGCTGATACGATGATAAAAACTCTTCCTCAGCTGGTCAAACGCAACATCGTTACGCCTCTTAATCCCGAAGAGATTGAATATCCTCAAGAAGTCCGAGCAATTTACGTTGAGACTGCCGGGACATTCATAAACACTCTGGAAGCCGCTTTGTCGCCCGATGAGCCGCAATATCCTGAATGGTGGAATGCTCCCGTTCCCTTTGCGATTTCATCACGAGGAGTTTTACGCTTAAACGAGACAGCAAGAAAAATGTTCGGTCAAGGCCTTGAAAAATTAAACGCTCAGGAGCTGCCGGAACGCGATGAATTTATCGTGAGACTTGAAGGGACAAACGGAGCGAGATTTATAGCATTCAGGAAGTTAAGGCCGGGAATTTTCACGATTGATGACTGCACGGATGACTTGAACGACGCTCAGGATATAACTTGGTGGGCGGCTGTCGGTCAAGCGTGGGTACGCGAGATTGAAGCTCAGGGGGGAAAATGGCAGAGACTTGATGAGCCTCCGGAGGGAAAAACTAAGGGATTTCGAGCGTGTGAGTGGAACGGAGAGTTACAGGGTTATCTTGATGTTGAGATGCCGACAAGAAATAAAGCTCCGGAGAAAAAGAAGGTTGAAGCTCCTGAACCTCAGAATGAGAATGACAACGCGGAAATTCAGGAGCCTATCCAGCCTGAGCCCATGCCTGAGCTTATTCATGATGACGTTATCGACAGAATAGGCCCGCAAGCAATGGGATTATTAGCCGCCGGAAATCAATATATCTAGAGAGTAATTCTTATCCTGTTAATGTTGTCAGAATATTCATACTCAATTTTTCCCTTAGCAATCCTCTTCAACACGATTACGCCTAAATGAGCTTCATCATCGTCCTCGTTGTCCTCTTCAAGCTCAAAAGGATTAAACTTTTTCCCGGAACTCGTTAAATTAATTTCGGTTAATGAGTCAGCTTCGGAGTATGATATTTCCAGGCCAATTTTCACAGGCTCATGATTATTCTCATAACATCCGGCGAGAACTTCATATATTAATTCCTCACAGCAAAGTTCAAGCCTATTTGTCAACTTAGAACTCAGGCCGTATTTTTCCCCGAAGTTGTGAATTCCTCCCTGCATATTTAACAGGTCAAAATCCCGTCGGGTAATCTCATAGACAAAAAACTTCAGCTTCCTGATAAATGCAATCGTCTTTTCACGTTTGGGAGCGTCAAAAATTTCCGTCGGAGTTCCCTGCTCGTAAATCCCCCTGTCGGCTAAAAATAACACGCGGCTTGCAACTTCACGGGCAAAATTCATCTCATGAGTTACGATTAACATTGTCATATCCTGTTTGGCAAGCATTCGTATCATCGCGAGGACTTCCCCGACCATCGTAGGATCTAATGCGCTCGTAGGCTCATCGAATAATAAAACTTTCGGTTTCATCATGAGACATCTGCAAATCGCAATCCTCTGCTGCTGACCTCCTGACAAATTCGCGGGCATTGAGTGAACTTTTGACGTTAAGCCGACTTTCGAGAGCCAATCCATAGCTTGAGCTTCAGCGTCGGATTTACTCATTCCCAAGAGCTTGACGGGAGCAACGCATAAATTTTCGAGAACGTTCATATGTGAGAATAAATAAAACTTCTGATAGACCATCCCCATTTTGCGACGGATTTTGTTAACGTCAGCATTAGAAGCCGTAATCTCCTCGCCGTCAATAAAGATTTTCCCGGAGTCCGGCCTCTCTAAAAGCTCAAGTGAACGGAGAAATACACTTTTGCCGCATCCAGAGCCGCCGATTATCGCAATTCGTTCGCCTTCGTTGACATCAAGATTAACATTTTCCAGAACATGAAGACTTCCGAAGGACTTGCATAAATTTTCAACTTTGATTAAGCTCATGAACTCTTCCTCCTGAATGCAAAAACCTCACGTAAACTTTTATCCAGCGAAAAAACGACACGAGATTTATAGTTGATTATATTCATGTAATTTCTCCATTTCTCAGCAGCGAATAATCAGTCAACGTGAAAATCTCATAAATGACATATGCAGGTTCTAGATACAAGCTCATGCCGTTACTTCCTTTCGTGTCGGGACATAATCACATAACGCGAAAATCTCAGGAATGACGCAAAAGATGAAGTTCATGCCGCTTCTTCCCTTCTCGTCTGGAGATAATCACTCAATGCGAAAATCCCATGAATAATATATGCTAATCCCAGATAAATCAACATTCCGATTATTATCGTAATCATCGGCTGCATCGTTCGTGAAGCTATGTTGTTGATTACCCGCGTTAAATCCGTGATTGAGACATAACCGACAACGCTTGTCCATTGGATTAAGTTTATCGTCGTCGATTGGTAGACGGGCTTAGCAATTCTGATTACCTGCGGAAGAGTTACGAGCCTGAAGGCCTGCCACGCCGAAAATCCCAGAGTTCTGGCCGCCTCAACTTGTCCGTAATCCGTCGCGTCAATCGAAGCCCTGAGTAATTCTGCGATATGAGCGGCGACATTCAGCGAGAAAGTTATCACGGCGATTGTCTCAGCTTCAAGGCTTGAACGCGCAAAAATTCCGTAATACATCAGCATTAACAGCATCAAGACGGGCGAACCCCGAAGGATTAAGATATAGACGCTCGATATGAACTTGAAGACTTTCACACGCGACATTCTCAGCATGCAGATTAAAGCTCCTAAGATTGTGCCGATAATCAACGAAAAACAGGAAATTCTGAGTGTTGCAAGAAGCCCGTTGAAGATGACTTTATACGAGCCGCCCTGAATTAATATTCGATAAAGTATTTCGCTCATGATTAGATTATTCCGTGTCGCTCAAAGTTACGTGAAAGAATTTATCCCAGTTCAGATATGGCATTGACAAAATTACCTCGTCAGGAACATCCGGCTGAACGCTTAAACTTTTATTAATCTCGTACCAGAAAACTATATCAGCACGTCCAGACACAAGCGCGGCGGTTCGTGCTCCAGCATTAACGTTGATTATGGAAATATTCACGTGAAGTCTCCTGCCGATTTCAGCCAGAACAGCAACACTGTATCCTGCCGGAAGTCCGTCCTCTCCGATAAAGTCAACCGGAGGCAAGTCCCCTGTAACAGCAACTTTCACGGTCGGGGCATCTTTGAAATGCTCAAACTTTATGCGCTTTTCCTTGTTGAGCTGCTTTCTGTTAATCCCGTAAATTTCGTCGTAGCTCTCGTCCTCAGGAATATTTTTCACGTATTTGTAAGCAAGCCCGATTAAGCTGTAATCATTCAACATTGAGCTTAGGGCCTCATTCCATTTGTCGCGTAAAGCCGCGTTCTCCTTCATGAAGCCGAAGCATAATCCCATTTTCCCTGAGCTTGATATACAGCATCGTGAATAATTGTAATTAATCTTGAGCAGGTAATCAGCGACGAAATCAGGCAAAATCATCTCGTCAATCTCGCCGCTGTTCAGAGCTAATTGCATCTGCGTCAACGTGTCGTAAAATCTTGCCTTGCTTGATGAGTGATCCCCTCCGAGAATTACCCAGCCGCCTGTTGACCAGGAATTTTTCATCATCATAAAAAACTCATCAGGTGTCGTCTTAAGCCGCGAGAGAAAACCGACGTAATCATCAGCAAACGCTGAACTCGTAACAAGCAAAATTGCTAATACCAACAAAAATTTTTTCATAAAATATTTCCTCGTCCAAAAATTTTTAATCATCATTAACAGCTCCCAGAAATCCATATTAAGAATGTTGCTGTTTCTCTGATGAATGAGCTTCTATATTACTCTGAAATATCATAATCAATCCTTAATATACAAATTCCAGAAATCACGATTAAAAATATTCCAGCCTCCTGATGAAGCCTCTTTAGTCTTACGTTTCAGGTGAATGAACTTGTCCCACTCGTAATAAGGCTCTGACAAAATTATTCCGTCGGGAACGTCTGATTGAACCCGTGAAGATTTATTGATTTCGTACCAGAAAACTACATCAACACGTCCTGAAGCAAGCGCGGCATTCCTGGCTCCGGCCTCGATATTTACGATCTGAATATTCCTGTTGATACGTGCGCCAATCTCAGCGAGAACGGCTGTGTTAAATCCTGCTGGAGTTCCGTCGGCGGCGATTAAGTCAATCGGGGGCAAGTCTCCAGTAACAGCAACACGAATTGTCGGAGCATCATCGATTTCCGCGAATTTTACGGGTTCAGGGTCATCAACTCTTTGTGAAGCTATGTAAATTCCTTCGAGAACTGAAAGAGTCCAATCATCACGCAAACTTCTCAAAGCCTCGTTGAATTTTCCCCTCAACTCCTCACTGTCAGCACGAAATCCGAAAGCTAAGCCCGTTCCTTTTGAGTGCAGGACTAAAGCGGGAGTGTATTCGTTCGACGCTTTCATGACGTAATCAGCTGTGAAGTCAGGCAGAACCATTTGATTAATCTCGCGGGAGTTCAAGGCCATCTGCATTGACGTGAGAGTGTCATAGAATTTCACGATGACTTCGAGAATTTCATTGTGAGGCGCAAAAGTTTTTCGCCAAGTTTCAGCAAATTGTTCTTCGGTCGAGTTCAACTTTGAGAGTATTCCGAGACGGATAACCTGTTTTTCGAGTGAACCCGCCGAAGATGAGATTAACGTTAATATAATCAACGCATAAAGAAATTTTCGCATCAATTATCCCTCCTTTTATTGTGCCAATTCATAAGAGCTGCAACAAACTATATTAGACAAGTTAAATATAAATCCATGTCCATAATATGAAAATTACAGCCGCAAAAAAATTATCTTGAACGGGTGATGATTAAATCCGTGTCCCACTCGTAATAAGGCACTGAGAGAATTACTCCGGGCGCTGCATCACGAACAACATTTTTGAGCTTGCTACTGGGGATTTTGCTTGTCTCGGTGTTGCGGTACCAGAAAATTACATCAGCTCGTCCAGACGCAAGAGCCGCAGAACGTCCGCCGGAATCAACGCTTATTAATCTAACATTTTTCTTTATCCTTCGGCCAATTTCAGAGAGTATCGCAGTGTTATAGCCCGTAGGTTTTCCGTCAGCAGCAATATAATCAATCGGCGGCAAATCTCCCGTTACAGCAACTTTGATCGTCTCGGCATCTTTGAAACTCGTAAATTTCTCGGCCTTAGGCTCCCCGTTAAGCTCAGTGATAAATTTTTTCCCAAGCCTTGAAAGTGTCCCGTCCTTTCTCATCGCTGAGATTGCATCGTTAAATTCCTTCTGAAGTTTCGTGTTGCCCTGCTTAAATCCGAATGAAATCGTCGAAGGCATCATGTTTAACGAGAACGAAATATCATAATTCGCGTTGTTCGTGATTAAATACATTCCGACCGGCTCAGGTAAAACTATCTCGTCAATTTTTCGCGAGCGTAAAGCCATCTGCATTGACAATAACGAATCATAGAAGTGTACAACTCGGCGATTTTTCACGAGTTCCATTATGAAACCTTCAAGCCTGTCTTCTTCTGCCCAGTTACTTTCATCCGCAGGAATTAACGGAGCTACAGCCTTTCGCAAGTCGTCAAGTCCCTCCTGAAATTCGCCTTCAGTCGTGCCGAGATAAGTCAATATTCCGCTGTCAACAAAATCTTTAGCATAAACGGAACTCGCGATTAACACTAAAATTAGGGCAAGTAAAAACTTTTTCATGATTATATTTCCTCCTGTAAAAATATTTTTCCCCGTCATGTTTGAACGTGATACATTCTTCTTGATAGGGAAAATTTTCTCCAGTCCTGTTGACCATAAGGCTGGGCTTTAAAGTTCCTTCTTGATCGTCAGAATATTTTTCCCATCCTTATACTCGTAAACAATATCGTCCATGCTCTTTTTGACCATGTAAATCCCCAATCCTCCGATTTGTCTTTCTTCAGCCGGGAGCGTAATATCCGGGTCTTCCTTCGCTAATGGGTCATAAGGAACGCCATTATCAATAAACGTAATCAAAACGGCTAAAGGCTCTTCCTGAAGTTCAACTCTCACGGTTGCCGGGCCGGTCTCAGGATTATAGGCATAATGAGCAATATTCACGAACAATTCTTCAACTGCAACGTCAATTTGCATCTGGATTTTCGGTGAGCAGTCATGTGCTTCAAGCTGTTCATCGACGAACGAAATTACTTTTTCAAGATTATTCACATCAGCTTCAATTGTTAATTCTTTCATGAAATTTTTACCTCCAAAATATCTTAAGCAAAGCATTGTAATATCATCAAATTGGGGAGCGTCTCCGGTGAACGCGTCAACATCTTGTTTCATTGACGATAAAATCTCTTCAGCCGAGAAATTCTTTGTGTCGTCAAGAGCTTTAAGCATCCTGTCAGTCCCGTATAATTCCTCGTTAGAGTTCGTAGCCTCAGCAACTCCGTCCGTGTAAAGATAAAGATTATCGCCTGGATTGAGCGTAAATTCATTCTGGCGGAACTTTAAGCCTTCCATTGTTGCAACTGCCGGGCTGGGTTTACTTTTTATGAGTTCGTAATTTCCTCCGACGTGTCGAATTGCCGGGTATTCATGGCCTGCGTTTGAGGCTGTAACTTTTCCCGTCGAGATTTCCAAAATTCCGAGCCAGACGGTTACGAACAAATCGGCTTCGTTTCCTTCGCATAATTGATTATTAACGTCGTGAAGAATTTCCGAAGGTGAGCCGCCAATTTGAGAACGAGTTTTTATTAACGTCTTAGCAATCACCATGAACAACGCCGCCGGAACTCCCTTACCCGAAACGTCAGCCATAACCAAAGCTAAATGGTCATCGTCAATCATGAAGAAGTCGTAAAAATCTCCCCCAACTTCTTTTGCCGGTGTCATTGTAGCGTAAATGTCAAATTCTTTTCTATCAGGAAAAGGAGGGAAAATTCGCGGGAGCATGTCAGCTTGAATTTGTGTAGCAACGTTGAGTTCCGCACCAATTCTCTCTTTCTCGGCTGTAACAGCGGCTAAGTTCTTCACGTACTCTTTCAGGGAAGCCGCCATGTTGTTGAAGTTCTGTGCTAAGTCTCCGATTTCGTCATCACTTCGGATTTCGGCCCGGTAATCTAAATTTCCTCCGCTGATTTTCTCGACATCATGACCGAGTTCAATTATCGGGTTCGTTAAACGCGTTGAGAATGTCCGTGAGACGAACGCGACTATCATAATAATCATCAGGAAGACGACGAGGAATAAAATTATCGTGATGATAATATTACGATTAACTCTGTTTACCGGCGATAAAATTACGTCTCTAGGAATTGTGATGCAGAACTTCCAGCCCGTACTTTTTATCGGAGTGTAAGCGTAATAAGTCATGTTATCGGCTAGAGATATTCCCGTTTTTCCAGAGAGAATTTCACCAGCGACCGACGGACGAAGAACATCACTTTCATTTAACTCTTGGCCTGAAGGATTGATAATTTTTCCCGCTTCGTCAACAAGAAACGCAAAGGCCTCTTCTCCCAAATCAATATTAACGACAGCTTTATGCAAATCCGAGATTAATATATCCATACCGACGGCTCCGGCAAATTTATTATTCGCGTCATAGAACGGAGCTAAACAAGTTATCATTAAGCCGCGATTATAAGCGTCGTTGTAAATGTCAGTGAAATATGTTTTCCCAGTTTCTTTTGCGAGTTTATACCATTCGGATTTTGAGTAATCGTAATAAACATCGTTTCCGCCATTGTCGCTGATTTCCGATTGGTCATCATAAGCAATCATAAAGCCGCTTTCTGTGCCAAAATATATTGTCGTGATTACGCCCTTGTTTGACTGCATAACCGGAGCCCAGACCTGTTCAACATTTCCAAGAAGGCTTGACTCGTCTTTTACAGCATCTTTGTTGACTGTTTCGTCGCGATAACCTTTCTGAAGAACAAGAACTCCTGCGTTTTCTTTCGTAGGGGGAAAGACTTCACGGCTCACGTAACCCGATGGATTTTTATAAATCTCATGGATATAGCCCGCGAAGTTTTCAATGTAATTCGTGAATTTCCCAAGTTCGGAATCCGCAAGCTCGGCTTTATTGGTCGTAATGTTGTATAAATTCTGCTCCATCTGGTGAATTAACGCGCTCTCGCTGTTGCCCCTGATGAGGAACATGCTGATTAATCCGACCGTTGAAGTTATGATTAATGCCGCAATCGATACAGCAAGAACCAGACTTTGAACTTTCTTACGAATTGGCCGCCTCATTAATACGCCTCCTTAACTTTCAGAATATAATAATCTTCCCTATAATCCTTCACGGACAACGGGAACTTTTCAGCGTGTACAAACATTTTCTCGCCTAACTCCTCATCAACGAGCTTCTGCATTTCTTCACGTTTCGACGATAACGCTTTACAATTGGGAGCTAACGCGATAACGAGCTGTGAACCTTTTTGCATTAGCGACAGAGGCCAGATTGCACACTCAAAAAATTTATCCTCGCCGAGAATACATCCCTTGCCTTCGTTGAACCAGCAAAGCGCTTCTTCTTCGGGGTCATCAGTCTTGTAGCGTCCTGAAAGGTCCATAGTCGCATAATCACCGTAAACTTTGAACTTCGCAAATGGATATTTCCGCTTCAACTTCTCAAGCAATGTTAAATCAAATCTCGGTGTTTCCCATAAACTTGCGCGCCTGTGAGAACAACAGAATTTACACTTTGCACACTCTGATGGCGATAAAACTTTTCGTAACATTCTTTAACTCTCCTACTCTCAATCAAACGACGACATGAATAAAATTCTCGTTATCGCCGTAAGAATATGACGCTCGCAACGCCCGGTGTTTAATTATCTTCAAGCTCATAATGTCGAGCATATCTTCGTCCTTCCGGATTATGAACGGGTTATATTTCGCGCCCATGTAATTCATCTTGACCGATACGGCATTCCCAAAACGAACCTGAATATTAATTTTCGCTTCCGGCTGAACATTTAATATCCTGATTGATAATTCTTCAATACAGCTTTGAATTTCTAGAACTTGTTTCATCGATGCCCTGAACTTGAAGCCTGCTGTCTCTAAAGTTTCGTTAGCTTCGTTGAGTGTCTCAGGGTCAGAGTTAATCACAAATTCAGCGTCGTATTTTATCGTGAGATTTCCCGGCAAAATCGGATCAATCCCCAGCAAGCTCCCGAAGATTATGTTGATGGGAAGAGCGATTAATAATCCGGAGGCAATGTAAAATCCCGAAATTCTCACGTCCAAGCATAACGCCGATAACATGAGGACAAGAGAAAAATATCTCATGTAATGCTTCGGAAGCTGAAATAATATCCTGTGTGATCGCGACAATGAATGCCAGCCCGCCCAAATTCCCAAGCCGGTAATCGAAATATAAACGCATTCATGAAACATCATGCTTGCACTCAGGCCAATTAACGAGAACGATAACGCACAGCCTAAGCAGCATCCGATTACGCCGTTAATCCCGAAGAATAATCCGAGTGTGAAGGGCAGAAAGTTTTTAATTCCGACATGAACAGGGAAAATATCAGCAAGCTGAACGGGAAAATCTATCAGGAAATAAGCCGCCGCCGAAGCAATAATAATCTGTTTATGAAGCCTGATGCTCAAAAAATTTTTCACGCTGATTTTCTTATCATGCCCGCCGACGAAAAACTTTTTTATCAATCCCGTAAATCCCGGCTCAGTTAATAATAATCCGCCGACAATTAAAACGCTTCCGACAATCTTGAACGCCGTAATATTCTCCGGAGGAGTTCCGAAAAATCGCGACATCAACGGGGAAATGAACGTCGTCATGATTATCTCGGTCGAAAAAATTAATGACGTGTTCAGCGGCGTAACGTACCTTTGCGCGTAAATCTGAACTATCCCGTAAAGTCCGCGCATGAAAAAGCTCACGTAAATTACGGCTCCCCAAAATGCACGAATTGAAGGAAGAGTGAACGATGCCCCGAAAAATAAACTCTCACCAGCCCAGAGAACGAGCGAGAACACGAAGCAGAAGAACATCTGCCCCATTGCTAATATTGAAGGATTTGACGTTGAGGCATAAGCTCCGATCGTGAGAATGTAAAGCGCAAGAGCCGCATCAGCCAGTACGAGATAAAATACATTCGCATCGAACAAGCCTTTAATGTCCGCGTCAATCATCAAGAATAATCCCGCAAAAACAGTAATAACTCCGGCAATCGTGAATTTATCGGGAAAAATTTTCATGAATATGGCCGAGAATATCACGACAAAGATAAAATATAACGACAAAACCGAAGCCGTAATCGTCGAGCTGAGTCCTGAAGCTCCAAGAAGCATAAACAGGTTAAACACGACGAGTTCAGACGAGAGTATCATGCTTTGAAAAATCTGCCTGGTGTCGAGCCTGAATAATTCACCGAAGAAAAACGCAAACGCTATCACAAATCCGACAAGGTTAGTTATGCACAGAAACGCGAAATGTGAGACGCTCTCAGGAACTCCGGCAAGAAAAACGTATTGCACTGAGCCTAAGAAAGTTATGATTAACAGTGAGATATTAGCTTCAAGTTTGCTCATTCGTTTTCAGTCAGAATAAATTTCTCAATCATATATGCCGGTTGATAACGCGTTTTCATTGACCTCAGGCCCTCAATCCCTAAATCTTCCTCCATGTTGAGATATTCGTAGCCGTCAGAGCGAAGACGTGTAGCTTCTGCAAATGTGAGAACTTTATAGATATTCGTGATATTTCTGTCGCCCTTCTGAACAATCCCGTCAAAAACTTTTTCCGACAACGGAGCACCGTATGCATAACCTTTAACTTCGCCGTCAATGAATAAAATTATCCCGGAAAGTCCAAGCGCGGAAAAATTATCAAGTGCGGTCATTATGCCTTCATTCTCATGATCAAGTAAAGCATCATGGGACAGGTCATATTCACTCAGGGATTTTTTCTCGAACCATTGAGCCTGAAAATTCCTGATTAGGTCAATATGTTCCGGAGTTATTCGTGTGATTTCATAATGTCCTTCGTAATCCCGAAAGAATTTTTTCACGTCCTGACGTTTTCTTGCAAGAGCAGGGCCGGGAAGATTAACCAGATTTTCAACACTGAAAACGTATTCCGAGAAATCGCGATTTCCCTCAATCGAAGAATAATTTACTTCCGGTGTTAAAGTCTCAGAATTTATTAACTCGTTATTGCCATTAACAGAAAACTTTCCGGGAAATAATTCACTCACAATTTCCATTGCTCGGCGTGTCAAAGTCTCGAATTTCACGTGTGAGTTATGGGCGTGAGCGTCATCAAGAATATTTTGCATGGCCAATTTGAGATTATCGCGTTTACCATGAGGGAATAAATACACTCTTTCTTTATCCGAACATTTTTTAGCTCTCAGTGTGTAAAGAAAATTATCATGCTCGCAGAACATATCTCCGTATTTCCCGGCCAAGCAGAATGAGGACACGAAGGAATGTTGACAGGAACCCTCGCCGAATTTGAAGGTGTAACTGTCGATTAATGCCTTCATGTCCAGACTTACAGGCTGAAAATCGAGCACGAATATTATTTCTCGATATTCAGAATTTCATCAAATCCCGTAACTTCAAATATGTCAAGAATTTCCTGGCTTGCGTTTTTGACCGTCATTTTCCCCTGCTTGTTCATGACCTTTTGAGCCTTGAGCAATACACGAAGTCCCGCTGATGAAATATACACGAGCTTGGACATGTCGATGGTTAAGTCCTTTACGTCTTTAAGTCCTTCCCTGAGTTCAATTTCAAGCTGAGGAGCTGTTGTCGTGTCAAGTCTGCCTTCGAGTGCTACTGTTAAAGCGGATCCGTTTGCTTCTTTAGTGATATTCATGAAGAGATTACCTCCGTTAAAAGTATTTGATAACGATTAATTTTACACTATCTTTTGTTACTCCGACTTGAACATCATCGGCAATATTCGCGATTATTGACTTTTCGAGTTCATCCCAAGCGTCAGAATTTACCGAGCGTTCTGAATTGATATTGTCCTTGTACTTCTGCATTGACCAGGCATAAACGGCTTCGGAAATTCCTGCGTTAACGCCGTCGATTGCTCCGTAAGCGAACATTCCTGTTCCGTATTGTGCCTGAATGTTAAAACTTTCCTGCATGCTGTAAAGTCCGGCCTCGAAGATCTCACGAATTTTTTCCATGATGCCGCGATGAGAGATATTTTCACCTTTTGTTGAGACATCGAGAAATTCCCGGCGTTTTGCGTAATCAAGTTCAGCTTTAGCCTCAAGAATTAACTTGCACGTGTGATTTTCTTCTTCAAGCCAGAAATCCCCTTTGAAATTTTCCGTTATGGCCCGAACCATGCTTAAGAGTTCTTCAGCCAGCAGTCTTAAGTGAAAGGCTTTTTTTCGTTGGAGCTTGAGATAATCAGCAAGTTCATCAGTGAGCTCGAGAGCTTCATTCATTCCTTCGCCTGATTTTGAAACTTTGACTTTCTCAGTGATCATTAAATCACCTTCCTGTAAAAATTTATTAATCACGTAAAATTATAGCGAGTTGACTTAAAAATTACTGTGATATTATAAGCGATACATGAACCAGAAAAGAAAATTTATTAATAAACGAAGAGTTTTTGCTGAAATGAACATGAAAAGAGAGAAATAGCATGAGTATAAACGTAAAACGCATAACAGGAATACTTTATCCCATTGGAGCATTGACGAACTCGCCGAAGCTCAACTGGGTAAGGGAGAAATAACATGAGCATAAACGTAAAACGAATAACAGGAATACTTTATCCCAACGAGGAATTATTGCGCTGGAGCATTGACGAACTCGCTAAAATCTGGGGACAGCCTGAAATTTACAGTGAGCCTGTGCCATTTGACCGTACGAATTATTATGATGAGATTTCGCCGAACCTGACACGAATATTTTTATGTTTTCCCGGACTTGTGAACGCATCCGAATTGGCCGACTGGAAGCATCAGGCTATCGAGATTGAAGCACGAAGCCGAGAGCCGATTAGAGCGGTTAATATTGATCCGGGATATGTCGACGGAGCGAGATTAATTTTAGCGTCAACAAAGGATCATGCTCACAGGATTTATTTGCGCGACGGGATTTATGCTGAAGTTACGATGCGTTATCGATTTAAGAAGTGGCAGAGCTTCGATTACACGTTTCCTGATTTTGCGAGCGGAGTTTACGACAAATTTTTATTGCAAGTCCGGAGAATGTGGCTTCAAGAGATTAAAAGCATAAAAATATAACACGTTCTATTTTTAGGAGATTGATAACGCATGAAAAAATTTCTAGCAAGTTTGCTTTTATCAATGTCAATAATTTCTTCTTCATTAGCTTTTGAGCTTCCTGATGAAATTTCTTCGTGGCACTCAGTTAGTGAACACGTTGTGAATATCACGCCGACTTCAACCGGAGAAAATTTAGGCCGAGTTGTCTACAGGGATTATTCGCGCGGAAAATCGACATTGCAGATAATCTTGACGGAAGGAGCCGGAGCGGGTGAGCTTTATGTTCCTGAGCGTGTTAATGATTTGAAGGGAGTAATGTCGTCCGAAGCTGATTATAAAGTTCTGGAAGTTGCAGGCTGCAAATCAATTCTGGAAGTTCGCTCATTTATGCCCGTTGCTTTAGCCGTGAGACTTGATGATAATTCTTCGCTGACAATCGAAAGTTTCGCATTAAACGAAGCCGAGATTGTGAAATTTGCTGAAGACCTGATAAATTTACTCTAGCCCGTAAAAGTTTTCAGGCTCTAATGTCCGTGAAAATCTTGCGTAAAAGTTTTCAGGCGTAAATCAATCAGGCTTTGAAGCATTAGGAAGTGAATAAATTATCATGGAGAGATACGAAATAGGCTTAATTCCCGGCCCTGTGAGTATTCCGGAAGAAATCAGGCGGGTATGGCTGAATGACTTTGCAAGTTCTGACTTGGAGGAAGAATTTTTTGCGTTATATCGTGAAAATCAGGCTTTAACTCAGAAACTTTTACACACGAAAAATGATGTCGTCATAACCTCAGGCGAGGCAATGTCAATATTATGGGCTTCGTTGAAGTGTACGCTTAAGCCCGGCGAGAAAATTCTTGCTGTCTCGTCTGGATTATTCGGTTCGGGATTTGCTGATATGGCCCTGACGTTTGGAGCTGAAGCGGAAATTTGCGAGTTCCCTTATGATGAAGTTCCGGAGCCTGAAAAAGTTTACGAACACGCAAAAAAGTTCAGACCGAAAGTTATTACGGCTGTTCATTGTGAGACACCTTCAGGGACATTAACGCCGTGCCTTGCTGAAATCGGGAAAATCGCGCATGAGCTTGATGCTTTGTTCGTCGTTGATTTCGTCTCGAGCGCTGGAGGCTGTGAACTTGATGTTGACGCGTGCAAAATTGATATTGGATTATTAGGGAGCCAAAAAGTTCTGTCATTAACTCCATCAATATCAATCTCGACAATCTCACATCGTGCTTGGAAAGTCATTAACGACGTGAATTATTCCGGCTATGAAGCGTTCAAGGATTGGCGCGAAGTTCCGGAGAAACATTACATGCCTTACACTCACGATTGGCACTCAATGAAAGCTCTCAACGTCTCACTCGAAAATATCATGAATGAGAGTAATACGAGCAGCGTAGATTCATGCCGAGATTGGGAGCACGAAAACTTTTTCATCAACACAGGAACTATTGAGGGAAATTCTGAAGTTGCGAAGTCATGTCGGGAGTTGAAGCGTGAAAACTCTCTTGACCTTTTTCCACACAAAGGAGCTATTGCCAGACACTATGAAGCCGCAAAGTTATGCCGGGACTTGGGACTTGAAATTGGCCTAAAACTTTTTCCCAAGAGTGAAGAAATTTGCTCACCAACAGTTACAGCGTTTTATGTCCCTGAAAAATTTACGTGGGAAGAATTTAACGGGAAATTACGCGTGCGGGGCTTAGCAGTCGGCGGAAATTACGGAAGTTTAGCGGGTAAAGTATTCAGAATTGGGCATATGGGCTCTCAGGCTGATAATGACTTATTGAAAAGGGGTATGAATATTATTCGCGAAGTTTTAGCGTAAAAATTTTAGGAACTCATCAAGAAAATTTTCAGAATTGGGAACATAAAATCTCAGGTAAATAATAATGAGGAAAAAAAAATTATCCGTGAAGTCTTAGGGTAAAAAATTAAAGAGGGCCGGAGAAAAACTCACAAGCCCTCGTAAAATTTCGATTAGTCTATTACAGGTTCAGCCTCAACAATTGAATTTATCCTGTAACGATTTCCCTTGTTGTTAATCCTGAAAACTTCCCAGTAACCGCCGGTTGATGCATCACTCGGAGGAGTAAATTTTTCCCGGAAATCCCCGTTGAAGTATAAGCTCACTTTCGGTTTTGCCCCGTTCCAGTCGACACTTTCGCCGCCGTCCCAGACAACATAAAACTTATACTCTGTCGAAGCAAAGTTAGTGAAGCGAATGTATTTACTCTTGCCGCCGTCCTTGTAGAAACATACTCCAGCTTGTCTTCCGTTCGGTGCATATTGAGGAGTGTTCGATGAGTTTACGCGTTGGATTGAGCCGCCGGAATATTTTATCAGCAAGTTCGGTGCTAAGAATGTCTTTGAGCTGCATTCAAAGTAGACGGTGTATATGCATTTCGCCGCTCTGTAGAGAGTTCTGTAAATATTTCTCGTCTCGTTCGGCGGAACAGTAACGGCGAACTTGTGATAATCATAGCCGGTTTTTCCGACGTAAATCGTGTAATTCCCGGAGTTAATGTTGCTGAAAGTGTATGTTCCTCCTGAATATGTCGGATATGCTGAAGTCCTCGTGTAGTTGTTGACCGCGCTGATTGATACTCCGCTCACTGAATTATCGTTCTCGTCGCTCAAGTGAAGCGTAATATTCCCCGTTCCTGTTTTCACTAACTCAGCATCAAGCCGAACTGTCTTATTTGCGGGGATATAAACTCTTTCTTGATAGGCTCTGTAGCTTCCGAATGTCGGTGAAACTATAACGTTGTAATTCCCTGCGTCAGCCTTAAGCTCATAATTCCCGTTTTGGTCGATAATTACGCTCTCTACCGTATTATTTGCATCATCCCTCAGCGCAACCGTCGCGCCTCCCGTGATTGTTCCGCTGGTGTCCCAATCGGTAATTTTTCCCCTGAGAGTTCCTTTTGCTTCCGAGATTTCGACTTTATCAAACGCCTTCTTAATCGTCAAAATTTTTGTGTCAGATAATCCCATTTGCAAAGCCGCTCTGATTACATTTCTTCTGACAGTGTGAAAATTTGAGGTGTTATCAAGCCCGAAGCTAAGCGACTTATACCAGACCCAGCCGACTTCATTCCATGTTAAAGCCTGAGAAGTTGACCGGCCAATTTTGGAAGCTCCATCCTCATGCATTAAGTAAGCCGCGTGAGTTACAAGTCTGCAGTAAGTGTGGCATCCGTTGCCGTCATTCCCGTAATATTGAGGCGCGACAGTTCTATAATGCTCGTAAAGTTCATCAATCGTCGTAATCCCTGAAAGTCCGTAACTGCTCCGTGCTCCAGCCGAGAGGGATTTTACAGTAACATCTTCCCTTGCATCTCTCAGGCATTGTGTGTTGTCAATGAAATATGTAAATCCCGTGTCCGGGTCATTGTCATAGTCAGCTCTCCAGCCATGCCGCCAGTCCTTATCTCTCAAGCACCCGAAAATGTCAGCATAGCCGTCGTTGATTGCTCCCGTTGCGTTTTGATAGCTTATTCCGCCCGTGATGTAATAAAGAACTGCATGGCCCGTTTCGTGAGTGAGAGTGTCAAGTCCGATTGCTCGCGTTTTGTCGTATAAAGTCGTGTCGCTTATATCTCCGACGCTGATTGTTTTATTTGAAGAGTTCCAGCAGGCATTATCAGAATATCCCGAACGGTGAGTGATGAGCTTGATTGCCATTCCTTTATCGTCGAGGGAATTTCGGTTGAACGTGTCTTTCCACCATCGAAGTACAAGCCTCATGTTCGCGAACGCCGCGATTTGGTGCCTGTCAGTCCATGAGTTTTTATATCCCCATTCGCTTGTCGGAATATTGCTGTCGCTCTCGCTTTGTGAGTAAACTATGACTTCCGGCGAGCCGCTGTCCCGCAAATACTTCGTGTTATTCCTGCCCTTAACTGTAACGGGAAAACTTCTTGTATGACCGAGTTCGTCAGTGCCGTAATTATAAGTTGTCCACGTACAGACATCATCAATCGCCTCAATAACATTCAAGTCATAATCGCCGACAATAACAGTTTGATTAATGTCGTTCCCTGTAACTTTTACGACGAACGCGGGTTCAGGATTGGCCTCATATTCACCGAGCGAGTAAATAATTTTCTTTGTCTCCGATGAAATCACTTCGAGGCCGGTTGTTCCGGGATAATTCGCGAGCGCGGCACGTTCAGCTTCAGCTTCGGTGTGTGAAAAATAAAGTCCATTGGGGAAGGCCACATCAAGGCTTTCTGTAGCGATGAAACTTGAGCTTAAAAAGTCCGTTTCTCCCTCAGAGTTCGCCGAAATCATTAACGTTCTGCCGAAAACTTCTGCGCTCTCTCTGGAGTTCGAGTAAATCTGCCTGAATGAATATTGCGCGCCGTAATCATCTCTTGTAACGTTAAGGGGCTCCGTTTCGTTGTAGGGGTCAGTTATTCCTAATGCCTCGTGAATTTCATATGCCGCGTCTAAAGCGTCGTCGGCGTTCTTAACTTCCAAGTTTGAAAATTTCCCGTCAATATGCCTGATTTGTTCCTCGTTGTCGTCGTAAACGATGTTGAAATTATCATTGCTCTCATTCATCGTGATAATCTCGTCGGCAATAACAGGATATTCATCCGCAGAGGCTTTCACGTCGTCGATTTTTCGTGTTCGTGCGTGAATAACTTTTAGCGTGAAAGTTTTGCTTGCTGATTTTCCGGCGTTCGTTATCGTCGCGGTCAAGATAACTTCTGCGTCGTTTCCTGTTGGTCTGGTAACTTGGCCTGTGCTTGAGATTAATCCGGAATTGCTGGCCCATGTGATATTTATTCCTTCGGATTGTGCCGGAAGCGTTAAGTTTCTCGTAACGTAATCCGGACCGTCGCCAGGCTGATAAATTATCGCGATTAATGCCGCCGCAATGTCAGCTTCATCCTGGTCCGGGTCATCATTCGCCCATTGAGCATAAAGCGTTAAATCCCTGCTGATTTTCTCGCCGTCAAGGCCGAACATGAAAATCTGCGTGAACTCGTTATTGTCCTTGAACCAGCCCGCGAAGATTGAACTTGCTTTTGTCGGTTCGTCAGGAGCTTCAATTGTCGTATCAGCGCTGACGGTCATACTTGCAACTTCAGATCCTCCGTTTGAGTCAAATTTTACGGTGTAAGTCGTGCCCTGATTATGATTGTTATTATTGTCATTGCTCCCGCCGCTGCCTCCGCCTCCGCCGCATCCTGATAAAGCAATCACGAAGAATAATGCGAAGAAAAGAGACATGAAAGCGAAAAATTTTCTGCCACTCATGAATTAATCAATCCTTCCAAGATAAATTTTAGCTGCTTATATTATTATCACATTAGACTTAACATGAGATACAAAAATTATCAGCAATTATGAATAAATAACCCTTCCTGAAATATAACTATCACATGAGGCACAAAAAATTTTCCGGCACTCACGAATTATTCAATAATCTCAAGATAAAATTTAGCTGCTTATATTATCACACCGGCTTTAACATAATTTTCCCCTGTCAGCTCTGAAGTCAAAATTACGTCCCTATCATCAATTCTCAAGACGCAAAAAGTTTTACCCGTTATCATGCGTTGTAACGAGAAAATATTTAGTATGATTAGGGTAAATTTCAAGCATGATTTTTCATGTGTAGTAATATAATTATCCTTGCAAACTATATTATTGAGGAGTTTAAAATTTTTTATGTGCCATTCCCAGCCCGAAGAAGAAAAATTTATTGACATCATAAAACAATTAGGCAGAAGCGCAATACTTCTAAAAGTCCATGACGACGGAAGGCCGGAAGCCGTGTTTATTTCTGATGAATATATTAAGATGATGGAAGATACTCCGGAAGAAGCCGCAAGATTTAACGCAACCGGAGATTTCAGCGAAATAATTTATCACGAAGACAGGCCGCTTGTAGATTATATGCTTCAGCATCATGAATCTCCCGATAAGACAAAAAAAATTCAGATACGAAAGATTACAGCTAAGAATAATATTATCTGGTGTGAAGCTCATTATGCATTCATAAATATTAATGATACGAATTATACATACATTACATTTTCAGATATAACGCTTTTCAAGAATTACGAGGAAAAAATCAGAACAAGCTATGATGCAATCGGCCAGAATTTTTATCATCAGGACAAATTTACTCTGGGAATGTTCCGGGCAGATTTAACGCTTGATAAGCTCGAAGAAGTCAGGGGAAAAGATTTATACAGTACGGATAAAAATCAAGATGTTTACTCGGAGATGCTCAAGCTCCGGGCCAAGCATTATATTAATTTCGTCGAACGCAGAAAATTTATTGAGACATTCAACGTTGATTATCTTCTTGACACTTACGCTAAAGGAAGAATAGGAACGCGCTTAGTTCTTCTTTCACGCCGAGAGAACGGGAATATCTGTTACGTCGAAATTTCCGCAATGATGACACGAAACCCAATCACGGGCAACGTTATAGCTTTCATCACTGAACGGGAATGCAACAACTCAAAAGTTTATCAGACAATCGTAGACAAGATTTTAGCCCGTCAATTCGAGATGATCGCTTACATGGCAATTGGCCGGTATCAAGTTACGGTGAGTGATGAACTTTCTGAAGGGAGTATTTTGCCGAAGGGAATTCATGACACGTTTAACTCTTATATTCATGAGGAAATTGTGCCGATTTTACACGGGACCGATGAACAAATTCAATCAATGGCTCATGCTTTAGCGCCGGACTCTATCGCCTTTGGAACTCAGAAAAACGCGCTTTACGAGGTCAACATTGCCTGTGAAATGGACGGTAAAGTTTTCTACAAACAGTTCAACTTTTACGCTGTCAATCCAGGTTTCTATATTATTCTGGTTGCTGATACTACGAGGCTTCACAGGGAACAGCAGGAACGAAGCGAGCAATTAGAAGAAGCCCTAGAACTCGCAAAAGCCGCAATGCAGCAGGCCCGACGTGCGAACTCCGCAAAAAGTGAGTTTCTCGCGAACATGTCTCATGAAATCCGAACGCCGATTAATGCCGTCTTAGGAATGAACGAGATGATTATACGCGAAAGCACGAGCGACAGGATTACGACTTATGCACGCAACGTTGAGAGCGCAGGAAGAAATTTATTATCTATCATCAATGACATTCTTGACTTCTCCAAGATTGAAGCCGGAAAAATGGAGATTGCCGAGAGCGATTACAAGTTAAGCTCAGTCTTGAACGACGTTACAAATATGATTGTCTTCAAGGCAAGGCAAAAGGATTTAAGGTTTGATGTCAGCGTCGACGAAGAATTGCCCGATGAATTATACGGCGATGAAGTCAGAGTTCGGCAGGTTGTTACGAACGTCCTTAACAATGCTGTGAAATATACTCATGAGGGAAGCGTCGCTCTGAAAGTCTCCGGCGAAAAAACCTACGACGAAAACGGGCGCGGGAATATTAATCTCGTCTTCAGGATAAGCGATACAGGAATAGGCATCAGAGCGGAAGACCTTCCGAAACTCTTCAAGAAATTTGAACGCATTGACCTTGTCCAGAATAATACGGTTGAAGGTACGGGCTTAGGCTTGTCGATAACTCATAATCTTTTACAGCTCATGAACGGAAGAATTGAGGTTGAGAGCGAATACGGGAAAGGCTCAACGTTTATAATTTATCTGCCTCAGAGAATTGTTAATGATGAGCCGATTGGGAATTTCCACGACAAATTTGATCGTTACGTTCACACTATGAGGGCTTATCAAGAATCGTTCAAAGCTCCCGATGCTCATCTTCTCGTTGTTGATGATACCGATATGAATTTAACCGTAATCGAAGGACTTTTGAGCAAAACGGATATTAATCTTGAGACTGCCTCAAGCGGGGCTGAAGCCTTAGCTCTTACACGAAGCCAGAAATATGATTTAATCCTGATGGATCAGAGAATGCCTCAAATGGACGGAACTCAAACGATGCGGCATATTCGGGAGCAGGAAGACGGAATGAACTTAGACACTCCCGTGATATGTTTAACGGCTGATGCTGTGAGCGGAGCGCGCAATAAATATTTGGAGGAGGGTTTCACTGATTATCTTTCAAAGCCTGTTGAGAGTTCGACGCTTGAATCAACGCTGATAAAATATCTTCCTCCTGAAAAAATAGTCCTGCAGGATAAATCCGAAGTTGAAGAGGAAATTTCACAGGAAAAATCCGCGCTTGAAGAGTTTTACGAGAAGACTTCGGGCTTGAGCTATTCTGAGGCGATAAAGAACTGTGCGACCGAAGAAATTTTGGCGAAGACGCTTCAGCAATTCTATAACTCAATCAGTAATAATTTGCGGGACATTGAAAAGTTTTACACTGAAGAGGATATTCATAATTACACGATAAAAGTTCATGCATTGAAGAGTTCAGCGAGATTAATCGGGGCGCAGGAACTTTCATCACAGGCGGCTTATCTGGAAGATTGCGGGAATGCTAACGATATCGACAGCATCAAGGATTTAACGCCTGACCTTCTGGCCAATTACAAGAGTTATTTTGAGAAATTATCGCCGCTTTATGCTCAGGACGAGAGCGCAGAAGTTATTGACCCTGAGAGATTGCACGAGGCTTACGAGGCCATAAAGGAATTTGCTTCAATGTTCGACAGTGATTCAATCGACGGGATTATTGCTATGCTGAGAGAATACAGAATGCCCGAAAATGAAATTGAGCGCTTTAATCAAGTTTCAACATGCGCTGACAGTGCGGATTGGGGAGGACTTGAAGAAGCGTTGAAAGATTTATAAAAATTTTGTTAGGAGAGCTGATAAATGAAAGAGAAAGTTTTATACATAAGCGACAGGCCCGCAATGGGAGCTGACATGCTGATTAAGAATTTGAGCGACACT
Source organism: Synergistaceae bacterium (assembly GCA_017454625.1). Lineage (GTDB taxonomy): Bacteria > Synergistota > Synergistia > Synergistales > Aminobacteriaceae > JAFUXM01. Next base: position 33,618 of record JAFTCP010000035.1, read on the forward strand.
TTCGAGATTACCCGTTCACGTTCGAGCGATAAAGTTGATTATGTCCCGAAATTTATTTTGGTGAACTTGGCTGGACTTGAAAGCCCTGAAAAGTTAGCCGAGAAGTTGAAGACTTTCACGAACGCGAAGATATTTTTGCTGGGAACTCAAGCGGAAGTTGACGGAGCGAAAATTTCCGGAGCCGAAGCGTTCATCAGACCGTTTAATGCCAACGAGATACGCGATAAACTTTCGGAACTCTCGAAGGACGCAAAAGATTTTCAACGAATGATTTTGCTTGTTGATGATGATTCCGTGATGATTAAGACTTTGCGCGAGGGATTAAGCACGAGCTATAAAGTTTTGCCGGCTAATTCTGGGGCTAACGCGCTGAAAATTCTTGAACGATTTGCACCCGATATGATTTTGCTGGATTACGAGATGCCGGAGATGAATGGGCCTCAAGTTCTCGAAGCAATCAGGAACAACGCGAAGACGGCGAAAATTCCTGTGATGTTCCTGACAGCTAAGACCGACGCAGGGAGCATTGAGAAGATTGAAGCGTTAGAGCCTGAGGGGCATATGTTAAAGACTTTACCGTTGAAAGAGATTAAGGGAATAATTCAAAATTTCTTTGATAATATATAATAGTTTCATTTCACAATCATAAATTTATAAGGGAAGGTGTTTATTTATTATGGGGGTACGTAAACCCGAAGACACACGGAGTTTCGCATTATGCGCACACGGAGGAGCCGGAAAAACTTCACTCGCCGAAGCTATGTTATTCGACAACGGAAACATCACGCGCATGGGAAATGTCCAGAACGGTAACACTGTCAGCGATTTCCAATCAGAAGAACAGAAACGTAATATCTCAATCAGCACATCACTTCTTACACTTGAACGCAAAGGCAAAACTTTTTACGTGCTTGACGCTCCAGGCTACGCAGACTTCACCGGAGAAATGAGCGCGGCAATCCGAGTTGCTGATACCGCAGTAATTCTCGTGAGCTCAGTCGGCGGAATCGAAGTTCAAACGTCAAAGGCTTGGGAATATGCCGAACATCATAATGCTCCTGTCTCGTTCGTAATCTCGAAGATGGACAGAGAGAACGCGGACTTCGAGAAAGTTTTAGCGGATATTAAGGGCCAATTCTCACAGAATGCTCTGCCTGTTTTTCTTCCGATTGGTTCAGCCGATAAATTTACGGGAATTGTCGACGTTCTCAAGGGTAAAGCATACACTTACAAGCCAGACGGTTCAGGAAAATTCACGGAAGGTGAAGTTCCTGCGGACTTGGCCGACGAGAGAGAAAGCGCGCATGAAGCTCTTGTTGAAGCCGCCGTTGAGATGGACGATGAACTCATGGAGAAATATTTAGAGGGCGAGACGATCTCAGAAGCCGACTTTGAGCGGACATTGAAGAAGGCTATTGCGTCGAAACGAATTATGCCGGTCTTCGCGTTATCATCAACAGCAAATATCGGAGTTCCTCAGTTTATGGACTTTGTAGCTGATTATTTCCCGTCGCCTGTTGACATTGGAGCGGTTGAGGCGTTCGACGGCGATAAAAAAGTTACGGTTGAGCCGAAAACTGATGCGCCGTTCTCAGCACTTTGCTTCAAGGTAATGGCTGATGCTTTCGTCGGAAAACTTTCATTTATCCGCGTTTATTCGGGTTCGCTTTCGTCGGAAGGCAGCAATATTTACAACGTCAACAAGGGCGAGGATGAACGTATCAGCTCGTTTAAGATTATGACGGGCAAGGACGGAAAAGACGTAAAAGAAGTTATCGCCGGCGACATCGTAGCAATCCCGAAACTCCAGAGCGCGAAAGTTGGTCATACTTTGGCGACTAAAGGCGGATTTTCCGCACAATTCCCGGCAATCGAGTTCCCGAAGCCTGTTTACAGTGTTGCGGTCATTGCTAAAACTCGTGCAGACGAGGACAAGCTCGGTAATGCAATTTCACGTATTCTTGAAGAGGATTGCAGTTTGACATTCGAGAAGAACGCCGAGACCCGCGACAACGTTTTATCAGGAATGGGAGATATGCACATCAACATAGTTCTCGCGAAGCTGAAGGAACGCTACAACGTTGACTTAGACACGAAGACCCCGCAGGTTCCTTATCGTGAAACAATCCGGAAGATGGCCGAAGCTCAGGGCAAGCACAAGAAGCAATCCGGAGGACACGGACAATACGGAGATGTTTATATTCGTTATCGTCCATTGGAAAGAGGAGCAGGCTTTGAGTTTATTGACAGCGTTGTTGGCGGAGCAGTTCCGAGAAACTTTATCCCGTCAGTCGAAAAAGGTTTACGCGAATACATGAATTCCGGCCCGCTTGCAGGATTCCCGGTTGTTGACTTCAGCGCAGAGTTATATTACGGCTCATATCACGATGTCGACAGCTCGGAAATGTCGTTTAAGCTCGCAACTCGTTTATCATTCAGGAAGGGAATTATGGACGCTAACCCTGTTTTGCTTGAACCGGTTATGGACGTTGAAGTTACTGTTCCGGATCAGTTTATGGGCGACGTAATGGGCGATTTCAACTCCAGGCGCGGCCGAGTTATGGGAATGGAAGGACACGGGAAATTGCAGGTTGTCAAAGCTCAGGTTCCATTGGCCGAGATGTTCAAGTATGCGACGGATTTACGCTCGATGACTTCCGGTGAAGGTTCGTTCTCGATGGAATATTCGCATTATGAGGAAGTTCCAGCGGAAATAGCGAAGAAGGTAATTGCTGCTCACAAGAAGGAAGACGAGGACGAAGAGTAATAAAAGTTTATATTCCCTCTCATTCATAATGGGAGGGAAATTTTTTTATGCTATAATTTATAAAATTAAATCAGAAAGGAGCTTGACACAAGTAAAAATAATGAAGTATACTTTGTTAAATAAAGTCAAGTTAACCTTATTGCCTCTTAACAGCTAAACTCCTATCAAATTTCTCTTTTGTTATTCATGTCGTTTTAGCAACTATTATCGCTTTGATATTATCAAGTTCAGCATTTGCGGCCGAAACAAATCGTTATGTTGTCTTGATATTGGATACCTCTGGCAGTATGCGCGGCACCCCGGCGGAAGTTCAGAAGGAAGCGGCTAAAAAGTTTTGCTAGCAAATTCTAAACGCTCATGGCAATAATCATGTTGCTTTAGTTTCTCTGAATACTGAGGCTTCAACATTGAGTGAATTTACAAGCGATTTTGAAAAATTAAGCTCCTAAATTGATACGCTGTCAGCAAATGGAGGAACCAACATTAACGGATCACTTGAACTTGCCAGAGGGCTTCTGGATAACATCACCACACAGAATGTAGTAAAAAATATAGTTTTGTGTTCATATGGACTGCCTGAGAGCGGCAAATATGAATACGACGGACGCTATAACTACAGCGATTATTATTATGGTTATGCCAACGCTGCATATAGTACTGCGCAAAATCTTAAGCAGAATGGGTATAACATTTACACGCTCGGTTTCTTTCATAGTCTTGAAGGAGAATATTTAGAGTTCGGGCAGCGTTTCATGAAGGACTTGCAAGCGGCGGTTCATATTATGAAGTTACGGACGTTGAAAAATTAGAGTCCACGTTTGCGGTATAATAAAATTTATTGGGCGAATACTCGTTAAAAGCTATATGAAACGTTTAATCTTTACACACCAGAAGAACAAATTGAGGTAAAATTTGTTTCTTTTATCAGCGCGAAGCTCACTGTCAACAAGGCTTTATTGACGCATAATCCAGGATATGTTGGTGCCTTAAAAGCTATATCTGAGTTTGAGCAAGAGCAGCTGTTAAACGGAAACTGGAAAGTTAGACGTGCTGCTGGACAATATTTTAAGAGGTCAAGAGTGTCGATACTTAACGCTATGCCAATTGATATTGTTCGTTGGGTTCGTGCTTGGGACTTAGCTGCAACTGCTCCGGGTGAAGGCAGTGAAACTGATGATTTATCACAGACTTCAAAAAGCACTAAACGTAAGGATAACAGTGCATACACAGCAGGTGTCTTATTAGGTAAACGCAGAGACGGGCGAGTATTTATTTCAGATGTTATCAACGTCCGCGAAAATGGTGCTGATGTACGTCAGCTTATTTTGAATACCGCAAAAAGTGATACTGCTCTTTATGGAAAAGTAACTATACGTCTTCCGCAAAATTCCTGCCAAGCTGGAAAAGATCAGACACAGAGTTTTGTTCGTATGCTTGACGGTTTCAATGTATCAGTTGAACTTGAGAGCGGTGATAAGGTAATACGTGCTGAACCGTTCTCTTCTCAGTGGCTCCCAGGAAATGTTGATGTTTGAGCGGCTAAGTGGAACGATGATTATTTCAGGCAGCTTGAGAATTTTCCAGCTGGCAAGTTGAAAAATATAGTAGATGCTTCAGCAAATGGTTATTCGGAGCTTGAAAAAGTGAAATCCAGATTTGACTTGTTTAAGGCATCAACTATTCGATATTTTCAAATTGTTAAAAATTACTATCAGCTTCCTACGCCAAGCTGGCTTAAGACTTACGAAAGAGATAAGTGCAAAGTATTTCAGACATGCGATATAGCTGGCAGTATGAAGTCAAGTGCGGATTATTTTGTTCTAGGAACTTTTGCTCTGTGTCCTGATGGAGAATTGCTAGTGCTGGACATATTCCGAGAACATCTTAACGGACCTGACCAGCCTGCTCTAATGTTACGAAAGTTTCAAGAATGGAAGCCTTCGCTTGTTGGAGTTGAAGATTCAGAGATCAGCATCACAATGTATCAATTGTTGCGTCAAATGGACATTCCAATAATTGAGCTGAATTCTGATGCAGATAAATATACTCGTGCAATTCCTGCTGCGGCACGTTATGAAGCTGGAATGATGTATCATCTCGAAAATACGCATTGGCTTATTGCTTTAGAGGCTGAATTATTATCGTTCCCCAATGGAATGCATGATGACCAGGTAGACGTAATTTCTTATGCAGTATTTATGCAGTCATGGGGATATTTTAATAAAAAGAAAACTGGTGGCCGAGCGTTAGCACTTGGCTAAGAAAAATAGCTATGAGCACATATTTTAGTCGTGAGTTTGTTAAACAAGTTAATTCGCAAATGACATCAGGACGTGCTGCTTCGCGTGTCATATCTCCAAAGGTTCGAGCTTACATTGAACGCAAGACACAACAAGAAATCACGAATGCATTGTCTTGGGCTTGGAGGAAAAATGCCGGTAGAGATGAATAATAGCTGTTTCCGAACACTGAGAAGCTAAATAATTCACTATAGGAGCTTGACGGCTTATTTCAGTTAGTGTAATTGCATTATGAATATACAATGTAAAGTACAGGATATTATAAAGATTTTTAAGATATAAATAGAGGCTGTAATGATATAATTTCTAATAATTAAACAATTATGAGGTGAATATTATGCAGCTATTAAAAAATTTTTCTTCTAAAAAATCAGCTGTACTCTCACCATCTGAATATGTGCAGCTATATAATAATAATTTTGACAGCATAGAAGCGGTTCACATGATTTTGCCGCGTATTGGTGTAGATAGTCATTTCGGAATGTTTAAAGTAGTGTATTCTCAGAATGCTGCGAGGACATAAAATGATAGGCTCTCAACGAGAAGAGAATGTTCCTGTGTCATTACATCTTGCGGAAAGTATTTTAGCTAATCAGGCAAAAGAAATTGAACTCAGGAAACAAGCAGAAGAAAACAAAAAACAAAGTCTAAAATATGATTACGACCTTGCGAAACAATCACTTCAAGTACAATTAGAGGATAGACGAGAGCAGAGAGCACACCAGAAAGTTTTATGGAAATGGTTTATGTGGTTTGGTGCTTTTCTTATTCTTATTACTTCAGGATTTGTTTGTTGGGCGTTGTATCTTGATAAGGAAGCATTCTTGCTAGAAATTATCAGGATTCTTTTCTATGGCGGCTCAGGTTTTTGCGCAGGAATATCATTGAATAAAATGAAGAAAAACGATTCTGAACCACCACAAGAATGAGTGTCTCAAAATAAATAAATCGCACTTTGTTATTGTTTACATAGGTCGTTGTTAGTTCTGTTTTGAATTTTGCTCTCTTTAATTAGGGCTTTTTTATTGCAGAAAATTTCAGAGTAAAGCAGAGATGACACAAAACTTTTTGTGTAAAGCAAAATGCAAAATACTTTACACAAAATACGGCCTCTATTGAAGAGGTTATTTATTCTGGAGAGATTAATTATGCTATTAATAGGCGGATGGAATTTAGACGAAATTAAAGGCTGTAACTTACCTCAGAAAGTGCGGAGTGCGTTTACAGCGATAATCGGCGAAATGATCGGAGCAGATTATGGAGCCTATTGCGTATCTTGGCTCTCAGGTTGTCAATGGTACGAATTATCGTATACTTGCAATACAGAAGCATACAATTCCGAACACGGGGAAGCGAATTGTGAAGATGATAATTCATGAGGAGCTTGACGGTTCAGTGCGTTTATTTTCAATGAGCGGTGTAAACCTGTAAGCAAATGGAAGAAGAAGATATTGCAAATATTCTAATTAAGCATAGAAAGAAGTCCGTACGTATCCGAATAATAACTGTGAAAAATATATGTCATATATTGAACTTGAAGAAATCCCCTATGAATGCATTACCCTGAAATACCCTAATACCAAAATTCACAATTTGTGTAAGTCAAGATGAAAAGAAATGAACAATTTTACTTTGGCAACAGTATTAGCAAATAAATGTGAGATTGCGGAATCTAGACTTTTGGATTATGAGGCGGCATTCGGCGACAAACTTGTAAAGAATAATTTACGTATTGACTACCTTACATATTTCGAGAATACACTCGGTATTCCCTTGAAGAAAATAAGCAATGAAAAAGTATGACTTATTTATTACTCATAAGGTGCAGAAATGAGCAAGCTGCTAAAAGAATTGCCCCATTAATTGAAGGCTTTTTCACCGGCAATATTCAAATTCAGATGGCTGGCGATAATGCTACACAAATACAGACTAGCAGAGTGGATGAGCTATTAAAGAATGAGGGAATATTTTTTGCCGTCGTCGTTCTCAATGTACGAGCTTAAAAGAATAATTGCGAGGACAAGTCCATGTCTATTATTATTGCTATCCATGATGACATCAGAAGATTACAATGAATCGTAACTGCTGTTCTAGGGCATGAAGTAAAGCAGATTCTCAGGGAAAACTACATGTTCATTTACGCAAGCGCAGACATACTCTATGAATTTCCTGAAGACATCGTCTGTGAGTAGTCCGTCGATCTTTTATCTCAGCTCCTGATTCTGTTATTGTTGTGAGCAGCGGTTGTTCGCCGTATTCAATATTCAGCGGACATGTCGTGCCCTTGACCTCAGTAGCTGGCTTTACAGGCTAGCTGATTATTCCGTTGAGTAGAGTGCTCTTACCAGACGATTGTAGGCCAAGTATAACCACTTTGCATTTATGCCCAGAAAGACTTTTTAAGTTATCGTAGTAAGTTTTGCTGACAGCTATAATATCTTTTTCCGCCAGCGCCGGAGGACAAAGTCAATGCACTCGTACATTATCCCGCACACCTATATACTGTCTCATGAGCAGGCCAACTACATCACTGACAGTTTTAATAGGCATCACATAGAAACTTTCAGTAAGATAACTCTTCACGGCCTCATCGTTGGCTATGCCGTTCGCATTAGTTTTCTCGAACATCTGCTGAATTCACGCCGCAAGCCATAGATACCGTGAGTTTCCGCACCTTACCCGAAGTTTTGAACACATCGCATCATCACTGTTGGCGTAGAACTCCGTTAATCCCGTGTGAATACGTTTGCTGCGATAATTGGAAAATATCTTCCACTCTTTATCACAAATTCCGTCGTTCATAGCAATTATCCTCCCTATGAAAATCTCCGCTATATTGCACGAGTATTTTTGTGCTGCATAATCTTTCTTTGGTAAAACCCGTATTCCTGTCATCGCCAGCTTTCTCGTTAGCTCCATCTCTTTAGTGGCGCGCGAAAGCTCACTGTATCCGTGAAAGTAAATAAGTTTAGATACCTGTCGAAAGAACATTGGCAATGAGGCTTGTATCCCGCTCAATCCGTCAAACATAGCCTTATTTACGAACAATCGGCAGGAATTAATAAGATCAGCCGTGAAAGCAATACTGCTCATGATAATATTCGTCGCGCTTTTTTGCAAACTTTCACATGTAGGGCCTGTATTTTCTGCATGCGAGGAGGTCTCTTTATTCGATGACAACGACACAGCTGAAACAGCAGCTTTGTCCATTCCGCCGAAACTCACAAGAGCCTAACCGATAAGAAGTCTCGCTGTTGTAGTATCTCCTTCACGAAGATGCAATGCATCGCGGAGCAGTTCTATATCCTTACCGTAATCTACCCTGTGAATGATCTTGATCGCAGTGTTCTTATATGATGAGGCCTTCACCTTACGCACGAATCTCGGCCAGCATGTTGCTCAATGATTCTGAGAGCTTGCGCCTAGCGACCCATTGTTGTGTAGCTTTAGATACTGGAAGTATTGAACAAGAACAGTCCCCGTTACAATGGACTTATCAGCATCATCAGCCATAGCGTCAAGTTCAAGAATGACGTTAATCCCTTCATTAATTATCCTGCCGAAGTCGATATGTGCTTGTTGATTCAATAGCATACCCTTAACCCCAGAAGTGAACGACTATAGACGTGAAAGCAATGCACCCTTGTAGTTACCTTTGTCTCGCCCTGAAAGTCGCTAGTATTAATATAGGCTTCTATCTCTGCGCAAAGGTCATAGATCATAGGCTATAGTTTTTCATAGGGAAGTTTTCACTCGAAGACATTGTGCCCGGTTGCAATATTCCAACAAGAGCGTATGTATGTCCTGATCAAGCACTGTTATAGGATATTCGGCATTGCGGCGTAGAGATCAAATGTTGAGGCAATGATGGTTTTAATGTTGTCGATGTGGTACTGAAGATTTCCGTCGACAGGAAACCACAGCGGGTTCACCGGGCACATCTCGCTAGTGCTGATGTCCATAGTCGGACTTCAATACTTCGCTTAGCTAATGAACATAAAATCTGTACTCACCTTTGACGTGTTCAATGACAAGGAAGGGCACATATGTTTTGGTGAGTAGATGACACTCTGAGTTGGTCTTGCCAGAACCTGTCATCCCGCATATAAAAACATGACGATTAAGTTCTTTCAACGGTATCGACAGCATATCAGGCAATCGCTGTCCGTTCCATACTACGTTGCAAAAATCAAGCGCGGATTTTCTAACGGAATGTTGATGTTGGAATCCTCGAGCTTATGTACTGAAAAGCCTGGAAAATTTTTCGATTGACAGAGAACATTGAACTCAGGGCATAATCTGGTAGCAATAGTGCAGCGTAGTCAATATGCCATTTTATGGTAATGTCGTTAAAAGCCATTGCGCCGGACAATACAGCCTTGAGTACTTGAAGGCAGGATTCATTTTTGACGACAGTAGTTAGGCTCACAGCATGAGCGCCGCCCATAAGCATCTGTTTAATGCGAGCAACACAGAACTTTAGCCTATCGGTCATATACTTTTGCATCGGTTCTATAAAATGTCTAAATATCCGCGAAGATGAAGCTCTCATCCCGTAGCTTGGAATATCGTTTACACTATCTGCTACTGTCATGAAAGCTTCCTGCTGAATAGCTCCTAATGTTTTGTAACTATTACCTATGTTGCCTGATATCTGTAGTAAAGTTTCACGAAAGGACGAGAGCTTGTTGGTCAGGTTGTTGATACTGTCAAGGAGGGGGGCTCAGGAGGCTTTCGTCAGGAGAATCGAAGCGAATCTCCATAGAATATTTATTGCCGAGCAAGGCTGCCACTATTCTGTCGGGCCAATACACGGACTCTTCGCGAGGAAACTTCTGCTTGCTAGTGTTAATGTCCATGAGGGTGATTCTGTATGACGCTTCGGCTCTATAAGCATTGTTAGGAGTCTCGTTTGTGGGAGACTTACGGACTACGGAATGCCTACAAGATGACCGCAGAACAGCCCTGACGGTATCGACATTGCCGCCGGAGAGCCCCATAGAGAAGGCAGGAGTACTCCCGGAAGAATAACCCAGACCGAAACCCCGCGAAGGCTGAAGACAGGGCAAAACTGATTCGTGAAAAGTATTCGTCGCGTTCTTTGTCCTTGAGGTCTGCGGGACAACCCCGCTCTGTGATGTCGAACCAATCGAGAGAAGTTTCGCCGCGTTTGCAGGAAAGAGTGAGGTAGCTTTCGGCTTCGCGAAGGAGTTGGGGGAATATTTGTTACTATGATATATTATCATTAACGATGTCGGAAATTTCTCCGAGCAGAGAATCCTTAATGACTCTTTTTTGTCTGGCCAGAATGTTGCTATTTTCCATGTTATCGCCGCCTATCTGCCAGAGCCTTTTTACCAGATTTGTTGATGATGTCATTGTACAAGGCCTCAATGACTTTGAATGTATGTTGCACAAATTTTGCTGACACCCTTAAGCCTGCTGTAGACGTACAGGACACAGCCTCCGCAGTTGTGGCAGTACGGAGAGCTGACATCTAAAATGTCAAAATTTGGATTGATTTCGCCGATCCATGAATGTATATCACGTAGCCTTCCGGTAACCTTCTGTTCCCTTGAGGCGGTTGAACTATTCTTCGTCAGTACCTTGGGTGATTTCGTTCAATCTCTCAGCAACCAGTCTTCGTGAGATTTCCGCAACATCAATAACATCGATTGTCTCTATAGCTTTTGAAGCGACCTCTGCGACCTTTAGTGTTGTTTCTGCTACCTCTACTAATTGCATTACTTACGCCTCCTTCTAGCTTAGATAATATTACGTGCAAGACGTTCCAGTTCACTCACCCATTTATTCAGGACTTTACTGTTCTTTTGCAGTTGGTTATCAATAAGGCTATCAAAGCTTACGTTCTGGACAGGGATGTTGCTAAAATCGCTAGTTTTATCGTATGAGCCGTGTCATTCATCGTTGTTTCGGAATGTACTATACAGGACAAAGCCCAGCTAGACGCGGACTATGGCAAGGACGAATCAATCACGTCGAACTGTCATGTAACGGGAGCCTATGCACCGAACAAAGTGGAGACAGCAAAATATCTTTCCGACCGATTAGGAGTAACGACGGTAATTAAGGAACAGGAGAGCATATCATTTCAGGGCGGAACAGGAATATTCGACAAGAAGAGCGTAACGAAATCTCAGCAGGAAGTTCAGCGAACAGTTTTAACTCCAGACGAAATAATGAGACTGCTTTGTCCAATAAAGGACGTGTACCAGTAGGCATGTTAGAGTTTGCGGCAGGTTTCCCGCCCATGTACGGGAAGCAAATTTTGTATTTCCTTGGCAAGACATTTGCAGAGATGTCAAAAATCGATGCGCTAGAGAAAAGCAATGTTATTGAACGAAAAGCGGAATAATAACAATTCATGTATAATTTCCTCAAGATTATAGAAATGAGGAGCTATATCAATGGCAACATCAAGCATTTTTCATAACGTAATATTGAGAGAGCCAGAAGAAATCGAGGCTTTTATTAGAGCTTCGGAGGCCAATCCTTATAGAAAACCAGAGGGCGCACCGACGTATAAAGTGAGCACAGACCCGGACGATATACGTAGACTATGGGAACTTCGCGAGAAAAACTTGAGAAAGTAAGAATGGAAATGCAAATAACAAATATCCTTTATGACCTTAAGGATAAAGGCGAGGAAAAGGTCAGGCAATATTTGTCGCTATTTTCATGTCCGATTAACCCAGCAATCGAAAACTTCATAAGGAACAGAGCAATAAATTTTGCGCCGGAAGTTATCAATAACGTATCTAGTGAATGATTTAGATGATAGGCAGATATTGGGTTATTTTGCAGTGACGCATAAAGCTGTATTAATTCCCAATGTTCGTTTAAGCAACACTTCACGGAAAAAACTCGAAAGATTTGCGAGACTTGACAGAGCTACGGGAGATTATATGGCCTCAGCATTTCTCATAGCGCAGTTCGGAAAAAATTACGGAGTAGATAACGGCGAGCGCATCAGCGGCAAAGAGTTAATGGACATAACGAATGATATTTTAGTGAATATCCAGCGTCAAATCGGAGGAGGAATAATTTATCTCGACTGCGAGGATAACGAAAAATTACAGCAGTTTTATATCGATGAGAATTTCCAGCGGTTTGGAGAAAGATTTTCCAAAGAAGATAACCAGAAATATCTTCAATACATGAGGTTTTTTTAGAATAATATTTACCCGCCCTAAAAATATTTCTGCGTAAACGTTGTTTTTTCTGCGTGAAAGTATACTTGATTATCTTCAAAATTCTTGCTTATCTGAAAGAATGAGAAAAATTTTAGGAGATGTTCAAGTTGCATGGAAACGATTATTAGAATTAACAAAGTCATAAATAACTTCGTCTGGGGAATACCCGGCCTGACATTATTAGTTGGTACGGGCGTTTACTTGACACTTTTACTGAGATTGCCACAGTTACGATATTTTCTTTCGGCAATGGCAGAGGTCTTCAGTTTCCGGAAAGAAAGCGAGAATGATAAATCCGTTTCATCTTTTGCTGCAATGGCTACGGCTATAGCCGCGACTGTTGGAACTGGCAATGTAGCAGGTGTAGCGACCGCACTTCACCTTGCCGGACCGGGTGCGCTGATCTGGATGCTAATCTCTGCTCTCTTCGGAATGTGTACTAAATTCGCTGAAGTAACATTAGCGGTTCATTACAGGCAGAAGGACGCACATGATGATTGGCGCGGAGGCACAATGTACATTCTTGAAAACGGCTTATGTGAACGCGGCGGCATATGGAAGCCAATAGGGAAGTTGCTCGCGTTTTTGTTCTCACTCTTCACGATACTTGCTGTTTTAGGTTCTGGCGCGGCAACTGAGGCAAACTCTGTAGCTGAAGCACTCTTCTTAGGCTGGAACGTGGAGCATCTTTATAGCGGTCTCGTAATGGCTGTTTTAGTGGGGCTGGTCATTATAGGCGGGCTATCCAGTCTTTCACGAGTTACGGTGCTCATTGTCCCTTTCATGTCCGTATTCTATATTGTGAGTTCCATCATTATACTTGTAAGTCATGCGCCGCAAATTCCTGCTGTTATCGCTGAATCATTCCGAATGGCTTTCAGCAACCCCGATCCCTCAGTCATTACGGCAGGGCTTGCAGGCTGGGGCGTTAAAGAGGCAGTTCAAAGGGGCATTGCTCGCGGAGTATTTTCCAATGAGGCCGGTATGGGTTCCGCTCCTATGGCACATGTTACGGCAGATGTTGCGCATTCAGTACAGCAAGGGTTTTACGGAATATTCGAGGTCTTCTTGGACACAATTATTATCTGCACAATGACAGCACTTATTCTTCTTGTTACTGGAACGCTGACCGACACACCAGAACTGACTGGCGCACAACTTGCACTCCGGGCGTTTGAGTTCGCATTAGGACCTATCGGCAAATACATTTTTTCAATCGGCTTTCTGCTATTCACATTCACAACAACTCTGGGCTGGTATTGGTACGCTGAGACGGCAATAACGTATATGTTTGGTGTTAGGGCCAAGAGTATCATGAAACTTTTGATGATTACGATGATTTTATTTGGTGCGGCTGGAGCTCAGTTCTTCGGTTTGGCGGGCAACGAGTTTCTAAATAACTTATGGGACATATCGGACACTCTTAACGGCTTAATGGCACTCCCGAACCTAATTGCATTACTGCTTCTCTCCTTTACGCTCAGAAAAATTGTGAACGATTACGACGCGAAAATTAAACGAGCTCAAGGAATTACGATTACGCGAGCTATGACGAGGAAAAAGCTGATGCCAAAGGAGATGCAAAAATTGTTGCTCGTGTCAGTGTGCGCAGCGTTACTTCCCATAGGAATGGTTTACTTTGGCGGCGGCCCGCGAGATAGAGTTCACGAAAGAGATTTTTCTTTGCAAAGGGTGCTTGAAGCCGGACATATAGTTTTGGGTGTTGATACAGCATTTCCGCCCATGAGCTTTGTGAATGATAAAGGTGAAATAGTTGGCTTTGATATAGATCTTCTACGTGAAGTCAGTAACAGATTGGGGATTGAGCTTGTAATACGGCCTATCAATTGGGACAGCAAAGAAAGTGAACTGCAGGACGGAACCATAGACTGCATAGGGAGTATGTCGGTTGTTCATGAAGCGGTCGAGGCAATGAGTTTGTCGGAGTCGTATGTGAAGGAAGACCTTATCTTTGTTATCCGCGACGACAGCGGAGTAAAGTGGTTACGCGACCTCAAAGGCAAAACGATTGGCGTGCGGGCAGGTTCAACGACGCAGGAAGCACTTAATGCGATTGATATTATCGATGATATTACGATCGTTCCGCTTGATAATAACATGTTGGTTCTTCAGCAGTTGAAGGAGGGAAAACTTGATGCTGCTCTCGTGGATTCTCTTGCAGCATGTTATTTCATATTCTCAAGCGACGAACGATATTTTGTTCTTTCCGATAATCTCGGTGAGGAAGAATTAGCAATAGGATTCAGGAAGAACGACCGGAAACTTAGGGACAGAGTGCAGGAGGTAATCAGCGAAATGAAGGCCGACAATACTTTAGGCAAAATATCCCCAAAATGGTTTGGAAGCGATATTACAGTCGTAAAGTAGCGTCAATAAGGAGAAAATGAAGCATGGATACGAAAAAAGAAAAGAACGGCAACTCCGCCTTAAAGAAAGTTGATGTAACTACGATAATCATTCTGTTCTTCCTGAGTGTAGTCA
>JAFTCP010000036.1 GCA_017454625.1 Synergistaceae bacterium
CCAAGATAATAGCCGTTTGGTGATTGAGTGTAGAAATTATAACTATTAGTCCAGAAAGCGTCATTAATGTCGGCGTTTGGTGTGTAAGTATAAGTTATGCGAGAGATGAAAGCTGAGATTGACGGCGAAAATTTGACGGCGCAAAGAACTGCACCAACGATTATAAGCAGAATTACCAGAAATTTTTTGCGCATGAATAAACCTCCTCTTGAAATACCACAATTATTATATATAATTCATGAAGTAAAAGAACAAAGCGGGGATTAATATTGACAAACAATTTATATTACTCCTGAAAAGTTTTCTTGGGAGTTACACCAATTCTCAAAATTTCTCATTAATCGAGCAGCTCTCATCAAAATTACAAGCTCACATGCCCGATAAAACTTCGGGGGAAAGCGAGACAATCTCAACCGAAATAATCTCAGCTCAATATGAAATTATTGATATAGTCAAGAGAAATGCGGCATCTGTTACAGCTGGATTTTGTGCTTCAAAATGTGAAGTTAATCAGTGCTAAAATCGGCTCAGTATTAGGACCTGCAAGTGCGGTTGTAGATGGACTTACCGGCGGAACTGCAAGCTATGTTGCAAGCTCTAAGGTCGGTGAGTTTGTCACAGAAAAAATTCACGAGGTCAAAGAAAAAATCATTGATACTGTTTCAAACTTTGCAGTCTCAGCCGTCAAGAAAATAAGTTTAACGGTCAAATCAGGCTTCAGAAGATTAACGAACTGTCTTTTTTGATATTATATCCTTTCAGGGGCTTGCGCATGGCGTCAATTTTCTCCGTTTCTTTAATAATTCCTTCAAGGTCTGAGCCGCTGAAATTTTATAATCTCGCGGCTGCCTAAAAATTCAACATGAACATATTTCACGCCGACAAAAATAACATATTAAGTTCACGGAAAAATTCAGGTTATATCATGTAAAATTATTAATTAACATAAACAGAAAATTTTTTATGAGGGGAGATTACACTGATGGCATTAGCGGGGTGCAGAAGATGCGGAAAACTCTTCAACTCCATCAACAACGGAAAATACTGCGGGGAATGCATAAGAAGGCTTGAAGAACTTTACGGCTCAGTCCATGAATTTATGAGGGATCACGGAGACGATATTTTTGACGTTGAGAGTTTAGCCGAAGCAATGGAAATTAATCCTGTAGACGTTCAAGCGCTCGTTGAACTTGGTTATATCGAACGGGACATGCAAACTTACAGCCGCGACAAAAAGGGAAGCCGTCAGAAAATCGCCGAAGCTATAGACGGAGAACTCGCAAAAATGAGACGAAGCGGGATTACAACTTACGGCGGAATAATTTACTCGCGAGACACAAAAAATGAAGATGCAATGAAAGTTACACGAAGAAAATTATGAACCTGGGACAATTAATCATAGCGGCAATATTCGGCTCATGTCTAGGCTCATTCTTGAACGTTGTAGCACATCGAAGCGTTCAAGGGCGTTCATGGTGGGGAAATGAGCGTTCAGAATGTGAGAATTGCGGGCATGTCTTGGGCGCGTTAGAGTTAATCCCAATAATTTCATGGCTGATTTTGCGCGGAAGATGCAGGAAATGCGGAGCGAAAATTTCTGTGAGATATATTCTTGTCGAGATAATCTGTGCGGCTCTTGCTGTGATAATTCTTGCTCGCTGGGGAATTTCATGGGCGGCTTTAATTGTCAGCGTTGGAACTTGCGGGCTTGTCGTGAACTCGTTGACGGATTTCGAGAGCGGTGATGTTTTTGACATGTTCGCGATTACGCCGGGAGTTTTGGGAATTGTAATCAGGATTGTAGGAGGCTGGGCGGGAATTATTGACGGCCTCGAAGGAGCATTGACGGGCTGGGGAATTTTTGCGGTGATAATTTTTCTCACACGCGGCGGAATGGGCTGGGGTGATGCTGTCTTCATGGGAGGAATGGGAGCAATTTTAGGCTGGAGATTTACATTGTTGGCGTTTTATCTGGGCGTAATGATCGGCGGAGCTTGGGTAATAATTTTAATGCTGATTGGCCGGGTTAAATGGGGGCGCGGCGATTCGATCCCGTTAGTTCCTTTTCTCGCCGCAGGATGTTTTATCACGATGATATTCGGGCCTGAAATTTTCGGTTATCTTGAAGACAGACTGTTATACGCTGAAGCAATTAAAGTTTCATGGCAACAGGCTTGCTGGTCAGGGCAATAACGAAGCTGAAGAAGCACTCCGGGACATACAAAGAGTTCATCGTAATTTTCTCAATGAGCATGATATTGATATAGAAGTCTAGTAAAGTTTATCGCTGCTCTGCGTTATAATATGCAATAATATTATTCAGGAAGTTTTATTCACGGCTTCCTGATTTTTTGTTAGGAGATATTGATATTATCAGCATGGAAGATTTCAATTCTTACGGCCTCAGGAAGGAATTATTACACGCACTTGAACAGCACGGCTTTAATTCCCCGATGGAAGTTCAAGACCGCGTACTTTCTGAGGACTGGAACAATGATTTAATCGTCAGAGCTAAAACAGGCTCAGGAAAAACTTTAGCATTTCTCCTCCCTCTTCTTCAGGAAATGAAAATAGGCGAGAAAAACCCTCAAATTCTCGTATTAGCTCCAACCCGCGAACTCGCCCAGCAGACAGCGGACGAAGCCGAATATCTTGGGAAATTTCTAAAAGTTTCGGTTGCTTCACTCGTCGGCGGAATGGACATTTACCCCCAGTTAAGAACTCTCAAGCACGGAGCCGCAATCATAACAGGAACTCCCGGACGTGTTCGAGACCATATTCAACGAAAAAGTTTTGAGACTAGCGAAATTCACAGCGTTGTACTCGATGAAGGGGATTTGATGCTTGACATGGGATTTCGTGAGGAACTCGAAGCAATTCTTGACGCAATGCCCAAAGGAAGACGCTGGCTTTTCTCGGCGACAATGCCCGATGAAGTCAGAATGTTAGCGGAAAAATATTTGCATGAGCCAATAATTCTCTCTGTTGACGAGGAAGGAACACAGCACGAGGATATTTTACATAGGATTTATCGCATTCCTTCACAAAAACGCTTTGAAGGCCTCGTTGATATTTTATTATGGGAACATCCTTCACGTTCACTCGTCTTTTGCCACACAAAAATGGAATCTATCGAGATTGCGCAGAGACTTCAAGATCACGGCTTCAGCGCGGCGGCACTTCAAGGCGACATGACCCAGAACGAACGTAACGCCGTGTTAGCTTCGTTTAAGTCCGGTTCAGTTCCGTGTTTGGTTGCTACGAACGTTGCGGCTCGAGGCTTGGACATTGAGGGTGTCAGTCATGTAATCCAGCTTGGACTTCCTGACGACAGAGAGACATTCATACATCGAAGCGGACGAACAGGAAGAGCCGGACATGAAGGCGTTAATCTCGTCTTGCTTGCTCCTCCTGAAATTGGCCGTTTCAAAGAGATGTTACGAGGAACTGAGATAAAAACGGAATGGCTTGATATTCCCGGCATTGAGAAAATCCGGAGTGCATGGCGTGATTCGGCTGAACAGGAAATTTTCGCGGCACCTATTGACGCTGATTTTGGCGAGTGTGTGAAATGGGCCAATGACCTAATGACCCGTGCTGAGCCCAAAATCTTAATCGCAAAATTATTGTCAGTCTTAAGCGCGAGGAATAAAGGTTACAGCTTAGACCGTGAACTCCAGCGTGAACAGGAACGCCGAACGAAGAAACCTTCACAGCGTCCGAAGTCAAAGCAAGTTCAAGCCTCAAAGCCAAAAGGAGCCTTCAAGCACTTTAAAGCGAGCAAAAGTTTAGACACAGGACGAGTATTAAATGCGATGTGCCGGGCATTAAAAGTTGAACGTTCCGAAGTTGGAGCAATCAGGCTTAAAGATAATCATGTTATCGTTGAGTTGATGCCTCTCGCAGTCTCACGGCTTGAGCAGGGAATTGCGGGCCTGTCGAAGTTCGGGCTTTATCCTGACGACGAGAAAAAGAAGCGTTAAATCTCTGATAAATTAATTTTCCGGCAATGAAATGTTTTTTTGCGTATAATATTGCGAATTTATTTTATAAATGAAAGCGTGGATTGAAGCCCCATGAAGAAATATATTTTTCTCGTCGCCCTGATTATTGCCGCAATGATTTACAATATATTTCCGCACAAAAATACCCGCGTCCTGCGTATAGGAGTTGAGTGCGATCATGCCCCTTACAACTGGGAAGAAAATATCTCAAGCGACACAAATTTTTCGCTTGCAAATTATCCTGGATTTTTTGTTGAAGGCTATGATGTTCAAATTGCAAAATTAGTTGCGGACAAAATTAATGCAAAGATAGAGTTCTATAAAATTGAATGGGATAATCTTATCGATGCGTTAATCGAAGGAAGAATTGACGCGATATTTTCCGGAATGGTCGACACTTACGAGCGCAAAAGAAGAATTATTTTCTCAGACCCCTATGAAGTCGTAAAAACTGAATATGTAATCGTCGTGAACACCAAGAGCAAATACAGGAACGCAAAAACTTTGAGGGATTTCAACGGGGCGAAAATTCTTGCGCAGAAAGGTTCAAGATTTGATGAGGTTATTGACCAAATTCCCGGAGTTCAGCATATGCCTTCAATTGAAGAACAGCACATAATTTTTGACGAGGTTATTCGCTTCAATGTTGACGGAACAGTCGTAAACTATGACACGGGATTATCATACTCAAGAAGGTTTTCAAATCTGAAATTAATACGCTTTTACAGAAATGACGGCTTTGATTTGGGCTTTAACGGGTTATGCGCGGGGCTTAGGAAGACTGACTTAAAACTTTTGAGTGAGATTAACTCCGCTATCGACAGCATATCAATGAATGAACGTCAGAACGTAATGGATCATGTCATAAAAAGGCTTTGGGAAAATAATTAATTGATTAAAGTTTAGTTGAGCGTGTTAATATTATCGCAAAATCTTACGAGAGGGGTAAAATTTTCATGTTAGGCGACGACATCAAGAAATTAGGTTTCGGGTTAATGCGTCTTCCGAGAGTTGAGGGCAAAGAAGACGTAATCGATGTTGAGCAGGTTAAACAGATGGTTGATGAGTTTCTTGCGGCTGGGTTTACGTATTTTGACACGGCTTGGGCATATCCTGGCAGTGAGGACGCAATCCGTTTAGCTTTAGTTGAACGTTATCCGCGAGAAAAGTTCCAGCTTGCTACGAAAAATGCGGCATGGATTAACTGCAAGACTAAGGAAGATGCGATTGAGCAGTACAGGACTTCGCTTAGACAGACAGGAGCGGGATATTTTGACTTCTATCTTCTTCACAATTTAGGAGACAGCAGGACAAAACCGTTTGAGGAATTTGATTTATGGAATTATTTCATGAACGAGAAGAAGGAAGGCCGGATTAAGCATTTAGGATTTTCCTTCCATTCAACGCCTGAACAGCTCGAGGAAATTTTGACGAAGCATCCAGAAGCCGAGTTCGTGCAGTTGCAAATTAACTATGGAGATTGGGAGAGCCACGAAATCCAATCAAGAAAGTGTTACGAGGTCGCGAGAAGACACAACAAGCCCGTCATAATCATGGAACCCGTGAAGGGTGGAAACCTGGCCAATCCTCCAGAGAGTGTTGCGAAAGTTCTTAAGGCGGCTGAACCTAATTCATCGTGTGCGTCTTGGGCGTTGCGTTTTGCGGCTGACTTGGAAGGAGTTATTACGGTTCTTTCTGGAATGTCCAACATTGAGCAGATGCGGGATAATCTTTCGTTCATGAAGGGTTTCACTCATTTAACGCCTGAGCAGAAGAAAGTCATTGAGGCGGCACGTGTTGAGCTTGCGAAGATACCGATTATTCCGTGCACGACGTGTAATTACTGCGCTAAAGTTTGTCCGATGAATATCGGCATTTCGGCTTCGTTTAACGCGCTGAACATGTATACGCTTTACGGGAATTATGAGAGTGCGAAGAATAATGAAAACTGGAACGTCGCAGGCATGGGGCATAAGAGAGCCGGAGAATGCATCAAGTGCGGGAAATGCGAAAAGGTTTGTCCTCAGCATATTGAGATTCGCAAAGAGCTTGTGAGAGTTGCGGAGACTTTCAAGTAA
>JAFTCP010000037.1 GCA_017454625.1 Synergistaceae bacterium
CTATTTTGGGCGCGCCGAAGGAATTTACGATAATGGCCGGAATTTTGGCGGCGTTGTGCGTGTTCCGACATCGTACAAACATTGTGAGATTAATTCAGGGCAAGGAAAACAAGTTCAGCAAATAAAGAGTTACGAGGCTTCTACGTTTTGAGCAGGAGCCTCATAATTTTATGCTATTTCGTGCCTATGTCCGTTCTGTAACTCATTCCCTCGAAATTTATCATGCTCACGGCCTCATAGGCTTTTTCTCGCGCCGAAGCTAAATCATCACTCACAGCATTAACCGCTAAGACACGTCCGCCCGCAGTGAAAAATTTCCCATCTTCTAATTTCGTTCCAGCATGGAAAATCTCAACTCCCGGTAAACTCTCAGCCTCGCCGAAATTAATCTCATAGCCAGTCAGATATAACATTGGGTAACCGTGAGACGCAAGAACTACACAACATGAAGCCCCATCTTTGAATTTAACGTTGACTTCATTTAATCTTTCATCTCTGACAGCGAGCATAATATCAAGCAAATCGCTTTCAAGCAAGGGCAAAACAGCTTCAGCCTCCGGGTCTCCGAACCTGCAATTGTATTCAATAACTTTCGGGCCGTCCTGAGTGAGCATTAACCCGAAATATAAGCACCCTTTGAACTTTCTGCCCTCTGAGTTAAGCGCGTTAATTGTCGGGACAAAAATTTTCTTCATGCAATAGTCAGCTATTTCCGGAGTGTAATACTTGTTCGGAGCGACTACTCCCATTCCGCCGGTGTTAGGGCCTTTGTCGCCGTCGTAAGCCCGTTTGTGATCCATTGACGAGATCATAGGAATTATAGTTTTCCCGTCGGTGAACGCAAGAACCGTAACTTCCGGACCTTTCAAGCACTCTTCGATAAGGATATTTTCTCCGCTTTTGCCGAACGTTTTATTCTTCATGCATGCGATTATCGCGTCCCTAGCCTCTTTGAAGTTCTCAGCTACGGTTACGCCTTTACCTTTTGCGAGGCCGTCAGCTTTAATAACGATCGGACAATCCGAAGTTGCGGCATGTGATAAAGCGTCGTCAATGCTCGAAAAAACTTTGTATTTCGCCGTCGGAATGTTATATTTCGTCATTAACTCCTTCGCGAAAATCTTGCTGCTCTCAATCTTGGCGGCTTCCTGAGTTGGTCCGAAACATTTTATCCCCTCAGCTTCGAGCTTGTCAACGGCCCCCAGCGCTAACGGATCATCAGGGGCGACGATTGCGAAGTCGATTGCGTGAGTTTTGGCGAAATTAACGATGCCTTCGATGTCCTCAGCTGAAATTTTCACACACTCGGCATACTGCGAAATTCCTCCGTTGCCGGGTAAAGCATAAACCTTTGTAACGCGCGGATTTCGTGAGATATATTTAGTGATGACGTGTTCGCGTCCTCCTCCGCCGATTATCATTACGTTCATTCTAAAACACTCCTTTCGTTTTGTTAGAGTTTCGCGTCAAATTCATATTTCATGAACTCGTTGCAGTTTGGAGCCAATTATACAGAAATTCCAATTGCTCTGGAGTATGGAACCAATGTTCGCCGTCCTTCATGATTGTTAAGCTGGCATTATGTCTCGTCGCAAAAGCCTTCACGGTCTCTAGAGAAGTTATGTTGTCGTTCTCGCCGTATAAAATTTCGGTTGCAACGTTCCATTGAACTGGATTATCACGGACGTAACGGAGATATTTCCATGAGATTAACTCGCCTGATGCCGTCAAGATTTCGCCGACTTCACACAATTTTGCTTCGGTTATGCCTGAAGATTTCATCATGCCAAGAATAATTTGCTCCAAGTCAAGAACAGGCGACACGAAAAATGCTCGCTCAACCGGACAATTCTTAAGCGCCAGCATCGAGAAATAAGCCCCTATGCTGTTTGCAAGGATTGAAACTGTTTCATGAGACTTCTGCAAATTATTAAACGCTGACAATATAGGCTCTCTTGTTCCCCAAGCCGTAAAGTCATCAAAGTCCAAGCCGAAAACATCATAATCCTTCAAAATTGGCCTGAACTGCTCGGCTTCCTGTGCGTTTCCTCCAAGCCCGTGAATGTATATTAACGCTTTAGTCATCAATCATTCCCAATTTCTATACTTCAGGCTGAAAATTTTATCCTGCCACCATGAAATTATCATGCTTCTAATGATGGAATAATCTTCGACCTGTCATGACCATAGCGATATTGTATTTGTCGCATGCTTCGATAACTAAGTCGTCGCGGATTGAGCCGCCTGGTTGAGCAACGTAACTTATTCCGCTTTTTTCGGCACGTTCGATGTTATCAGGGAACGGGAAGAATGCGTCGCTTCCGAGTGAGGCTCCCTTGTGATTGGCGAGAAACTCGGCGCGTTCATCTTGTGAGAGAAAATCTCCGGTCAACATTTCGCTGATTGCGTTATCTCGTTCAGGCCTTCCCATTGATGAACTGAACTCGTGAGCTAAAACTTTCGGATGTTCGCGCAGAGTTCGTAAGTCGGCTTTATCACAGGCCAATTTTACACAATGCAA
>JAFTCP010000038.1 GCA_017454625.1 Synergistaceae bacterium
ACGCTTTAATTCGTCGTCGGGCATTAACAGCTCTTCTCGTCTCGTTCCGGATTTCGTGATGTCGATTGCCGGGAAAATTCTCTGTTCGGCCAATTTTCGCGACAAATGAAGCTCCATGTTGCCCGTGCCCTTGAACTCCTCGTAAATTACATCGTCCATCCTTGAGCCGGTATCTGTTAAGGCTGTCCCGATAATCGTGAGACTTCCGCCCTCCTCAAAGTTTCGCGCGGCACCGAAAAATCTCTTAGGGAAATATAATCCCGACGGATCAAGTCCTCCCGATAATGTTCGTCCTGACGGCGGCACTGTCAAGTTTGAAGCCCTCGCTAATCTCGTAATACTGTCAAGCAAAATCACAACATCACGTTTCGCCTCAACAAGACGTTTTGCCTTCTCCAACGCCAAATTCGCAACGCGTATATGCTCGTCAGCTGGTCTGTCGAAAGTCGAAGCAATCACTTCACCGTCAATCGAACGCGCTATATCCGTAACTTCTTCCGGACGCTCATCGATTAACAAAGCCATGATGATAATATCCGGACAATTGGCCGAAATCGCACGGGCTATTCGCTTTAGTAACGTCGTCTTTCCCGCTTTCGGAGGAGAAACAAGCAATGCACGCTGACCCAATCCAATTGGCGCGAACATATTAACTAATCTCGTCGCTAAATCTTTAGGCTCATATTCAAGGCTAAGTCTAACGTTCGGGAAAATCGGAGTTAACTGCGAGAATAACGGCCTGCGTCGGGAATATTCAGGGTCCGAAAAATTCACCGTCTCAACGCGCAAAAGAGCTTCATAATGCTCCTGATCTCTGGGCGGACGAATTAAGCCCCAGATTACATCGCCATTTCGTAATCCAAAACGCCGAATTTGTGATGCCGATAAATAAACGTCGCTGTCAGTCGGAAGCATTCCCTTCGGTCTAAGAAAGCCGTAATTTTCAGGTAAAATTTCCAGAGTTCCACCGCCGAAACGATAATTCATACTTTCAGCCTGAGACTTTAATATCGCGATAATCAAATCGTCCTTGCGAATTGACATCGGAAGAGTAACGCCGAGTTCCTTCGCAAGCCGTCTGAGTTCCGTAGTGTTTCTCGAAGAAAGCATTGCATACGTGTATTTCGGCTTGGGATGCTGTATCATCTCTCGCGGATAACCTCTGCGGGGCGCGGGAACAGCTTCTTCTTCAGTCTCTTCCGGTTCTTCCTGTTCTTCTGGCTCGTCCGGCTCGTCGGGTTCATCCGGCTCATCGTCAATTATTGGCTCTTCACTCACAGCGTCGTCATAAGCCTCTTCCTGAATTTCCCGAACTTCTGCGCTTAATTCTTCCGATGAAAGCTCCGACTCAGGCTGAAGCGTCAATTGTTCGCTGGTGTCGTCAGGTTCAATTTTTCGGGTTCGGCGTGCTGTCGTTCTTGCACGTGGTTTTGTCTGCTCTGGTGTTTCCTGTGTGAGTAATTCTGTGTCTGTTTCCTGTGATTTTGCTTTTCTTGGCATAAAAACTTTTTTCCTTACATAATATTAATGAACGGGGAGCAAGTGAGATTACCCCCCGCGTGAAAACTTTCTAGTTCATTTTGTTCATCAAGCTCAACATCTCCGGGCTCAATGATTTATGTTCACTCCATGCTCGCTCTAACGGGCTTAATACGAGTTTATGATTGATATTGCCGACCATCATTCCTGATTTGCCGATTAATAAATTTTCCGTCGCGAAAGCTCCCATTCTTGTAGCGAGAACAACGTCAAATGATGTTGGGTGTCCGCCCCTCTGAATGTAGCCTAAAACCGTAACTCTAGCGTCATATCCGCCGGAGTCCTGGAGCTGTTCACGCATCTCTGCCGCCGTCATTACGCCCTCAGCGAGGATAATTAACGTGTGGCTTCGGTGTTCAGCGTAAGAACTCTTAAGTCGCTTCGTCAAATCTCCGATGCTCAACGGAAGTTCCGGGACAACAACGTATTCTGCTCCGGTCGCTACGGCAACTTCAAGCGCTAAAAATCCTGCGTTACGTCCCATGACTTCGACAACGAATAATCTTTCATGGCTCGATGCAGTATCACGAAGTTTCATAATCGCTTCAAGCGCGGTATTCACAGCCGTATCAAATCCGATTGTCTCGTCAGTGCCGGTAATGTCGTTGTCAATCGTGCCGGGAATTCCCATCGTCGGAAAGCCCATATCGTGAAGAGCCTTTGCGCCGTGAAATGATCCGTCTCCGCCGATTACAACAAGGCCGTCAATTCCTGCCTCGCGCATTTTCGTAACTGCTTCTTCGCGACCCTCAGGAGTCTTGAAACGTTCGCTTCTGGCTGTCTTTAAGATCGTTCCGCCGGTGTGAATAATCCCGCCCACTGCGGCACGGTCAAGAGTGATAAAATCGCCTTCAATGAGACCTTCATAGCCTCGTCTTACTCCGATGCACTCTTTATCGTTAAACATACACGTGCGGGCTACGGCTCTGACTGCGGCGTTCATTCCGGGAGAGTCTCCTCCGCTTGTAAGTACAGCGATACGGTCCATCTTAATCATAATAAAGTTACTTCCTTTCGTTTGCTGTTAATAATCTTGTGTAAAACGTCAATATTTTATCTAGTTAGTGTGTAATTAGTCTATTCGTGAATTTATTAATTTCTGCAAAATTTTCTATTCACTTTGCAACTCGTCAACTCTAGCGTGTAATTTCTTTTTGAAAGTGTCTAATTGTTTTGGCAAGGCTTTGCGTTCCTCGTCGATTTTGTCAGTTCTCTTAATGAGCCTATAAACTTTGAACCCGTTTTCGGCTTGCCCCTTGAATTATTCACTCTGTAACTCGTCAATTCTCGTATTAACTTCTTCGTATTCCTTATTGAGAGCGTCTAACTGTCTCTGCAAGGCTTTACGTTCCTCGTCGATTTTGTCAGTTCTCTTAATGAGCCTGTCAACTTCGAGCCTGTTTGCTGCTTTACCTCCTCCAATTTTCGGCCTGTCTCGCGTTAAGTCCCAGACGTAGAGAACATCCCTTTGTCCGTCAAGAGCGTGGCTTATTGAGCTGTCAAAAAGTATTCGTACGTCCTTAGCTCCTGCTAAAATTTCCTTGCCTGTATTGGGATCATAACGCGGGAAAAATACCATTCCGTCCCTTGCGCCCAAAATCTTGAAGTTGAAGCGTTTATCATAGTCAATCGGCTGATATTTCTTGCCGCCGACCATCATAGTAATATGCTTATCGAACGGACCTGCATACATTGGAATTCCCGTAACATATAAATCAACATGAAAGGGGATTGCTTCAGAAAGGTTCAAATTTTTCAAGAATGTGTATTTGAAGTTTTCGGTTTCGTCGGCTGTCCATAAATTTTTTTCGGCTTCGGCGGTTATGAGATTGTCGATGTATTCGTTCGAGTAATAAGTTATTCGGAGTTTTAGACTTTGGTCTCCTTCTCGGTTTCGAGCTTCTGTCTCACGATACCAGGCTTTTAATGCAGGGTCAACTTTTTCTACCGGAGCGGAATATGATGAAGAAGACGTGAGAATTAAGATTAAGAATGAAAAAATTAATGACGCTGAAAGTTTCTTACTGAGCATCTGTAAAAATTTCCTTTCGCAAAAAATTTCATGTAATTATAAATTGTCATTATGGGAATAATATTAAGAATTAAATCATAGCTGTATTATACAACAAGTTTTCATCGTGTCTATATCGTTAATTTTGTAATTTTCGCTAATTTTATTTGTTAATGGGAATTTTTTTTACGAGCAATAAAAATTTTCATTCAGTAATTTATGCTGCCGGAGTTCCATACTCGAAAATATTATTGCTTGTCATAAACATAATTCTCACTCGCTCATGTAATTAGACACTCACATGAACACGTTCACTTAATTTTTCACAGACACGGAGGAGTTTTACGCGCTTATTTTATCAGGCATTCCCACGAGATTAATAATCCATGAATACATTTATCAAGAGATTTTACATGCTCACGTCATCAAGCATTAACACGAACATAAACATGAAGCGTTATATAATTCGTAAATCTTTGCAATGAAATACTTTCTATGATATTCTACTTTACATTCAAAATTATTCATACAATAAAGAAGGAGGAGCTTGTCGAATATGGGATTTCGTACAATAGAAGAGCTTTGCGCTGAACTTGACGAAAAACGCAGTGAAGCTCTCAAAGGCGGCGGACAAGAAGCCGTTGACAAACAGAAGTCCAAAGGTAAAGGCACAGCCCGCGAGAGAATTGCACAGCTGCTTGATGAAGGCTCATTCGTTGAACTTGATGAGTTCGTTACGCATCGTTGCAATAATTTCGGCCTCGAAGAAAGAAAACCTTTAGGCGACGGAGTAGTAACAGGCTGGGGAACAATCGAAGGGCGAAAAGTTTTCGTGTTCAGTCAGGACTTCACAGTTTTCGGAGGATCGCTCGGCGAGAAACACGCTGACAAAATTTGCAAAGTCATGGATATGGCCATGCAGATGGGATGCCCGGTAATCGGGATTAATGACAGCGGCGGCGCAAGAATACAGGAAGGAACTGACGCTCTCAACGGTTACGGAAAAATCTTCAAGCGTAATACACTTGCGAGCGGAGTAATTCCTCAGTTCAGCGTCATAATGGGACCGACAGCAGGAGGAGCAGTTTACAGTCCTGCACTCACAGATTTTATCTTCATGGTTGACGGCGAAAGCGTAATGCACATCACCGGCCCTGAGGTCATCAAGGCAGTAACAGGCGAGGCAATCACCAGTGAGGAACTCGGAGGAGCGGCGACACATAACAACGTAAGCGGAGTTGCTCACTTTGAGGCGAAAGACGAAGCAGAATGTTTTGCACAAGTCCGCAAAGTTCTCTCGTATTTACCGTTAAACAATCTTGATGATGCTCCTGTTAAGCCGACGAACGATGACGTAAACCGTGCGGATATGACGTTGCGCGAGATTGTCCCGATTAATCCGAACAAGGGCTATGATGTTCACGAAGTTCTTGCGAAAGTCTTCGACGACGGCGAGTTTACGGAAGTTCAGGCCGGATTTGCTAAGAATATCATCACCGGTTATGCGAGAATTGGCGGGCGTTCAGTCGGAGTTATCGCGAATAATGCTGACGTTTTAGCCGGCTGTCTTGATGTTAATGCTTCGGATAAGGCTTCACGTTTCGTACGTCATTGCGACGCTTTCAACCTTCCAATCGTAACGTTCGTTGATGTTCCTGGTTATCTTCCTGGAGCAGATCAGGAGAAAGGCGGAATTATCCGTAAGGGAGCGAAACTTCTTTATGCTTACAGTGAAGCGAGTGTGCCGTTAATCAGCGTAATTCTTCGCAAAGCGTACGGCGGAGCTTACCTCGCAATGTCGAGCAAATCACTCGGAGCTGATGTTGTCTTAGCGTGGCCTCAAGCAGAAATTGCCGTAATGGGAGCTGAAGGTGCCGCGAGTATCGTCTTCAAAAAGGAAATCGAGAGCTCAGATGATCCGAGCGCAAAGAGACTTGAGAAGATTGACGAGTACAGAGATGCATTCGCTAATCCGTATAGAGCGGCTGAAAGAGGATACGTTGACCGCGTAATTATGCCGGAAGAGACGCGCAAAACAATTTTCCAGGCTCTTGAAGGCATCGAAAGCAAGCGAGAGACACGTCCGGCCAAGAAACACGGGGTAATCCCTCATTAATGATAAATGACAGTAAGGAGGAGAGAATAAATGCATTTTGAAGGACTTTCGGGAGCAATTAACGTAAGCGTCGTAGCATTCTCGATAGTTTTCGGAGTTCTGCTTGTGTTGACAGGAGTAATTTACGGAATGAAACTGTTTGCGGGCGGCGACGAAAAAAAAAATGATGTAACTCCGGCTAAGCCTTCAGCGTCCCCAGCTCCAGCGAGACAAGTTCAGGCTACGGCTCCTGTTGCTGGCGTTGACAACAAGAAGATTATCGCGGCTATCACGGCGGCAATCATCGAGTTCACGGGAAGCGCGGACTTCAGAATTTTGTCGGTTGATGCTGAACGTCCGGGACAAATTCCGGGAGATTTCTGGACATCACGCTGGAAGACTGCGGGAATGTTAGGGCTTAACTCGAACAGGTTAAATCGCAAGTGGCATTAATTTAACATTAACGAAAGGAGAAAAATAAATCGTGAGTAATAAATATAGAGTAATCGTAGACGGCACGGCCTATACTGTTGAGGTCGAATCACTCGGCGCGGGCGCGTCAATTCCTGCACCAGCTCCGGCAGCTCCAGCTCCAGTTGCAGCAGCACCAGCACCAGCGGCAGCACCTGCACCAGCCCCAGCCCCCGAAGCACCGGCAGCACCTGCTCCAGTTGACGAAAACGCTATGACAGTAACGGCACCAATGCCGGGAAAAATTTTGAGCATTAAAGTCAACGTTGGCGACAGCGTGAACAGCGGAGATTTGGTGTTATTGCTTGAAGCCATGAAGATGGAAAATGAAGTCTTCGCGACGGCATCAGGAAAAGTTACGCAAATTCGTGTGAAGTCCGGAGACAGCGTTAATACCGGCGATGTGCTTTTAGTGATTGCGTAAGAAGATTAAGATTTGTCCCTCCTGTGAAGAAATTTGCGGGAGGTTTTTTTTGCGTTAAATTCTGAGAGTTAAACGCCGAAAATTTTAATTACTGGAGGTGATGAAGAATGAGGCCGAGAGTAAAAAATGACTCGTGGGTTTACACGGTTTCGAAAACGAACTCACGCCGAAAAGTTAAGAGATTGACGAACAAGAGACACAGACAAGGCGACCAGAAAATTACGAGCAGAGAACTTGAAGAGTAGGAGGGATTGTAAGGGATAATTATTGTGTAATTTGTGCAAGCATGCTAAAATCTCAAACACAGTAATGGGGCGGAGAGTTGACTGTTACGAACCTTCCTGTAAGGGTTACACTTTTCCTCTCGTTCACATGGGAGGAAAATTTTTTTGCGATTTCTGGTAAACTGTAAGCATAAATTTCACTCACGAAAGGACGAAGATTTTTATGCAGGTATTAACGTCTCAAAAATTCCGGCTTCTCGTTATGCTCGTCTCGTTTATATTCGCAAGTTTCTCACAGGCTCAAGCTCGCGAAAAATTCGTAACTTTCCCCGCAATCGGCCAATGCACAGGAACTTATGTTCGTTATCGTTCGGATCCCGACACTGAGAGCGAAATTGTAGGACGCTTAAACGCTCCCGAAAGAGTTGTTGTGTTCGGTCAGACGGCTGTAGACGGTGAAGTTTGGTACGAAATCGGAGATCCTCACGGCCAAGATTCAGCCTTCGTGTTCGGCAAATATATTAAGCCGCTCTTCAACGAGACAAGCCAGCAGTCGCCAGTCCACAAATTAATCTTTGATATTCTTATGAGTTACGGACTTACTGAAGAACACGACGATTATGACGGCCCAAATGTCAGGCGAAAATATGATAAAGCCGGAAATCTTGTAAAAATTGAGGCCTGGCGTGAAGGCTGTACGTTCGGTGATATTTCAATCGGCGATGAAGTTAACAAAATCGAGGAAGTTTTAGGCTCACCAGACAGCTGGGACGAAGAAGAATGGGAATACGAGATTGAAGATTTTGAAATAACTTTTCATCTCAAGAACGGGAAAATTACGCGGATGATTTACGAGGAAGATTAAAACATGATAACTAATTTTTGCTCAGAACAGAATAACACACACTTGCGGACTTGATGAAATAGAGTAGAATATTAACGCTCCTTCGTGAGAAATTGCGTAGGAGTATTTTTTGTGTTTGCCCCCCTCACTATACGGTGTTATTATGTACCTATCACGAATTTTTCATTTTTAAGCATGAGGCATGAGAGTGGACATTATTGGCATTATTTTTATGTACTTTATTTTTGTCTTTATGGTTAAATTAAATGCTAAGTTAGGTTTCACAATGAGAGCGTACGGCTTCAAGCGGCACTATGAGTATGAAAAATTTCACAAAGAGGATATCGTCATCAGGTTAATGTACATGTATAAAGAATTAACCGGCTGTGAGGAGTTCAGCAGGAATTATCCGAACCGTGAATTTTGGGAGAGTTTGTACGGAAATTACGAGGACGCTGAGGACGAAGATTAAAGAAATTCCCCAGCGCCGCAGAGTGAAATTATGAATTGAAAGCCTCTTGATTTCTCACGATTAACCTGCAAAGAATTACGCCGATTATCATAATTATCAAGCTGTCAATTCCCTTGTAAATTCCCCGTGATAAGTTAGAGTAATAAAGGACGATGCACGTATAAACCAAGCATCTG
>JAFTCP010000039.1 GCA_017454625.1 Synergistaceae bacterium
GATACGAATGCTGCCTAGAGAGTACAGGACAATATCAAGCATTTCCGGCCCGTTGATGATGGTCGAGAAGACTCAGGACGTAAGATTTGATGAGCTGGTCGAAATCACATTAGGCAACGGCGACAAGCGCAGGGGCAGAGTGCTCGAAATCGAGAAGGACAGGGCATTAGTACAGGTTTTCGAGGGCACATCAGGAATCGAGAACGAGGACACAAAGGTTAGGTTCATCGGTAAAGTTTTGACCCTTCCCGTTTCCCGCGACATGTTAGGGCGTGTGTTCAACGGACGCGGCGAACCTATTGACGGAGGAGCGGCACTCATTCCCGAGCAGAACTTGGACATTAACGGAATGCCGATGAACCCGTTCTCGCGAGATTATCCTTCTGAGTTCATACAGACTGGAATATCGACGATTGACGGCCTTAACCCGATGGTCAGAGGTCAGAAGCTGCCGATATTCTCAGCGTCAGGACTTCCCCATAACAGGATGGCGGCTCAGATTGCAAGACAAGCTACGGTTATCAGCGGACATGAGGACTTCGCGGTTGTTTTCGCGGCGATGGGCATTACGTTTGAAGAGGCTTCATTCTTTATGGAGGACTTCAGACGTACCGGAGCTTTACAGCGTACAGTTCTCTATATCAACTTAGCGGATGACCCTGCAATCGAAAGAATTTCAACTCCTCGTATCGCACTTACAGCGGCAGAATATCTTGCGTTTGAATGCAACATGCACGTCGTTGTAATTCTCACGGACTTAACGAACTATTGCGAGGCTCTTCGTGAAATTTCTGCGGCACGTAAAGAAGTTCCCGGTCGTCGCGGTTATCCCGGCTATCTTTATACGGACCTTGCAACGATGTATGAACGCGCTGGAAGACTTAAGGGCAAGAGCGGAAGTATTACGCAAATTCCGATTTTGACGATGCCTGAAGACGACAAAACTCACCCGATCCCTGACTTAACAGGATACATCACGGAAGGCCAGATAATTTTGAGCCGAAGCCTTCACAGACAGGGAATTTATCCGCCGGTTGACGTTATGCCTTCACTTTCGAGATTGAAGGATAAAGGTATCGGACGCGACAAGACACGTGAGGATCATGCGGACTTGATGAACCAGCTGTTTGCGGCTTATGCACGAGGAAAAGAAGCTAAGGAATTGGCCGTAATTCTCGGTGAAGGTGCGTTGTCTGAAGAGGATAAAGCGTTTGCGAAGTTCTCGACCGTGTTTGAAGATAAGTATGTTCGTCAAGGCGAGTATGAGAACAGGACGATCAAAGAGACGCGTGAACTCGGCTGGGACTTGCTGACGATGATACCGGTCAAGGAGCTTAAGAGAATTAGAGACGCTTACATTGAGAAGTATTTGAACCCGCTGTTGAAGGCAAAAGCTGAGAAGGGCGCGGAATAAAGGGGGCTTGGCGATATGGCACGCATTAATGTCAACCCCAACCGAATGGAATTATCGCGTCTGAAAAAGAGGCTTGCAGTCGCTAAACGCGGTCATAAACTCTTGAAGGACAAGCAGGACGCATTAATCAAAGCATTCTTGGAGAAAGCACGTGCAGGGAAGGAATTACGCGAGGCAGTCGAGAAGGAATTAGCCGAGTGTTACGGAACGTTTGTTTTGTCGAGAGCGCAGACTACGCCGGAAATTCTCGAACAGGCTTTAATATTTCCCGGTGCTAAGTCAACTTTGAGTGTTCAGTGGCATAACGTGATGAGCGTAATGGTTCCTGAGTATGACGTAAAACAGGAAGGCAATCCGGTAAATTACGGTTTCGTGAATGTGCCGTTATTACTCGACTCTGCGCTTGAACAGTTCAGCAAGTTGATTGTGAGACTTCTTCATTTGGCGGCTGAAGAAAAAGCGATAAGGCTTATGGCCGGAGAGATTGAGCGTACGAGACGAAGAGTTAATGCGCTTGAATACGTAATGATCCCGAACTTAGCCGAGACAATACGTTACATCAGCATGAAACTTGATGAGCAGGAACGTTCGACTTTGAGCCGGTTGATGAAGATTAAGGAAATAGTTTCAGCGTAAAAAATTTTTAGGACAGGTTTTCTCTGAGAAATCGGGGAGCCTGTTCTTTTTATGGAGGTAATTATCATGAAAGAACTGCGTGAAAAACTTAATCCCCCCCCCCCAGTAAGTATTTTTTACATTATTGCATTGGCCGGCATAATAGGTTTCTTTGTCTGTGCTGCGTTAGTGAGTGAAGGAACATTATTTGACTGGCTAATCATGGAAAATAATCCCGACTGGGAACTTGCAGATTTTTACAGACAAATAGGTTATGCGGAGGACTTGCAAAATATTTACTTCAATACAATGGATGCTCCATCTCCCGCGATATCGTATATATTCTTTCATTTTCTTTATTCAATTAATCCCCAGCAGGCAGAAATATCAACTTGGCTTCAGAGAGGCTACACAATCCCATATGAGCCGGTTATTTTCGTCATGTGGACAGTTATACAAGTACTTTTTATATTGTATTTCATTCATAAAATCACAAAATTTTCTCTTGAGAATGCCGTATGTTTCACTATCGTCTTGTTTATGTCGCTTCCGTATTTCGCAGGAGCATTTGAACGAGGAAATACTGTTCTTGTTACGGTACTGTTTCTTTTGGCCGCTCTCTATCTTCGTGAACAAAATGGGAAATGGCAGCAAGAATTAGCGTTAATCATGATTGCTCTTGCGGCGGGCTCTAAAGCTATACCGTGCATCATGGGACTTCTTTATATCCGCGAGAAAAATTATCAAGCAGCAATTCATTTATTCATATGGGGAATAATTATTGTTATCTTGCCGTTTATCTTTACTGGAGGAATTGCGGGGTTTATTGAATACCTAAAAATTGTTGCTCGTCATGGCAGAATTTTTACGATGCGCTGGACATCTTTTGCGGGCTTTGTGAATTACTGGGTTATAAAGTTTATGGGCAATGACTATCTTTCACATAAAGTTGCATTGCATGTGTTTCAAGTTATCGTGCAAGTTTTATTCTTATTGACGATGATTTTATTCACATTCCGAACAAAATATGAATGGAAAGCTATATTATATCTGTCAATGTTAATGGCATATGTTCATTCTAATAGTTACAGGTATTACACGATATATTTAACTTTGCCGTTTGTCATGATGATCTGTGAAGACAGCATGAAAAAGTTTGAGCGTTATATTTACTACGCATTATTTGGAGCTGTCTTTACGATACCGATTTGGTGCATAAACGGGAATCCTGAACATGGGATGTGTGCTGCAGCTTATTTATTGTGTATTTATTCTATAATTCAAGATATTTGCTCACGGGACTAAAAATAATCACCTCGAACAAAATCGGGGTGAATTTTTTGATTACAATTTATAAGCTGTATATACTTTATGAGGTTTACGTTCATTTTCCGGCGGACGTTGCATATAATCTCCGTAAGTTTGCCTTAGTATCTCATCATAGCCATTAGGAACAGGAACTTTGAAGTCCTCGAATTTCATATAAACAGTTTCATCAAAACATGACCTTCTGTAACATACCTCTAGCTCCCAGCCAGGAATACCCACATACTCGCTTTTATCAAAGTCATATTTCCTAACAATCTTGTCTAATAATTTATAGCCTAATTTACGCCACACATTAATTATCGACATAGTAAAAGGAAGAATTTTTACTATTGCTCTAATAGTCTTCTTGATTATATGTCGTGTCATTGTATCCGAGGACTTTCTTTTGTACTTTCCCACATGGAAACTAAAGAAAAATGTATGCAGCAGATTTCTTATTAATTTTTTTCTTTTTGTATACGGCCATTCAGCACCTTCAAGCCCATCCATAGGGTAAATATCAATAAATATTCCTGAAGTATAACCGCCTCCGAAATCTATAAAACTTTTTGTATCTGATACGCGGGCAATATAGTAATAATAGTTATTATCTGTTGATACATGAGATAAATGCAGCTCGTTATGATTGAATGACTTGATGAACTTGTCATAATCTTCACGTTTCATTGCAATATCAAGATCATCATCCCAAGGAATAAAGCCATGCTCACGAACAGCCCCTATCAATGTACCAAACATTACCCAGTAATTTACACCAATTTTACGACATACGGAATCTACAATTTTTAAGACATCAAGCTCAGCTGTATGTATTTCTTCGAGCGTCATTTCATGCATGTTATGTTTCTCCTAAGGAATTTTGCGCACAAAAATAGCCCC
>JAFTCP010000040.1 GCA_017454625.1 Synergistaceae bacterium
GTGATATAATTTCTAAATATTTTCACAATTTCAAAGGAGTTGTTATTTTATGCGTAAAATTCTCGCGGCATTAATGCTTGTGTTAATGCTCTGCACTCTCGCTTCTGCTGATGATGACGTTATCAAAGTCGGAATCTTCAACTGTCTCACTGGTCAAAACGCTTTTGGCGGACAACTTGAACTCGAAGGCACACAGTTAGCTCACACTCTCAATCCTGAAATTCTCGGCAAAAAAGTTGAGCTCGTAATCGTCGACAACAAGTCAGACAAAGTTGAAGCCGCAAACGCTGTAACCCGTTTAATCGAGAACGACAAAGTCAACGCTATTATCGGAACATACGGAAGCTCATTAGCTATGGCCGGTGGAGAAGTTGCGGAGAAAGCCGGAGTTCCCGTAATCGGAACGTCTTGTACAAATCCCCTCGTAACTCAGGACAAGAAATTTTACTTCCGTGTATGCTTCATAGATCCTTTTCAGGGAGCCGGAGCAGCAACATACGCGTTTCGTAATCTTGGACTTAAGCGTGCGGCAACACTCGTAGACATGTCAAACGATTACAGCGTCGGACTTGGAAAATTCTTCCGCGACAGTTATAAAAAGATGGGCGGAGAAATCGTAGCAAGTTTATTCTATCAGTCAGGCGATACGGACTTCACAGCTCAGCTCACAGCATTAATCGACGCTAAACCGGAAATCGTATTTTTGCCGGCATATTTTGCTGAGGGAGCAATCGTTCTCAAACAGGCAAAGGAACTCGGAGCTGACTTCAGATTTATCGGAGCTGACGCAATGGATAACCCCGAAATCGTTACGCTTGGCGGCGATGCAGTAGAGGGATTTATGCACACAACGTTTGCTTATGATCCGTCAATGCCGGAGATGAACGAGACGGCGAAAAAGTTTACGGAAGAATGGAACAAAATTCATCCCGACAAAGCCCCGAACGTAAACTGCGCGCTTGGTTATGACTGCTACATTATGCTCAAGGACGCAATCGAGAGAGCCGGAAGTGCTGACCCCGCGAAGATTAGAGACGCACTCGAGACGACGAAGGATTTACCGACAGTTACGGGAATGACAACGATTAACGCAACTCATGATGCCGAGAAGGACATGGGAATTGTCGAAATTCGTAACGGCGCAAAAACTTTTGTCGGAATTGTCGTACCCGAAGTATAATCACTGACAGCATGGGAGGGAGCATAGAAGCTCCTTCCTTTTTTTTTCGGTAAATATGCAGAAAGAAGGTTGACAGGAAAAATGATTATTATGTATACTGGCTCACGGCTCACGCTATAACTATGCACTAAATCCCCATCAAACACACAATTTCAGACACAACAAATTACTGGGCTTTATGCTCATATCGGCTCTCGTCATTTGGCTGTTGCCGGTGATGAGTTTAACGGCGTATGCGGCTGAGGTTTCGGAAACCATTACTTTTTCTGACTATAAAGAGAGTGAGACTGCTACAGGTACGCATTTTAAGGTTACTGCTGATGATGGGATTGACGAATATGGTGGAATTACGGTGGATTTTGAAAATGCAATGACGATTGAATCGCTCAACGGCGAAGAGATTACAAGAGTCATCCTCAGCTATTCTTGGGATGACGACAAGAACACTGTATCCGCATCTCCGGGTACGTATGATGGTGCAAACACTGTTTCAGGTGTAAATGCCACTTCGGTTACGGTCAGTTCCACCAGTGAGGTCGGTGTCGCTTTTAACGCAGTTACGATTTATTATGCGACAGCGAACGACTACACAATCACAATCCCTGACACTCTCGAAGTGAAAAATTCCGGCTGGAACGAATTAGAGGGCGGTATCACGGCAAGCGGAACTCTCGAAAGCGGCAAAAAACTCGTCATCACTGCGTCATCTGATTTTGACTTCAATTTTGTGATGTCGGGCGATAACACCGCAAAAGTTCCCTACGTGTTCACGAGCAAAGACTCAGGAGACGGCAAGAGTTATTCTGACGTGAAAGACGGCGGCATAACTTCGTGGACGTTTGATACACTCTCCGAAGATGCACAAACCCAGAGCGCAGGAATTGTGATTGACGACTACAGCGATAAGCCCAACGGCTATTACTCGGACACAGTAACATTTACAGCGAATTTGGAGAATGCCGGGCCCGCTGTTGTTGCCGTAACCAGCGTTACCATCAACGACGCTCCCAGTGAAGCACTTTTCGTTAATTCTACAGGAACGCTCACAGCAATAGTTTCTTCTGAAAATGCAACGGATAAAACTGTAACATGGTCAAGCAGTGAGCCGGACTATGTAAGTATTAATGCAACAACAGGAGCATACGAAATAAAAGGCACAAAGGGCTACGGCTCGGCCACAATTACTGCGACAGCTGGCGATAAAACAGCGACTTGCACTATAGCAGGAAAAGTAACCTATACTTCGTTGAGCACGGGCACAGTGCTTCACACCGGCGACACGTTCTTTACGGGTAATTCTGTGTATTTTAAGGCTGGCAATTCTAATATGAGTTTACCTGCCAACAATGGTGTAATCACTGTGGTTGAAGAAACATCAGGTAGCAATGCATACTATAGATTCAAACGTGGCAGTGATGGCAGTACGGCACTTGCTTCACAGTATAAAAAAACAGACAGTACCGACGGAATATATATCACCGGCGGTTCAGGTACAAGCAAGGACAGGTTTACTCTTGCAGTCCATACTAAATAATCATAAATGCAATTATTCTTGTCAAGCCGCAACAGGACAGGAGACACGCAAAAATCCACCCATCCTGTTTTTTTTGTCGTGAAGAATGATAAAATTTACGCAAAATTTAATCTTTAAATCGGAAGGGTTGAGAATGTTTGAATCTCAACATATTTATTCAGCACTTCATTAACGCCTTAAGTCTAGGCTCATTGTACGGGCTTGTTGCTGTGGGCTATACGATGGTCTACGGAATTTTGAGGCTCATAAACTTTGCTCACGGTGATATTTTCATGCTCGGTGCGTATTTCGTTTACTTCGCTACGATTGTCTACAAATTAAACTGGTTCGTCGGTGTCATAATCGCGATAATCCTTACGACGATATGCGGGCTTCTTGTTGACAGGATAGCTTATAAGCCGTTGCGTGAAGCTCCCCGAATTTCAGCGTTAATCAGCGCGATCGGCGTATCATTCTTCATTGAGAATTTCGCTGTCGTCGTCTTTACCGGAATGCCGCGTCCCGTCGTTCAGCCTCCAATTTTGATGAAGCCCATCGAATTTGAAAACGGCGTACGATTAATCCCGCTCGGTATTCTCGTTCCTGTTGTCGCGTTCGTTCTTGTTGGAGCGTTATTGTGGCTGTTATACCGGACGAAACCGGGCCTTGCGATGCGTGCAATTTCATTTGACATCGAGACTACGCGAATGATGGGAGTATCCGTGAACAAAATCATAGCTCTTGCGTTCGGTTTAGGCTCAGCGTTGGCGGCTGTAGCTGGAATAATGTGGGCACTGCGTTATCCCCGTGTTGAACCGTTTATGGGAATGACTCCGGGAATTAAGGCGTTTATCGCGGCTGTCTTCGGAGGAATCGGCTCAGTTCCCGGCGCGATGATTGGAGGATTAATTCTCGGCTTCGTTGAGATTATGTCAGTCGCATTTTTCCCGACACTCTCAGGCTACAAAGATGCGTTTGCATTCTTACTGTTAATCTTGATATTGCTGTTCAGGCCGACGGGACTTTTAGGCGAGAAACTGGAGGACAAAATATAATGAAATCATTCACCAAAATAGAACATGTTATATTTTTCGTCCACGCTAAAGGGGGAGAAAGATAATGCGAAACGTCAGAAATCTTTTACTCACAATCATAGCCGTAATTCTCTTCGCTCTTTTTCTGGACAAGGCCCCGTTATTGCTCAATGGTTACTGGCAGAGAATATTAAACTTAATCGCCATCAACGCAATCTTAGCTCTCAGCCTCAACCTGATTTACGGCATCACGGGTATGTTCT
Organism: Synergistaceae bacterium; assembly: GCA_017454625.1. Taxonomy (GTDB): domain Bacteria; phylum Synergistota; class Synergistia; order Synergistales; family Aminobacteriaceae; genus JAFUXM01. Next base: position 3,991 of record JAFTCP010000040.1, read on the forward strand.
CACTCGGCCACGCTGGATTTATGGCAATCGGCGCGTATGTCTCAGCTTTGCTCGTTCTCAGTCCTGCTCAGAAAAATTCGATGTGGATATTGGAGGACATTTACCCGTTTTTGCTGAACGTCAACGCTCCGTTTATCGCGTCAATAATTCTCGGTGGATTAGTCGCGGCATTCTTCGGGCTTCTTGTTGCGCTTCCAGTTTTGAGGCTCGGCGGGGATTATCTCGGAATTGCGACGCTCGGATTTGCTGAGATTATCCGAATACTCATCACTAACGCCGCACGATTAACGAACGGCCCGCTCGGCTTAAAGGGAATTCCAGCGTACACGACGTTATTTATGAGCTGGGGATGTCTCGGAGTTGTCTTATTATGTACGGTCTGCATGTTACGAAGCAACTTCGGCGGAGTTTTGCGCGCTGTGCGTGATGATGAAGTTGCTGCCAAGATGATGGGGATTAACACGTTCAAAATTAAGGTTATCGCGTTCACTCTGGGTTGTTTCGGCGGAGGCTTAGGCGGTGCGCTCATGGGAAATTTGATAACGACGATTGACCCGCGAATGTTCATGATTACTCAGACTTACAACATTTTGATGATTATCGTAGTCGGCGGACTTGGAAGCGTTACGGGCTCAATAATTGGCTCAGTCCTGGTTACGACAATGTTAGAGTGGTTAAGATTTGTCGAGAACCCCATAACAATTGGAAGTATAAATATTCCCGGAATTCCCGGCATGAGGATGGTAATTTTTTCACTCCTGCTGATAATCGTAATAATCTTCCGTCGCGAGGGAATTATGGGCATGCGCGAGTTCTCATGGAATATCTTTTTCCCGAAGCCCAAAAAGAAAGTCGGCAAGTCTGAACGTGAGAAGTCCGATAAAGTTTTAGAGCTTGAGAATATCACGTTGAAGTTCGGCGGATTGTCAGCAATTGAAAGTTTGAGCTTCGAGATTAAACGAGGTGAGATTGTCGGGTTAATTGGCCCGAACGGTGCAGGTAAAACTTCAGCTTTTAACGTAATCAGCGGATTTTACAAGCCGACTTCAGGAAGCATAAAGTTTTTGGGAAAATCAATCGGAGGATTAAGCCCTGATGAGGTCTGCAAAGCCGGAATGAGCCGAACTTTCCAGAACATAAGATTGTTCGGACATGAGACAGTTTTGCAGAACGTTATGATTGGCTCGCGAGTTCGTCAAAATTATTCTTGGTGGATGACACTTGCGCCGTTCGTTTTCACTGATGTTTTACGTGAGGACGGGGAAGTTAAAGCACAAGCCCTTGAGTTACTCGGCCAATTGGGACTTGAGGAATTTGCAGAAGAACAGGCCTCATCACTTCCATACGGAGCACAAAGACGCTTAGAGATTGCGCGAGCTTTAGCGACGAAGCCGGAGTTTCTCTTGCTCGACGAACCAGCCGCAGGAATGAACCCTCAGGAGAGCGAGGAGTTAATGAACTTTATCCGTAGACTGCGTGATGAATTTGACCTGACAATATTATTAATCGAACACGATATGAAGGTCGTAATGAACGTCTGCGATTACATTCACGTTCTGGATCAGGGAGTTCACATCGCACAGGGAACACCGGCAGAGATTAAGGCCAATCCTCGCGTAATCGAAGCATATTTAGGTAAGGGGGCGGCATAAAATGAGCGAAACGATGTTAAAGATTTCCAAACTCAACGTTAGTTACGGGGCTATTCATGCTGTCCGTGATGTCTCACTCGAAATCAACAAGGGCGAAATTGTTACGTTAATCGGAGCAAACGGAGCGGGAAAGTCCAGCGTCATACGTTCGATTATGGGCCTCGTGAAAGCTCAAGCCGAAGAGATGACCTATAAGGGCGTGAACATTCTGGGAAAACCCGCCGAAGCCCACGTTAAACTCGGAATTTCTTTAAGTCCTGAAGGCCGAAGAATTTTGCCCCAGCTCACAGTCGAAGAGAATTTAGCGTTGGGAGCTTACATTCGCGATGACGAGAAGGGAATTGCTGAGGATTTAGAGTACGTTTACTCACTTTTCCCGCGCTTGAAAGAACGACATAAACAAAAAGGCAGCACTTTATCCGGAGGAGAACAGCAGATGTTAGCGGTTGGCCGGGCATTAATGAGCCGTCCGGAGTTGTTGATGCTTGATGAACCGAGTTTAGGACTTGCGCCGATACTCGTTGATGAAGTTTTCGCGATTATTCGTGAGATTAACGCTCAAGGCAGGACAATTTTGCTCGTTGAACAGAACGCTTTTGCGGCATTGAAGGCGGCTCATCGTGCGTATGTCCTTGAAGTCGGAGCCGTGAATTTGTCGGGAACCGGCGCTGAGTTGCTGAATAATCCCAAAGTTAGAGCGGCTTATTTAGGCGGATAA
>JAFTCP010000041.1 GCA_017454625.1 Synergistaceae bacterium
ACTTGAACATTACGCTTTGAGGGCCTAATTACTCCGGGAATTCCTGACGACTTCAACTTTCTCTCGTCAACAAGCATAAAATCATTAACTTCTGCCCTAATCCTCGTCGCGCAGTAATCATAATCCTTCAGGTTATCAAATCCGCCGAGCCCTTCAAGAATAACTCTAGCCATCTCCGTAAAGTTGTCATGAGCAAGGACGATTAAGTTTTCGGATTCTTCATCTTCACGGCCCGGAGTTTTGAGGTCAAATTTCTTGATTGCCCAGCTGAACACGAAATAATAAACAACTGCGAAGACTAAACCGATTGGAATTATCAGCCAGGGATTTAACGCCATCGGAGCTTTGAAGCTGAGAATGTAATCTATCATACCCGCGCTGAAGTTGAAGCCGCATCGAACAGGAAGATACGCGCATATCACAGCTGATATTCCCGTCAAGACAGCGTGAATTAAATATAATCCCGGCGCTAAGAACATGAACGCAAACTCGATAGGCTCAGTAATTCCTGTGAAGAACGACGCGAAAGCTCCCGCTAACATCAAACTCGCGGCCATAGTCTTACGTTCAGGGTTTGCGGCTCTGTACATTGCGAAAGCTCCGGCGACAAGTCCGAACATCATTACCGGGAAAAATCCAGTCATGTATTGGCCCGTAACTCCCTTAACAGCTCCTTCTGCTCCTGACCAGAACAAGCCCAAATCGTTAATTCCGGCTGTGTCGAACCAGAATACGGCGTTCAAGGCGTGATGAAGTCCGAGCGGGATTAAGGCCCTGTTGAGCATAGCATAAAGTCCTGCACCGAGCGGCCCAAGTTTAACAATGGAAATTCCGAACTGTATTAACGCGCCGTAAACGACAGGCCAGATGTAATAGAGAATTACTGCGGCAATAATTGAAGCTATTGCGGTGATGATTGCGACACACCGACGACCTGAGAAGAACGCGAGCCAGTCAGGAAGTTTCGTATCCTTGAACTTGTTGTAACATCCTGCTCCGATTAATCCCGCTAAAATTCCTATGAAGGCGTTCTGAATTTTCCCGAATGCCGCCGGAACTTGTGAAACGTCAACTTTCGTGTACATTGCTATAGCATTGCTTGAAAGAAGAGTTGTAATCATCAGCCACGAAACGAGGCCGGCAAGCGCAGGAGTTCCGTCTCTGTCAGAAGCCATTCCGATTGAGACACCGAGAGCAAATAAAATTGGGATCTGGTCGATTATCGCTGAAGCTGCCTTGATGCAAAAAGCCGAAGCAAGACTGTTTGAGCCCCAGCCGACAGGATCGAGCCAGTAACCTATTCCGTAAAGTATTCCGGCGGCAGGAAGACAAGCAACCGGAAGCATTAACGAGCGGCCAATTTTCTGAAGATATTTCATCATGATAGAATTTTCCTCCTTCATGAAAGTATTAAATGGATAGAGAAATTATATAACGTCTGAGAAAATTTCGTGAATGGTGCATAATTAGCGTTTGATTTCAAGGATGAGATACGTTATCGCTCGTATGAGGTTGGTTATGGCTTCGACGAGTTTTATTATCGTCCTCACGCTATCCCCTTGTGCAATTATATACAGGGGGAACTTTTTTATTCTGCAATTTTTATTTGTTCATGAAATTTTTCATAATTAAATCAATATTTTTTACGTTTTATGCTAAAGTAATTAATCACTTACTCCGAAATTGTGAATGAAACGAGAAAACCCCATGCGGGTAAATTACATAAAATTATTAAAGACGGCGGAGAACGAGCAGGATTTTCACTAATGC
>JAFTCP010000042.1 GCA_017454625.1 Synergistaceae bacterium
CTACGGTCGGAACCCGCCCGCCCACCCCCAAAACCCAAGCGCGGGAAAATTTTTATTCAAGCCAACGCTCTAAATACTTCGTGTAAAGTTCAAAGAGTTTGCGTGTAATCTTTCCAGGTTTACCGTCGCCGATCGTAATTCCGCCGATTTTCACAACAGGTACAACCATCTTGATGCTCCCTGTTACGAACGCTTCTGTCGCACTCGTAAGCTCAGACCATAACGGGCAGCGTTCCTCAATGTTAATTCCTTCCTGCCTGGCAAGCTCAATTATTATGCTTCTTGTCGTTCCCTTCAGGACACGGCTTAAAGGAGCTGTAACAATGGTTCCGTCTTGCAACACAAGGAAGAAATTACTATGTCCGCCTTCGGTTATCTCACCATTCGGGCAGTAAAGAATTTCATACGCTCCGGCAGGCATCTTGTACGTCGCTCTGTAATCAACGCTCTTAACTTCCGGATTATCGCGTCCAAACGAAACAGGCTCAAGAATTACTCCGTGTTCGCGCTCTTCGGGAGTGATTAATCCTGCCTCGTCGAAAATTACGAAAAATCTCGGCTCTGGAAAATATCCCTTCTCAGCGTCAAAATAATCTCCGCCGGTTAAAAATGTCCTAATTCTTACGTCATGGCCGACCTTCGCAATTCCCTCATGAACAATCTTCTTCATGAACTCAACATCGGGAATATTCGCAATCCCTGAAGCCTTCGCGCTTGCAACAAAACGCGTCATGTGAGGAGTGAGCATTAAGGGTTTCAAGTTGAACGATGCAAAAGCCTCAAATACTCCAACTCCGCGCTGAATAATTAAATCTGAAAGGGGTAATTTCGCGTCCTCCGGCTTAACAAATTGGCCGTCAATGTAGCATAACTTAATCATAAAAACTTTCTACCAACTTTCTAATTAGCTTTCTATTATTTATCTTTCGGAACTTCTCTCGGCCTGTCAAATGGATCTTTATTCAGGCTTTGACCAAACGACGCTTCTCTATCAGGAAATGCCCGAATGAATAATGATAATCCAATTTCGTCGTCGCTTCCCGAAGTCCTGTCGTCCTTGTAATGCAAATCCCAGACCATGCAGTCCGTAATCCATTGAAGGCTGTAATTCATCTCGTCAATCATGCTTTCGTCCAAGTCATAACTTCCCCTGAACGACGTATAAACTTCACGCCCCAAAGGGAAACGAATTTTTTGATGTATTCGCTCGCGTTCACGGTAAGCGTCCCAATGCATAGGACTTTCACCCCAGACATATTGACGTTCGTAGCCTGTTCCGAGTTCAAACGCTCCTATTTTATAACGTAATCCCGTAAAACTCCTCAGCATTTCCTGGTCAGCATCTTCACGGTCATAAAACCAAGAAGCACCTTCACTGTCAGAGAAAAACTCAACGTCGCCGATTTTCCGCTCGTAATAATTCCGAAAGCCCAAGCCGTAACGCGCCGTAACTTCACCTTCAGAATTTCCGTACAAAGTCTCCTTGAAGCTGGCATAAGCCGCGAAAATTCTTGCCCATGAATTACTTGAACTTTTGAACCAAGGGGCCCACACGGTAAACTCAGGACGACGATCTAATCTCCCCTTGAACTCTTCGCTGCTGTCTTTCTGGTCGGTTATGTATTCATTCCTGCTCCAGTTTAAGCGCGCATCCCAGCCGTTATGTGAATAAAGCAAAGCCGCGTAAGGTCTCCACACTCGCTCGTCCCATAAATCGTCCCATGAATGTTCAACTCCGGCCAATATCGAGAAATCTTTATTTAGCTCCTGTTCAATCTCAAACATGAACTCAAAACCTGCTTTATCCATGTAAGAAACTCCCAGCGATGCTGAACCCGTATCCCAGCCGATTGAGCCGGTAATCCCTCCGCCAGTTCCTCTTGTCTCACTTTTACGGAAATACGGCAGAAAAGAATACTGCACGGCTTTACGCTTAAGTTGAACGACATAATCAAGCGGAGATGTGAATAAATACGTATTGCCTAAATAAACTCTCGGCCTGTGAGCTGTAACTTTTTTTCCTGGAATGAAAGTTATATTTTTCGATTCAAGCCTGTAATGAGGATGCTCAAGCGCGCAAGTCGTAAGAATTACATCACGCCACTGAATTAAATAATCCTCAGGGTTTCCCTTAACAAGTCCGCGTTCAACAGCAAGCCCCCAAGGGATTACGTCAATCTCGCTTCCGTAAACGTAAAGAATTCCGCCGTCCTCGCCAATTGGTAATTGAGTTCCTGCTCCCGTCAAAATTCCCTCGCGGCTGTTCAAATCATAATCGAGCTTGTCGCCTTTTAGAGTTCGTGAGCTGTTTGTCAAGATAATCTGCTGACCTGGAAGCGGCATTGCTTGAACTTTCTGAGTGTCAGCGTCATATTCAATTCGTTCGGCCATTATGGTTGTGTCCTGATACGTGAGAATTGCGTTGCCTTCAGCTAAAGCATGGCCGGTTTCGTCGTTGAATGACACACGATTAGCATTAAGAGTTACGCGCTCAGGTACAGTATTTTCCTGTTGAACTTCTTCGGTATCATCGTAATAATCCTCAAAGTCAGCGGCAAATATTTTTTGTGAGTTTATGATTAACAGTGTGAAAATTATTATCGCTTTAATGGTCTTACCCATCGAATTACGCCTCCTTGCTGTAATAATATCACGCCGCTGTTATCCATGCTTGCATTTGGTGCGTCAAGTGAAAATTCTTCATCATAAATTTTAATGCCGTCGGAAAAATAGAACGTGTTATATTTTTCTGCCCAGTTTAATTTTTTGCTCTCAAGCGTCCAGGTTCTATCTTGCGTCTCAAGTTTTCCCGTTAAATTATTGATGCTTGCGGTCTTTTCATCGTGTGAATAAATTCCGGATTGGCCGAAAAATGTCCATTCGCGATTGTCGCCGCTGATTTCACGCTTAATGTCAATGGATTTTACGTGTGCTGTATTTCCTTCCTGTTCGAGATAAGGGATTTTCACACGCCACATATCTCCTGAAATTTCACGGGACATGCTGATATTTTCCATGACGAGGCCGGGAATTTTCATCAAACTTTCACGAAGCAAATCAACGTCCAAGTTCATATCACGGCGGGCATATTCAACGATGATTACTAGGAATATGAAGAGAAGCCCCATGAGAATTTTTGTGCGCGAGATTTTCATGATATTACCAGACTATACGCCACGAAGAACCTTCACGAGTAATCCCAAGCGTGCGAGTTATTACGGACTTAAATATCAAAGTTTTTCTTGTCATGATGACTTTTGCGCGTTCCTCACCTATCCAGTCGATTTTGTAATCACTCTTCAATCCTTCACGAACATCTGATTTATTTACTTCCTTTGCGAAATTCTGCCGAGAGATTAACTTTTTCGAGCTTTCAGATAACATATCATACATCTCATTAGGTGAATTTGCTGCCCAGAGTGATAAAAATTTTCGCAGAACGCTTTCACGGCTTACGTATGCATTATCAATGTTGCTTTGTCTTTGAGTTTGTGAGCTTGAAGATGAAGCGTTCGTTTGTGTCTGATTATTCCCATCTCGAATTGAGCGCGCAAAATCATCAATGTCGCTTGATTTTTCACGGAACAGCGGAGTAATCGGCCTTGCTGGAATTTGAGGGGGCGGAGGAGGCACAACAACTTCTTCTTTCTTGGGAGTAGCTTTTTTCGCCGGCTGTTTCTTGGGAAGATTTACGACTACAACTTCGGATTTCTTCTCCTCTTTCTTGGCTGTTTTTTCTGGAGCAGGCTGGATTTCAGGGGGAGCAAATGAAAATATTCTCTCACTGCTTCCCATTCCCTTAATGCCGATAATATAATCCTTGTTACTCTGCTTCGGGAAAAACACGAGACCTTGAACAACTCCGCCCGAAGGATAATCAAGCGCGCTGTCATAACGTGAGGGCTTTATTCGTTCTCCTGTTGAGGCCAATAATGAGATATTTTCTTTGACAGGCGATAAATTAACGGGACGGCCTCCAAATGAATAAATGCTGACTAAGAAAGTTTCAGATTTATCGAGTTCAAGCTCATTGACAAAATTTTTTCTGAAACGTTCGCGCTCATCGTCATTCATCCCGGAACGCAGAGCCTCCGAATTTGCCCACGCATCAGCGATTTCTTCAGGATAATGAACAACCCAAACAAAGCAATCCTGCCCCCAATGTGAACTTGTCCAACGCTCAAGTAATCTCACTGTCTCGTCAAACGGGGAAATCTCGGCGGCATGAGCGTAAAAAACGTGCGCAAAAAAAATACCCGCCGCAAAAATCACAACGGGTAATAAATTTCTAAGTCTAATTAATCGACTGTTCAGGCGGTAATTCAAAGTCTCCTCCTGTGTTTGTGTTATTGTTAGCGGCTGGCGAACTCGCCGGAGTATCATAATTATTCTGGAAAACGTTGCGTTTGATAATTATGTCGCGATTTGGGTCTGTCTGTAATGCCTGCGAATAATCAGAAGTGTTATTATTCGTGTCAGGTTGTGAACTCGTTATGTTGTTCGTGTTGACCTGCAAAGTTTCGGGGATTGGATAAGCTGAAACGCCGAAATCTCCTGAAGTCTGGACAAAAGTAACTGAACCTGCCGGAATTTTTATCGAGTTTCCGCGAATGAAAACTCCGCTGACAAGTCCAACAGGCCCTAACAATGCTGCTCCTGCCAAACTTACAGCACCAGCACCGATTACAGCACCTTCACCGCGTTCACCAGTTTTGCGGGCATTTCGTATTGCGCTTTGTGCGGCATCTCCAACGAAAACGGGCGGTCTCTGAGGTCCAAGCGGCTTTAACTCACTGAAAGCTAATCTGACTTCTCCGGGAATTCCGAACATTCTCGGACGCTTCACCTCGCGAACTTCCGTAATCAACAACGAACCAGCCGGAGCAACAAGACATTGATTAACGATTAAATCATTCGTGAGTTCCAATCTGACATAATCGCCGACTTGAGATTTTGCGGGGCTTAACTCGTCCATAAAGCGAAATTTCATCGTCGTATTTGCCGGAATCATAACGGGCTGAGAGGTTACGGGGTCCATTAACAATGTGGCTAATAAACTTTCAACTCTCATTACAATAGGATTTCCCTGACGTGAAGCTCCTGTTAAGTTGACTTCTAAATCCTCAAGACGTTTTGATGCGGCCTCAGAAGCTCTAATCTTCTTGTCAACAACCCACTCTGCAACTCCGAGCTTGAACATCATTGAGGGCTGTTCGTCAGTTCCAACGTCAAGAAAGTTAAGGATTGCCGCGTGTCTTTCTGCGATTGTTCCGGGCAGGCTTCGACCGAATAAATCCTCTTCAACTTTCGTGAGCCTGTCGATTAATCCCCCCTGAGAAGTGAAACCGTAAATCAACTTTTCGATTTGTTCCATCATCTGACGCGAAGAACCCGCATTAATATCCGGGTCCGTAACAGCTTCCGAAGCAAAACAAGCCGAAGCCGTCAGCACAAAAATTATTATCAGCAAAAGTTTTATTGCCTTCAAGTTTTAAGCCTCCTTTGCTCTGTTTCGCATGTAAGTCATAGCCGCATTGATAAATCCGTCGAATAACGGGTGCGGTTTTGTCGGTCTTGATTTGTATTCTCCGTGAAATTGGCCGCCGATGTACCAGATATGCTCCGGAAGCTCGACGATCTCGACTAAATCACGTTCGGTGCATATGCCAGCGATTTTTAGCCCGCAATTTTCGAGACGCTCACGGTAGGCATTATTGAACTCGTAACGGTGTCTGTGTCTCTCGGAAATTTTCAGCTCACCATAAACTTTTGCGGATTTCGTTCCTTCGGCCAAGTCGCATGGATAAGCTCCGAGCCTCATTGTTCCGCCTAAGTCGTGTAAGTTCTCCTGTTCCTCCATTAAGTGAATTACGGGGTGAATTGTCGCGGGGTTCATCTCCTTGCTGTGAGCATCATGGAGCTTGCAAACGTTACGTGCGAACTCGACGACCATCATCTGCATTCCTAAGCAAATTCCGAACAATGGAACGTTATTTTCACGAGCGAACTTTGCGGCCTCAATCATACCTTCAACTCCGCGAACTCCGAAGCCTCCGGGAATTAATACGCCGTCAGCAAACTTTAATATCTCGTCAGCTTTCCCGTTCTCTAAATCCTCAGCCTCGACCGAGATTATATTCACACGCACGCCCTGAGAAATTCCGCCGTGATGAAGAGCCTCAACGACGCTCAAATACGCATCCTTATGTTGAACATATTTTCCGACCAAAGCAATTTTGACCTCTTCGGGCGAGTTCATATATCTATCAACAACTCTTAACCAGTCAGATAAATCCGGCTCATTCTCAGGTTTAATCCCCAAATTTTTTAATATCAAGTCATCGAGGCCCTGTTTATGCAGAGCTACGGGAACATTGTAAATTGTCGGTTCATCACGGACTTCAATAACAGCTTCGGGCGGGACATCACAGAACAGAGCAATTTTGTTCTTCATGCCCTGATCCATAGCGCGGCTTGTCCTGCATACGAGAATATTCGGGAGTATTCCTATTCTTCGTAACTCCTGGACGCTGTGCTGGGTCGGTTTAGTTTTTAGTTCCTTTGCGGCTTCAAGATAGGGAATTAACGTAACATGACAGTACACGACATTTTCACGTCCAACGCGCACGGCCATCTGTCTGATTGCTTCAAGGAACGGCTGGCCCTCAATATCTCCGACGGTTCCACCAATCTCGACGATTAAAACGTCAAGCCCCTCGCCAGCACGAATAATTCTATCCTGAATGTCATTCGTAATGTGAGGGATTACCTGAACAGTTCCGCCGAGATAATCTCCCCTGCGTTCCTTCTTGATTACGCTAGAGTAAATTTTGCCGGTTGTGATTGAGTTTTTCTCGCTCAACGAGACATCAATAAAACGCTCATAATGTCCCAAGTCTAAATCCGTCTCGGCTCCGTCGTCAGTAACAAAAACTTCACCGTGCTGAAACGGGTTCATTGTCCCGGCATCAACATTTAAATACGGGTCAATCTTCAAAATCGAAACTTTAAGCCCGCGTTTCTTGAGGAGCGTACCGATTGAACCGGCTGTTATTCCCTTGCCTAATGATGAAACTACTCCGCCTGTTACAAATACAAATTTTGACATGTTGTTTATGATGAAATTTTTACTCCTTTAATTATTATCCATTCAGATTTACAGCCGCTTCCATTTCTAACCTAAGATACGGGCCTGTGAAGCCGACTTTTAACCTGATGAAACAATTTTTTATCTGCTCAGGTATTTTATCGGATTTACCGGACTGCTTCCGTTCCTGACTTCAAAATGTAAGTGCGGGCCTGTTGAGCGTCCTGTTGTGCCGACTTTTGCGATTAATGAGCCTGACGAAACATTATTTCCTTTTCCTGCTAATAACGTCTGGCAATGAGCATAAAGCGTTGATTGACCGTTTGAGTGCTCGATTACGATAACTTTTCCGTAACCTCCCATCCAGCCGGAATATACGACTTTTCCTGACCCTGCCGCTTTGATTGGATCTCCGCGATTGCCCTTGATGTCAATTCCTGTATGGAAATCTTTGCGCTTCGTAATCGGATGCTGTCTCCAACCGAACGGGCTGTTAATTCTTCCCATTAACGGCCATCTCAAACCTGAAGTTCTAACTGCGACTTCTCCGCGCTGAGGCTTAATATTCTTCGTCTCAGTCTTTGCGACTTGCTTCACAGGCTGTTTTACGGTCTTTGCGGCTGGGGCTGGAGCGGCTTTCTTGACTTCTGCAGCTTTCGGAGCTTCTTTATGCTCAACTAATCCGTCAGGTCTTGCGCCGGGTAAAAATACTTCGTCTCCTGTTTTCAGTTTTGCGACATCGAGATTGACATTAACCGCACGAATTTTGCTCATTTTCACGCCGTAACGCTTGCTGACATCTTCGATCTTCTCATCCTTTTTTAAGACGTAAAAAATTCCGTCCTGGTTGGGAATTCTTAATATTGCGCCCGGCCTTAATCTCGCAGAAGTCTTGAACTTGTTGCTCCCTATGATCGTATCGAGTTCAACGCCCTGTGAGTTAGCAATTGACCAGAGAGAATCGCCTTGAACAACGACGTAGGATTTTGTCTTGATGGGTTCGATTACTTCCTTTGTCGAGGCAACTCTCATTTGACGTGTGCGAACTTCATCTAGAGTGTCTTCGATTTTGCTGGGATCATTAGGGATGAACAATAACTGATTGGCTGATATTCTGTTTGCGTCTTTGAGACCGTTAGCCTGTAAAATGTCCTGAACCGTAATATTTCCGTGTTCTTCTGCTATGTCCGATAGGGTTTCGCCTTCTTTTACGATATGTTCAGTCCATGCGGGGCCTTGTTCAACGAGTTCGATTTTATTGGAACTATCTTCAACTTCAATCTGCACAACTTCGGCTAGTTCAATATCTTCCTCTTCTTCGTCGTCCTCATTTTTAGGAAGATCCTTGCCGTTTTCGTGAACGCTCAATATTATGTTCTCATAGTCCGAAAGATATTTAGGAAGCGGCCCGAATTCTTCGATTGAATTTTTTCTGACTTGAGCATAATTATTCTCGTTTTTGAGCTTGGCATCTTCGAGTTCAGTAACTTCGACGTGAATTAAGCCGCTTGTAGAAGTGAAATTTTCCTCGCCTTCGCTGCCTCCCCAAGCTGGATTAACTCCTCCGTTCGACGAAAAACTTTTAAAATGTCCAGCTGAATACATTAAGAACGAGGCTAGCCCGAACGTTACGCATACAACTACACCGAATGCCCAGCAGAAGCCTAATGAAACTCCTGCACGTTTCTTGTTGCGAGAATTAGCTTTGTCCCTTTTGGAAGGCACAAAGTCCCGTATTGGTTCACGATCTGATCTCAAAAACGATTCCTCCCGACCTGCCGCGCAATTATAAATAAATATGATAATCTACGACATGCTAAATTTTTGATACCTTCTAAATCTAAATTGTAAAATCTTTGAGTTTGGACACTACGTATTATAGCATACATAGAATTAATATAAATTACTTAATCACGCTCTAAGTTTTACATGTTTCTGAATGCGGCTATTATAACACAGTAAAAATCAGGCATTCAGCGTATTTATTGAGTTTTGAGTGCGAGAATTTTACTAAATTTTTTCCCGTTCAAGTTTTACCCATTTTGGCCAGACCTCACGCAATCGCTCAGAAAGTTTATGCGTCAACTTGCTGGAAATTCCTGCGCTGTTCACGGACACGCTGACATTTTCAAAATTTATCAATGACGGGAAAAAGAAATCGCATTCATCTTGACAATCAGCGACATTCACGGGAATATTTTTTGCGTTGGCTAAGTCATGAACTAGGCTATTAACCTCGCGTTTATTCGTCGCCGCAATCACAAACGTAAAATTTTCGCTTATGTCTTCGGGCTGAAACTCTCGGAAGATTTTATGGGCTTCGTCCGGGAAATTCTCGCTGAAAACGGGGCTTATCGCGACAAGTTTCGCGCCGCAGGTTATTAATGTTCTCGCACGTCTGGAAGCAATATGACCTCCGCCGATGATTAAGATTTTCTTAGCCTGCAAGTCCATCATCATAGGAAAGAACGGCGGGCGTGAATGTTCGGGCAAAATATAAAACTCCTTGCTGATATAATTTCTACATTATTATTTTCACAGGGAGCGTTGAAATTTTGAGACATAAATTTTCTTTTCTTGGCTTAATCTCGAACTTGGCCGAGAGTATCAGCGTGAAACGACGTAAATTTTTTTTTGTTGACATTTGCCGGGCTGTCGTTCAGAAATTCGCTATTTTGTGGAAGAAGTGTAAATTTTGCTTTATCGATTTAATCTCGAATTTGGCTGATATTGTCAGAGTGAAGGGACGTAAAAATTTTTTAGCAATCTCAAACCTAGCCGAATGCGTCAACATGAAAAGATATAAATTTTCTTGTTTATGCCTAATCATGAGCATTTTGTTATTGGCCGGAATTTCTGAGGCTGTCATCAAAAACGGAGCAATCAGGGGCAAAAACGGCTTATCATATGGGAGCATAAATTACAGCTTCAAGAGCCTGAACGTTACGATACACAACAGCACAAAATATAACGTAAATTTCGGCGGCACGATGTTATTTCTTGACAAGAATTATAAAGTTATAGCGAGGGCTGAATTATTGAAGGCGAGGATTAAGCGGCATTCATCGAGGACTTACCGGGCGTTTTTCTCGGAAGGAAGCGGGAACGAAGCACAAAGCGCGAAATATCTTGAATGGGAGTTCTGATAATGAGAAAATTTTTGTGCGTGCTGATATTATTAATTCTCTCAACTCCTGCATTCGCGGCCTCTAACAGCTCAGATGCTTTTATGTCTCTTCCGTTTGGTCATACTTTCGCGCGAACTCAGAAACGAATGGAGAACAGCGGAGCAAAAACGACAATTCCGCGCAAAGAGAGCTTAACAATGGAAGGATATTTTGAGGGTTATCCGGCTATGTTCGTCTTCAACTTTCACAAGAATAAGCTGCTGAAATTCAAAGCCGTATATCTCCAGAGTTTAGGCGATAAAGAGTTTGACCAGAAATTTTATGAGGCATTACAGAAGGGATTTAACGCGGCTTACGGTTCAGGGAACGAAAGGCCGACGGCTAATACTCGCTCAAAAGGGAAAATTATGCTCCAAAATGTTTGGACTCCTGACAGATATACAACGATAACTTTAACTTACAATCCCGAAATGTCTAAGAGATTTCCAGGATCAGCAATAAGCAGCAGGTTTATTCATTTGATTTACAAGACTGACAAGTGGGAATAGTCGGCATTTGCGGGCGGGTGGGTGGGAGCAAATGCCGACTTTGTTATTACTCGATAACGGTCCCTGAGCTTGCACAATTTAAGACGAAGAAGTGAGAAGCCGCTCCGCCGTCCGTGAAAATCCTGCACATAGCCTCAGAAAGTTTACCGGCTTTTCCGTGAACAATCGCAATCATCGTAGGCCCTGAACCTGAAATCGCATTAGCTACACAATCCGGATGATTTGAGATCTCGCTGAAGAATTTTTCTCCTGTTGTTCCTGGAAATAATTTCGCACGATGAGGCTGATGAAGTCTGTCTTCCATTCCTACCCGGAGCAAATCCCAGCGTCCCATTGCCCAAGCCGCGCACAAAATACTTGCATGACTGACATTAAACACAGCATCTTTGAACGGCACACTCTCAGGCAAAATCTTTCTTGCGTCCTCCGTGTGAACCTGAAAATCCGGGACAGCCGCAATCACGTTCAAGTCATTTGGTAACGCAGGAAGCCGGACATAACGCAGATTTTCACCGTCCCAGCATGAAACCGTCATTCCTCCGATGTAACAAGGCACGACGTTATCAGGATGGCCCTCAATCTTCGTCATCACTCGCAACAATTCACTCTCAGGAAATTTTGAGCCGTTCAGAACGTTAGCGATTACTACGCCGGCGACAACAGCAGTTGAAGAACTCCCAAGCCCGCGATTTAACGGGACAGCATTACAGCTCTCGAAAGCAAAACCTTGAACCGGCAAATTCCATTCATTGCAGGCCTTAATGTAACTCGTAACGAGCATATTTTTTCTCGCTTCTTTCAGCTCATCAACGCCCTCACCGGAAATCTCGCAAGTGTATTCTCCTTCGGGTAAAATTTCTTTGACCGTGAAAATGTTGTAGAGGCTCAAAGCCATTCCGAGAGTGTCGAAGCCAGAGCCTAAATTCGCCGTCGTTGCTGGAACTTTCAGACGTATCATTTTCTCTCTAATACCCTCATCAAGTCTTCGAGCGTATCATTAATCTCAATCGGCCTTCCAACTTGGGACATCGCCGTATCCGGATCTTTTAAGCCGTTGCCCGTTAAAATCATAGTTACGGTTATTCCTTCCGGCAATTTCCCCTGACCCTTCAGCTTAATCAATCCGGCCAATGGTGCGCATGAAGCGGGTTCGGCGAAAACTCCTCCTTCAGCCGCTAAAATTCTCTGAGCCTCAAGAATTTGTTCGTCAGTTACTGAGTTAAATTCACCGTTGGACTCACTCACAGCCGCACGCGCCAAATGAGCACTTACAGGATTTCCAATTCTAATTGCCGTCGCTATCGTCTCAGGGTTAGGACACGGCTTATTGAACACGAGAGGTGCCGCACCTTCCGCCTGAAATCCCATCATTCTTGGAAGCGTGTTAATCTTGCCAATCTTCTTATACTCGTTGTAACCTGCCCAGTAAGCTGAAATATTCCCGGCATTCCCTACAGGTATTGCGTGCCAATCCGGAGCTTTTCCCAGAACGTCGCAAATTTCCCAAGCTCCCGAACGCTGGCCGATTAATCTATAAGGATTTACGGAGTTCACCATTGCACAGCCTGTTTTGTTCGCACCTTCACGCGCTAACTCTAAAGCTCTGTCGAAATTTCCTTTGACCGCGATAACTTTTGCTCCGTACATTAATGCTTGGGCCAATTTTCCGAGTGCAACTTTTCCCGCTGGCAACAAGACGAAGCAAGGAATTCCTTGTGATGCCGCATAAGCCGCCGCCGAAGCTGAAGTGTTACCGGTTGACGCACAGATTATCGCTCGTTTTCCCTCTTCTAATGCCTTTGCAACCGCTAAGACCATTCCTCTATCTTTGAACGAACCCGAAGGATTACAGCCCTCAAATTTTCCGTAAAGATTAATTCCAAGCCTCGCGCTCACTCTCGGAAGAAAGATTAATGGTGTCATTCCCTCTTCAAGATTAACGTTCGGTGTAGCTTCTGTTATTGGTAAAAGAGATTTATAGTGTTTTAATACTCCCATGATTTGCCTCCTGAATAAATTATTCTGACATTATAACTTTTTATAAAACTTTATCACGCTTAGTTGAGATATAATTTTCACATTTAATAAAATTTTACACGAGGTGATATTCTCATGAAGAAATTTATTCTTGCTGTTCTTGTTGTTATCCTTGCGGCTTCTTGCGCTTTCGCTTGGGCCCCGAAGAAAAACGTTACGATCATCGTCGCTTACAAAGCAGGCTCAGGAACTGACAACACCGCGCGAGTTCTCTCAAAGTTTGCAACAGAGAAAATTGGCCGGACAATCGTAATTCAGAACCTCGAAGGCGGCTCAGGCTCAATCGGCTGGACGGCACTCTCACAGGCCAGACCTGACGGCTACACTCTGGGCTTCGTAAATCTTCCGACTTTATGCTCAAATATCGTTGAACAGCTCGGAGATTACAAGATTGATGATTTTATCCCCATTTGCAACCACGTCAACGAGACTTCAATGGTCATGGTCGCGAAAAATTCACCGTTTAACACGCTTGAAGAACTCGTGAACTTCGCTAAAGAAAATCCCGGCAAGCTCAAAGCCTCCACAAACGGAATGAAAGCCAGCAAC
>JAFTCP010000043.1 GCA_017454625.1 Synergistaceae bacterium
ACTGCGGAGCTGACTGGAATGAACAGGCTTTGAAAAAAGCTACAGAATATCTCAGTGTCATGAAACTTTCACGAAATGTTTTAATCGAACATCTTATTTCTATCGAAGGTTTCACTCGCGAGCAAGCTCAATACGGGGCTGTGAACAGTTATTAAATAAAACGTCCCCTTGTCATCAAGGCAGGGGGATATACAGCAAAATTATTACGCTCAAGATATAACCCAAACAAAGCAAAGTCAAAATCTTATCCCGTAGAATTACAGAGGTCGGATCCCCGTCGCATTTATCATCCTCAACGAGCATTAAATAACGCAGGCATATAACCGTAACAATCGGAACAGTCCAGAGCAAATTTACTCCGGATTGCATAACCGCTGTATTATTATCCGCACACATCAGGGAATAAAATATTATCGATGAAGTCAAAGTTATCTGAAGCGATTTATCAAGGAATTTCTCAGAATATCCGTTCAGGCTCTTGCGCATTGATTTCCCGTACTGTAAAAATTCATTGCGTCTTTTTCCGAAGCCCATGAAGAACGAAGCCGACATCATAGTTAATGACATCCAATTTGAAACTTGTGCCGCGCTGATTGAAGCTCCATACAGCAAACGAATTACGTAACACGACGACAAAATACACACATCAAGCAGCGGAATATTCTTCAATTTAAAACTGTACATGACGTTGAGAACGAAATATATTACCGGCCAAGCTATAAAATCATATGCAAAATTTACGCTCCGCCACAAGATTAACACGCTCAAAGCTAAGATTATCATAGCAAATACGGCCTGACGCACGGAAATTTTCCCCGAAGCAATCGGACGTGAACATTTCAACGGATGCCGACGGTCCGAGTCCAAATCTTTAATGTCGTTGAGGATGTAAATTATTGATGCTGTCAGCGAGAAAATCATAAATCCCTTAATGTTCGCAGTCAATACGTCAGGATTTCTGAGCTGAAACGTCAGCATTGCCGGTAGAAAAATTATGAAATTCTTGACGTAATGACTGACACGAAGCAGAGCAAAATACTTCTTCATTATAGAAAATTCCCGTATTTTATCATCTGCGAGATAATAAGGCCGATATGAGCTAGAGCCTTCCATTTTTTGCGCCATAAAAAGCCAACTTCACGAGTACAGCCATAAAAACACGGAGTATTCTCATTGCAAACCCTGAATTTCTCACAATATTTCTTCTGACAGTCCCGGAAATTATCAAGCTCAACAGGTAAATTCGGGAACTCAATACACGGAGCAATCTCGCCTGTCTCCTTCATAAGGAATGAATATTTTGCGGCATCACACTCAGGCATAGGCTCACCCTTGATGTACTTGATATGTTCCTCGTAAATTAGTGAGGCAAGATAATTTTCTCGTCTGGCTTTCTTGAGCATGAAGTCAAAAATTTCAAGGACATCGCCGACTTCATAAAGCAAGTTTTCATCTTTTCGGCCCGCTGTTCCGCTCACGGTTATATAAGGCCGGATTGCATACATGAAGCCGCGCTCTGAAGCAAAATTCATGATGTTAATTACGTCGTTAAGTTCCGTCATCTTCGTAACAGTTGTAGTGATTGACCAGTTGCCTTTGTGTTTCCTGTGAAGATGTTTGAAGCTGTCAATATTTGCAATTACTCGTTCAAGTGTGTCAACTCCGCGCAAAATTTTATAGCGTTCAGGAATTAGCGAGTCAATGCTGATTGCAAGATTACACGGACGCGAGGCGATAAACTCTGCAATTTCAGGTGTTAATAAAATTCCGTTGGTTATGACTGTCGGATGAATGCCGTGTTTGAGAAAAATATCAATGATTTCTTTGATGTCCTTGCGAACTAAAGGATCTCCGCCCTGAAGAAAAACGTAGCCTATTCCGAACTTTTGAAGCTCACAAGCCTTATTCTCAATTTCAGCTAGGGACATATCATGTGATTCAGTCTTCCAGATGTTGCACATCGGGCATCTCTGGTTGCAAAGTTTCGTAACGTCGAAGATCGTAAGGATTGGCCGCCGGGTCAGCATGTTTCTCAATACCCGGAATTTCTGGAGGATGAGGCTCATAACGTCTCACCCCATTTTGAGGCCGCTAAATCAAGACAAAAGAATATGGACAGGACAGGACAG
>JAFTCP010000044.1 GCA_017454625.1 Synergistaceae bacterium
CCGCAACGAAGCCGACGCAGCAGTTTTCGGAGCAGAAAAGTTAATGCGCGATTTAGGGGAAAAGATGACACCGGAAGAAAAAGGACGTGTGAACGCGAAAGTTGACGCTCTGAAAAAAGCCATCGAGACAAACGACGAAGCTGGCATGAAGTCCGGGAAAGAGGAGCTCAACAAAATGCTTCAGGAGTTCGGCACAAGACTTTATCAGAACGCCGGGCCCTCAGCTGGACCAAATCCGAACGCGTCAAACGCCTCATCTTCAACCAGCAATGACAATGAAACAGTCGATGCCGAGTTCACCGACAAGAATTAAGCGATAAAGTTAACCCCCAGCCGTAAAAAGTTGGGGGAATTTTTTTTTGTCTTATTCGTCCTCGTTATAATCGTTTTGGTCAACTTGTTCATCATCAATTTTGGACATATTCAGCGTCGTAATCCTGTGATCCTCAAGCTCAACAACTTTTATCCGCCATCCGTTATAGTCGAACTCAGCGCCGACCTCAGGAAAACTTCCCGACAACGTGAGGACTAATCCGCCTAAAGTTTCAGCGTCCTCACTCTCGAACTCTGAGCCTAAAGCCTCGCTCAAATCCTCAAGGCTGATAATCCCCTGAACGAGATATGAGCCGTCTTCGAGCTTCTGAATTTCCGGAGCTTCCTCGTCGTATTCGTCCTGAATTTCGCCTACAATCTGCTCAAGAATATCTTCCATTGTAACGATGCCCGCAACTCCGCCGTATTCGTCAACGATTATAGCGATGTGGATATGCTCACGCCTCATGTTTTCGAGAACTTCGGCTGTCCTTATAGTCTCAGGCACGAAGATTGGCTTGCGTAAGAGAGTGCGGACTTCACAGGATAAATCGCCGTCGAGTAAATTTTTCAGGGTATCTTTGACGTAAAGAATTCCGACGATGTTATCCGGGCTTTCCTCGTATACGGGAACGCGTGAATGTCCCTGCTCGATAAATAAATTCACAGCGTCGGCGAGCGTATCATTGGCCTCAAGAGCTATCATGTCAGTACGGGGTATCATGATCTCGTGTACGCGCGTCTCGTCGAAGTCGATAATCCCGTCAATCATTCGGCGTTCGCTTGCTTCAAGAGCTCCGCTTTCCTCGCCAATCTTCACGACCTGTTCGATCTCATCACGAGTAACGAAAACCTGCTGAGTTCCCAAGTCAATATGAAGAAGATAGCCGATGCCGGTTACGCATTTTTTCATTGCCCACGCGACGGGAGAGATTAAGAAGGCCAGAACTCGCAATATCGGTGCGGCGAAGATTAAGACGTTTTCGGAGTAGACCATTGCGGCACTTTTTGGCAGAATTTCACCGAATATGACGATTAAGATTGTCATCACAGGAACGACGATTACGAGCGCGCCGGAGCCGAAAATTTGAAGCACAACGCTTGATGCTAACGCTGAAGCCGAGATGTTCACGACGTTGTTCGAGATTAAGCAGACTGTCAGGGCCTCTTGAGTGTCGTCGATGAGCCATTGAAACGTTGAGTTGAGAAATTTGTATTTCCCCTGCTCCTGAAGAGTTCGGAGTTTTCCCGTGCCCGTCGCGGTTATGGAAGTCTCAGCCCCGCTGAAGAATGCCGATAATAAGAATAATATTATGAAACCTGAGATTATTCCTGCCATTACTCAACACCTCCAGCATCAGCCGTGAAAAATCCCCTGCGTGATACCATAGCCGCCGCGTATGCGGTCTTGAAGAATGATGTAATTATTCTCGTCATCTCGCAGCGCCTCCGAATTTTTCTGTGTTCATGTTGGAGTATGATATGATTATTTCACGTTCAACACTTCTCGCGCTTATTATGGAGAATATCGCAATTATTCCCGTCATTACTTTGACACCTCCGCCAGCTCGCCCGCAATTTTCTCCTGCAAGTCCCACATAACTTTTTGCTCGTCCTCGTTCGCATGGTCATAGCCGAGTAAATGCAAGAATGAGTGAGCAAGCATTAATAATATTCCGTCGTGTGGAGCAAGCTCCGGATGAAGCCGTTTAGTCTCTTCCGGGCAAATCACGATGTCTCCGAGCGCTAAGACTGGGAGCTCAGGAATTCCGACGGGTTCATTCTCGATTAATGGAAATGATAATACGTCGGTCGGTTCATCAACGCCGCGATAATTCTTGTTGAGTTCGCGGATTTCTTCAGGAGTTGCAAAAGTTAATGAGATCTCTGCAAACTCGTAATTTTTTGAAGCAGGGAAAATTTCAGCAAGCTCCTTTTCAAGAACTCGTTCTATAGCCGGATAATCTGAAATGCTGTTACTGTCGCCTTCTGAATCTTCAACGCGCAAAGATAACTTCAAGAATAACTAACCTCTTTCATATTTCATAAATTTATTGCAATTTATTTCTTTCGCTCAATCTTCTTCACTCTTCGTGTGTGATACATTGAGAGCAATACTGACTTTAACGTCTGCTTAATCGTGGCAAAATCTTTCTGGGTAAAATTCACGTCGTCAAACTGGGCTTCGTTGATTTTGCTGTTAATGACCTGATGAATTATCTGCTCAATCTTTGAGACTGCATGACCCTTGCCGTCGTTAGTATCTTCGGCTTCGAGTTCACGGATATTTGCGGCTCTCACGGCGGCTTCGACGGAGTCTATTATCATCAATAATGCTGTCTCTCGTGTCTGAGGCTTCGGGCCGGGATAACAGAACTGCGACCATTCGACTTTTTCACCCATTGCGACGGCTTTATTGTAGAAGTAGCGAGTGCAGGTTGTCCCGTGATGTTCGGCGATGAAGTCTCGTATTCTCTTCGGGAGTTTCGCTTCCCATGCGAGTTCGAGGCCGTCTTTGACGTGTGAGATTATAGCCATTGAGCTTAAAGTCGGCGAGAGGTCATCATGAGTATTTTTTCCGCCTCCCTGATTTTCGACGAAGAATAAGGGTTTACGCAATTTTCCGATGTCGTGATAATACGCTCCTGCTCTGAGCAAATTTACGTCCATTCCTAATTTCATTCCGACGGCTTCAATCAATGTCGCTATCGTTATGCAATGCTGGTAAGTTCCCGGAGCGTTCCGCTGTAAGTCGCGAAGTAAAGGATTTGACGGATGACTTATCTCGCGGAGGCTGAGGACTGACAACGTGCCTAAATAATCCTCGAAATATTGCAAGAGCATCAACATTATGTGTGTCATGAAAGCTTCATAAACGAAGAATAATGCTGCTTCCTGCCAGAACTCGCCTAACGGGATAAACAGCCTGAAATTATCCCTGACGAAAGCCGGCCCCTGAAGCCAGCGTACAGCCATTCTCTGGATTGTCAGTATGAACGTCATCGCGAATGTCCGACGTGAGACCTGCCGCCGAGACTCTAAATTTCTCAGGAGATAAAATCCCGTCGTTGATGCGAAAATTGCGACGGCTGAGAGTAAAATCATGCTTGATACGGCTTGACCTGTTATAACGAAAACTCCCGAAGTCGACGCTATAAACGCAAAACAAAACGCAAGATAATCCTGCATGCATAAGAACGAAGCCGTAACAGCAGGAAGAACGCCGGCACCGTTAATTCCCAGACGAGACGCGAAAGTTTCACATGACCACGCGACTATTATTATGAAGACGACAAGCCACCATGTAGGTTTTTGGTCGCCCGCTCCGCGTTTGAGAATGTCAAGCCATAACGGAAGCACGAAAACGCAGGTTATCACGACGAAAAGCTGAGTAACAGGGAAAACGTCCTCCGTGTAGCCTTGAAGCCGTAATAATGCCGCCGTCTGTTCCGTAACGATTTCGCCGCGATTAACAATGACATCTCCGGGCTCAAGCCTTCTGTCTATAACGGGAACATCACGAATTGCCGAGCGTCTCGCTAAGTCCGTCAAATCGTCGTCAACTCGGAAATTAAGATTGCCAAGTCCCGCCAAAATCTGATACACAAAATTTGCGTCGCTCTGAATTGCTCCGGACTTGTTAATCTCCTCCCATAATATAGCCGTCATCAATGCCGTGTTGTTGCGATAAACTTTTTCGGCTTCGAGCCTGTCAATGTACGAACTTCCGACCTGATACGCCAGATTAATAATTCTTGCCCTGTCGTCGTTAAGCAGCTTCAAGAATACCCGCAAGAACGCTTCAGGAAGATACGAGAGGTAAGGCGAACTTTTTGCTGATGAAACATCCTTAATGTTCTGGAGCGTCTCAAGCCTACGCTGTAATCTTGACTTGGCCGAGACATCACGGACTGTTACGCCTACGATGCTTTCACTTACCATTGAGCGCAGAGCTTCTGCCGAGTCCTGATCGTCATATCTCATGTGGGTAATTACCCTGTACGTCTCCGGCGAAGGTTCACCGACAGCGAAACTATCACCGCGACGATTTAATACGGCCCATTGAGCGAGGACGAGAGAAATTCCGGCGATGAGTAGAAATATTACGGGGCCTATATACTGGATTAAGAAGCTGAAGTTAATTTTGCTGAAAAAATTTTGCTCCGAAAGAAGTAAAATGCGGGGCTTAGTTTTATGTTTCATGATTTATTTTCCTATCAAAAGCGAGAATATTCATTCATGTCTAATGACACTATCAGCAAATCCGGATAAATTTTGCTTAATACACGCGACTGTTTCATGATTATAATTATTCATATCTGACAACATTAGTCCGTAAAAACGCGTATTTTCTCATAATTTATTTTCCTGTTCGTAGCGAGAATATGCCTGAACAATTTTCTGCACAATTTCATGTCTCACAACATCCGCGTCCGTTAAGTCCATAAAGCCGATACCTTTTATTCCCCTCAGAATTTCGCGCACGCTTCGTAACCCGGACTGAGAGCTTCCGGGCAGGTCAACTTGTGTAATGTCGCCGGTAACTACAGCTTTTGAGCCGAAACCTAATCTTGTCAGGAACATTTTCATCTGTTTTGGTGTCGTGTTCTGGGCTTCGTCAAGGATTATAAAGCTCTCGTTAAGCGTTCGGCCTCGCATGTAAGCTAACGGGACAATCTCAATTACTCCCTTGTCGGCGTAACGTGAAAATCTCTCAGGAGATAATAAATCGTAAAATGCATCGTAAAGAGGTCTCACATACGGTTCAACTTTCTCGCGCAAGTCTCCGGGCAGATAGCCTAAACTTTCTCCGGCTTCGACAGCAGGACGAACGAGGACGACGCGATTAACTTTTCCGGCTTTGAGCATTGAGACGGCTTCACAGACGGCGAGATAAGTTTTACCGGTTCCGGCTGGGCCTGTTGCGAAGAGAATAAAATTATCGCGGATTGCCTGAATATATTTGCGCTGGCCTGGAGTTTTCGCGCGGATTGGCTTTCCTCGTGCTGTCGTGCAAATTATTTCGGAGTAAAGCGAGCTTAGATTAAGTTCATGGCCTTCTGCAAGAGCGTCCATTGCGGCGCGAACGTCGTCAAGATGGATTTCATGTTCTTTTTCGGCGACTGATGCGAGCTCACGGATTAAATGCCCGACAATCCTCACAGGTTCAGAATCAGGGCCGCTGATCTTAACGGCCCCGTCATGAATGGACAACGTAACCGGGTAACGTGCTTCTATCGCCTTGAAATTTTCATCGTTAGGTCCGAGCAGTCTTGCTTGAACGAAGCCGTCTCCCGTTAAAGGAATTTCCATCAAGTTTTTATCTTATGCAGGGTACGCTTCCGGAGCTGCCTGAGCTTGAAGCCCTACATCACGTTTGTTAGCGCGCGCGTATTTCTTGGGTAAGAAGTCCTTAGCAACCTGCGGGAACATAATCCATGTCAAAGCGTCTTCCGGCTGAAGCATCCAGGGCTGAGCGTCTTTTCGTGCCTGTTCCATTTCCGGAGCAATCTTTTCGCCGGGCCTGCAGGTGATAGGTTCTTCCTTGCCGATTGCCATTTTCTGAACTTCCGGATCTACCGGCGCGGGAGGCTGACCATAATACCCTAAGAAATATTGACGAATTTCTTTCGGGAAACTCTTCCAGCGTCCGCGTAAAACGTTCACTGTCGCTTGAGTTCCGACCATCTGGCTTGAAGGCGTAACGAGTGGAGGATAGCCCATTGCTTTACGAACAACAGGGACTTCATTTAACACGTCTTCGAGTTTATCAAGAGCGTTCATCTCGCGTAACTGGTTGACCATGTTTGAATACATACCGCCAGGAATTTGGTAACGCAAAATATTAATGTCAACTCCGGCGATTTCGGGTAATAAATCCTTATACTTCTCGCGTAACTTCTTGAAGTGCATCGTAATCGGAAGAAGTTTTTCAATCTCAATTCCCGTGTCATATTCCGAACCAGCGAGAGCCGCAACGATTGATTCAGTAGGAGGCTGACTTGTTCCGAGCGCGAACGGTGAAATTGCCGTATCAACGATCTCTGCTCCGGCCTCAATTCCTGAAAGATAAGCCATGCTCGCAAGTCCCGTCGTGTAATGGCTGTGAAGCTCAATAGGAATGTCAACTTTCTCTTTGATTGCCTTCACGAGTTTTGCGCAGTCCATTGGCCCGATTAAACCTGCCATGTCCTTAATCGCGATTGAGTCAGCTCCCATGTCCTGCATTCTCTTAGCCATTCCAGCGAAAGAGTCAAGCGTATGAACCGGCGAAAGTGTGTAGCTCATGCAAAGCTGTAAATGCGCGCCCTCTTTCTTGACTTGGTCAGCGGCAACTTCAACGTTTCGTAAGTCGTTCAAAGCATCAAAGCATCTGACAATATCAATTCCGTTGCCGACAGCTCTTTTCACGAACTCACGGACGACATCATCGGCGTAATGACGATAACCGACTAAGTTTTGACCGCGTAAAAGCATCTGTAACTTGGCATTCTTGACGCGTGAACGAATTAATCTCAGTCTCTCCCATGGATCCTCATCAAGGAAGCGCATTGCTGAGTCGAAAGTTGCTCCTCCCCACATTTCGAGTGCCCAGTAACCTGCCGCGTCCATGTATTCGAGGACTGGGAGCATGTCATCAGTGCGCATTCTCGTAGCGATTAACGACTGATGAGCATCACGCAGGCCGGTTTCGGTAATTCTTACTTTCTTTTCTCCTGCCATTGAAAATTTTCTCCTTTTAATTTTATGGAATTAGATTATGTGTTATGTATTATACTTTACTTTTTCAAGTTTTCTTTTGCTTTGTATCAAGTTCAGCGGGCGTGTAAAAAATTTTTGCCTGCGTATTACTCGTGATATTCAAGCGTGTAAAAATTTTTGCCGTTCATGATGTCGGGAATGTCTCGTATTCAGCGAAGTTAATTTTGCCATTCATGATATATGAGAAATCTCATACTCAGTGAATATGTAAAAATTTCTCGCCGTGTTATCATTCATGACCTGCAAGAATTTCCTTTGCTTTATCCCAGAATTTATCGAGTTCCTGAAGCGTATAATCCGATAAATTTCTGCCTTCGTCCTGTGCGCATTGTTCCATAATCTCGAAGCGTTTACGGAACTTATCGCATACCATGTTCAACGCGGCATCTGGGTCAACGCCTAATCTTCGGGACAAATTCACCGTAACGAATAAGACATCGCCTAACTCTTCGGCTAAGTGTTCGGGGTCATTCTCTTTTGCGGCATCTTTAAGCTCGCCAACTTCCTCGTCGAGTTTCGCGAATAACAGCGTGTTATCACCTTTCGGCCAATCGAACCCGACATGAGCGGCTTTTCCCTGAATGCGATTAGCTTTGAGCAATGGCGGCAGTCCGTCGGGAATTCCGGCTAAAATTGATGTGCTTTCGTGCTTCTCCTTGCGTTCTTCGGCTTTGATTTTCTCCCAGTTGCGTAAAACTTCGTCGCTGTTGTCAGCTTTAACATCTCCGAAGACGTGAGGATGACGACGGATTAACTTATCGCAGATTGTCCGCACAACGTCTTTCATGTCAAATTTTCCCTGCTCGTTCATGATTGAAGCCACAAAGACAACTTGCAATAATAAATCTCCGGCCTCCTCGCGAATGTTATCAACGTCATGCTTCGTGATTGCGTCAGCGAGTTCGTAAGCCTCTTCGGTTATCGGAGTTCGTAAAGTTTCAAGCGTCTGTTTTCGGTCCCAAGGACAGCCTCCTGGAGCACGTAAACGTTCGATAATGTCAACAATCTCGTCAAAATAATGTGAATTGCTAATTTTCTTTCACCTCGTTGTAAATATTTTCTGTTGTTCACCGGCAAAATGTCAAGAAGTCATCAATCAATCGTGCTTCTTTATAAATATATATACACCTGTCTCACTTTGGAGATTGGCGTTTACTTTTCGGCAGAACGTCAAAGGATTTTTCATCCCATAGCGTATAAAACCCGTATTCGTCAGTCTCATTCTGAGCGCCGAGAAACTCATTAACTCGTTTTCCAATTGTCCGAAGGTTATTAAGCTGAGACTTATTCAATCCCGAAAAATCTAACTTCTCGATAATTTTCTCATCAGTTCCGGCATAAGTTACTTCGGTTCGTTTTTGGCCGGGCGCGATGACGTACAACGGAGCCTCTGAAAGTTTCACAAGCCGCGTAATTCCTTCATCATTCTTCACGAACTCAGCCGCTAAGATTATGCTTCGTTCTCTCGGCAAAGTCCGCTGGAATGATACGAAATTTCCCAATGACCACGCGACAGCTTTAACCTTTTTATCATCACTGGAAATTCTGACTTCAACGGGCTGTAAAACGTGAGGATGAGTGCCGATTATCAAGTCAACGCCATTATCAAACGCAACATCAGCGGCCCTCTTCTGGTGAATGTTAGGGGAAAAATGATATTCGTTGCCCCAGTGAAAGCACGCGATTATAATATCCGGGCTTAAACTTTTTGCTCGCTCCAAACTTTTTGTGATGTCGGCTGAAGATATAACATTCAAGTGAACGTCCTTTGACTTCGGCCATTCGTTGCTCCCATAAGTGTGATTGATGAAGGCCGCGCGTATTCCGTCATTCTCAAGCAAAACGGCATCATTCGAGGCTACATCATCAACTCCCAAGCCAACCCAGCAAATATCTTGCGAGTTCAGAACTTGAACAGTCCTTCGCGCTCCGGAAGTCTTACGATCGAAAATATGATTGTTCGCGAGAGTTAATAAGTCAACGTGTAAATCCTTGCTCAAAAGCTCTGCGAGTATGTCAGGCGTGTTAAAGAATGGGAAACCCGCATATCTTAGCTTTTTACTTCGTCCGGCAAAAACAGTTTCGAGATTTCCCACTAAAAACGCGTCTTCAAGCAACGGCTTAACTCTCCGGAACTGCGGGGAAAAATCGTAGCTCTCTGGATTATGCTTATTGCGGGCCGCGTCTAATTGCTGGTCATGTGTCATAATATCACCGATGAAGATAAACCTTGCGCGGCGTTCGGAAGAAGTTCTTACAGGATTAATGGCTGTGTCTAATTCTTGGTCATGTGTCATAATGTCTTCGCTGATAACGGATTGTTCCCGCGTCTCAGCATATGAACATGAACATAATAACAATGACAACGTGAGGAGGACAAAAATTTTTCTCATGATAGATTTCTCCGTTAAAATGATTTTGAGCTGATATTAACATATAATTAATCAAAATTTTTCACACAAAGGAATTTTATTCACATGCAGGACGAATTAGAAAGCTACCGGCAAACTCAGCGCGAGAAAGACAATTTCTGGTGGACGATAGAATACAGCTCTCCAGTCTCAGACTTCAATATGTCTCAACAGGAGGAAATCTTAAGCACAGTCGCGGCATTAACTGAGGCTGTCGGTTCATGTATCTTCACGGAGAATGACTTTTACGGCCGGAAACTATTATTTTTGCGGGCAGATTATGACGGTGAAATTGGGATTGATGAGTTGTTATTCCAAGTTGATTTTATTCTTCATGATCCGGATTTTCGGAGCGTCGAACTCACACGATGCTATAAAACGAGCAGTCAGCCTTGGGAAAAACAACACTTTGACGCTTTCCCGCCGCTTAATGTTGGAAAAAGTTTAGTTGTTATGGCCCCTTGGCACGAGAAAGAGAAAATTTTGCCCGGAAGAATCCCGATTTACATTTACCCGGCCAGCGCGTTCGGAACCGGCTATCATGAGAGTACGAGGATTGCGCTTGAACTCCTTGAAGATGTCGTTAAAACCGGCGACACAATTTTAGACATCGGAACAGGAACGGGAATATTATTCATCTCGGCGTTAAAGCTCGGAGCGGCTACGGCGATTGCACGAGACATTGACCCGGAAACTCTGAGTGAAGTCAAACGAAATATGAACTTGAACGGAATTAATCCCAAAGTCTGCGATTTATCAGTAGGCGACTTGCTGAAAGGCTTTAAAGGTCAGGTTAATATTCTCACGGCAAATATTTTGTTAAATCCTAATGTCTCAATGCTCCCGGACGTTAAAGGCGTGCTGAAGCCTAAAGGATTTGCGATTTTCTCAG
The DNA here is from genome assembly GCA_017454625.1 of Synergistaceae bacterium. Classification (GTDB taxonomy): domain Bacteria; phylum Synergistota; class Synergistia; order Synergistales; family Aminobacteriaceae; genus JAFUXM01. The sequence goes on from JAFTCP010000044.1 coordinate 10,378, forward strand.
GAATGACCAGCGTAGAAAGTCATATGTTCTTGTCTGTGATGAACTCATCAGGGCTTGAAGTCGATAAAGAGATGAAATTCGGCGACTGGTGGGGATGCCGAGCTGTAAAATCATGGGGCTAAAAATTTTCATTCACGTATTCGGCTGTCGATCAAGTTTATGTGAGGGAGAATTTATCGCCGGAACTCTCAAGTCTTACGGGGCAGAAATCACGGAAGAGTTGAGAGGTGAAATTGACGGTGTTGTAATCGTAACGTGTTCAGTAACTCAGGAGGCGGATAAAAAATGTCGTCAATTGGTCCGTCGTGTAAAAAAATTTCTCGGCGATGACGGAGTTTTAGCCGTATGCGGGTGCTGGTCTCAAGCTCTCGATGAAAACACAGCGCGTGAAATGGGAATTAATATATTGGCCGGAAGCAAGGGGAAAAATTTACTGCCTGAAATATTGAGGGAAAAGATTATTGACGGTGATAAAAATTTTCAGGATTTACGAACTCAGAATATCTTTGCTCCGTCGGAATGGGAAGAACTCGCGATTAATTCACCTGTCATGCACTCAAGAGCTTTCATGAAAATTCAGGACGGTTGTAATCATTTCTGTACTTACTGCATAATCCCATACTTGCGAGGCCGACCAGTAAGCAGGCCAATTGAGAATATTCTTGACGAGATAAAACGCTTAATCGACAACGGAACGAAGGAGATAATTTTCACGGGCATTCACTTAGGGATTTACGGACGAGACATCAATACAAGTCTTGCTGAGTTAATCCGTGCTGTGTCAAAAATTTCTGAGCTTAAACGTTTAAGATTAGGTTCACTTGAGCCGTTCTGTCTTGATGAAAATTTGCTTGATGCGTTAGCTGATTGTGAGGCATTCTGTCATCATTTGCATCTTCCTTTACAAAGCGGAGATGATGAAATTCTTGCGTCGATGAAGCGGGGCTATAAAGCTGGTGAATTTGTCAATGTGTGCTATAATGCGCGAAAAAAAATCAGCGATAAAATTCACATTTCAAGCGATATATTAATCGGATTTCCAGGCGAGGGCGATTATGCCTTTCAGAACACTTTGAACATTATGAAATCTTCAGGATTAGGGCGGGTTCATGTATTCCCATATTCAGAACGACGAGGAACACCAGCCGCAAGTTTTCCCGGAAAAATTCAACATGACGTGAAAATCTCCAGAACCTCTCAGGCAATTAAACTTGGCCGTGAACTTTATGAAGATTATGTGAGAAAATTTATTAACTCCGACGTTGAAATTTTAATCGAAAGCGACAATAAGGGATATACTAGAAATTATATCGAAGCAGAATGTGAAGGGGAGAAAAACGAAATCGTGAAAGTGAAGGCTCTATGCTATGGCGACGGCAGGCTCAAATGTGAACGTAGGGATTGACGCAGGAAGTTCGGCCTCAAAGCTGGCATATTCCGATTATCTCAGCACGAGGGTCCTTGCGAGGCTTGAAGGTTTTGACGTTTTAGCACTGAGAGAGGAAGCTGAAGCGTTTTTTGACGACATGATATTTGCGTGCGTGATTGCAATTCCCGAAAATTTTACTTCCAGACAACGCGATGAAGTCAGCGTAAAGGCGAAGTTTGCGGGCTTTCGGGACGTAAATATTATCAGCGCATATGAGGCCATGAATTGGGAGCTTGCTTCTGATGAAAAAATTCTTGTTTACGACTTCGGGGCTTCAAAGAGTGATATTGTCGTGCTTGAGGGCGATGAAATTCTTGAAGATGTGAACATTAACGATATTTGCGGCAATAAATTTGATGAAATTTTTGCTGAATATCTGCGTGAGAGAAAATTGCTTGATGAGCCTCCGTTGAAAGAAGCCCGGCGAATAAAAATTATCCTGTCCGAGAATAAATCAAGAATTTGGCACAACATCGAGATTTTGCGCGAAGATTTTGAGAGGCTAATATATTTTACGGTCAAGAGGGCTTCACACACGGCGCAAAGATTAATGAAGGTTTATAAGCCTGCGAGAATGATTTTGACGGGAGGCTGCGCGAATATTCCGATTGTGAGAAAAATTTTTGCTGATGAGTTGAACATTTCGCCCGAAGTTGATTTGAATGTTATTGTCAAGGGAGCGGCGAAAAAGGCTTTAGCTCTGAGCAAGGAAGCATTACGGCGCAGGGAGAGTGTGAATGTTGCGGCAGGGATGAAGAAAATTCGGGGTGAATTTCTTGCGCTTGAGGATAAATTGACGCGTCCGCAGAAGGATAGATTGTATTTGCTATTCAAGCAGGCCGAAGGGATTAACGATGCGGGAATTATTAACTTGATGGAAAAATTGATTAACGAGATACGAGAAGCATAAAAAAATTCCCCCTGCTCAGGACGAATGAACAGAGGGAACGTAAAACATGACTGAAAACATGAAAAAATTTCTATTTCTTGAGGTATTTATCGAAGAAGTCAACCATAACTTTCATTACAGGCTCCTGAACCCAGTAAACTCCGCCGTGAGCCGCACCAGGAACAACATATCTCTCCGCCTCGATGCCCTGTGCTCTCAATGCCTGATAGAGTTTATCTGTCTGGCTCGGTGATACTGACGTGTCTTTGTCGCCGTGCATGAATAACATCGGGACTGCCTTATCGCTGACGTAATAAAGCGGGCTAGCCTTCTTTGACTCTTCCGGGAAATCCTTAACTCCGCCGTCCGGGCCGCTGAAACCAGGAACTCCCTTTACCCACATTGCTTCGGTGATGCCCGGTGAGTCGTGTAACTTTCTGACTTCTTCAGGGTAATCATCGCCGATGCTCATTAACTCGGAAAGTCCGAAAATATCAGCCGCGCACAGAACGTTGCTTGAGTATTCAAGAAAATCGCCCTTGTCGAACTCTTTGTTGTCGTTGATTAAGCCCACGAACGCCGAAAGATAACCGCCCGCACTGTTGCCGAGAACTCCGACACGATTAACGTCAATGTTGTACTGGTCAGCATGTGCACGAAGCCAGCGAATAGCAAGTTTGCAATCTTCAACAGGAAGCGGGAACTTTGAAAGTGGAGCATGACGATATTCAATGCTTGCAACGACGTAACCGGCTTCTGCAAGTTTCATTCTCTGCTGAATCCAGTTGTTCTTGGGAGCCATCATGAAACCGCCGCCGGTGATAAATACGATTAACGGGAGAGGCTCTTTACCGTCGGGCTGAAGAATATCCATAGCGAGTGAGAACATCTGACTGCCGCGTTCTTTTCCTGAATGGAACGGGATATTCTCGTACATCATAATCTGGTTCTTCTCGACTTCGACGTTAAGAACAGTGCTCTCGAATTTCTCCTCAGCATAAGCAACGCACGCAAGAAGAGCTACGAACAATAAAGCTAACATAACTTTACGCATAAAATGATACCTCCATAACGAAATAATTTATCACGTACAAGCCGCAACAACGCTTTCAATAGTGGCCTGTTCCGCAATCCTGATGTTATGAAATCCCTGACTTTCAGCTTCTTTTGCCGTCTGAACTCCGATACACACGCATTCAACTTCGCGCATATCATTCACACTCGCACAGAAGCCCTTAACAGTCGAGGAGCTCGTAAAAATTATTTTATCTGCAAACTTTGGAACGTGAACTAATTTTACATAATCAGTGCGGTAAATACAAATCTCACTAACGATAATTCCGTAATTTCTGAAAGTATTATTAATCTCCGGAGTTCCGTTTTCGGCCCTGAGCATTAAGATTTTTACGGTTGAAGCTGATGATTTTTTCCCGTCGTTTTCATCAGTATCTCTATTTTCAAAACTTCTCTGTGTTTCATCATGTATAAAATTTCCCGTGCAAATTTTTACGAGCCCTTCAGCGTCATGCTGCCCGTCATAAATTTCCGGCGTTCCATCATTATCACTATGTCCAGCATTTTGTAAGCAAAGTTTCGCGAGACCTTCAGCGAGATGTTTTCCGTCGAAGATTTCAGGCATGTAATCAACTTTTAATCCGTGAGATTTCAGCGCGTCTTTCGTTGCTTGACCGATTGCGGCGATTTTGGCGTTTCCAATTTCGCGAATATCCCTGTTGTTCTCACTAAGAAGCTCAAAGAACGCATTAACTCCCGTTACGCTCGTGAAACCTAACCAGTCATAACCGGAAATATTTGCATTATCAAGCGCGTCATGAATTATTGAAGTCTTGATAGTCGGGAGTAAGATTACTTCAGCTCCTAAATCTCGTAACATTCCGGCCAATTTTGAAGCTCTTTCCTCTGGACGAGTGATGATTATTCGTTTGTCATGAAGCGGCAGATTATTTCTCCAATCGAGATTTAGTGAGGCTGTTTTACCTACGATAATTACAGCAGGAGGATTGATATTATTTTTGACGACGGCATCATGAAGCTCACAAAGTTTTGTTCGGATTGTCCGCTGTGATGAGGTCGTGCCGTTTTCGATAATTGCGCATTCGGTTTCAGGTTGAAGCGTCAACATCAATTTATACTGAAGCTCTTTTGCGTGAGATATTCCCATCAAGAAAATTGATGTCGTGTTCGTGAAGTCAGGTATGAGATTATTTTTGTCATGAGCCGTGAAAACGTTTATTCCCGAGCAATAATCTCTATGAGTAACGGGAATTCCTGAATATGACGGCACCGCCAACGCCGAACTTACTCCGGGAACAACCTCGAACTTTAAGCCCGCGTTGATGATAGCTTCTGCTTCCTCTCCGCCGCGTCCGAACAAAAACGGGTCGCCTCCCTTAAGACGAACGACATTTTTATTTTCCCGTGCGCGTTCAATCATGACAGCTTCAATCTCTCGCTGTGAAAGCGTGTGGGAACCTGAGGACTTCCCCGCGTCAATTCTTTCTGCATTGGCCGGAATTAAGGCTAAAATCCCCTCACCGACGAGCCTGTCATAAATCACAACGTCAGCACGTCTCAGAACTTCATAGCCTCTCAGCGTCAACAATCCCAAATCTCCAGGCCCGGCACCAACAAGATAAATCATGACATTATCACCTCTGCTAACTTTTTCCCAAGCGTTTCCGCCTCGTCTCGTCTGCCTTCAATTTCTCCCCTGTAAAATTTCCGTGTTCGTTCATCAATAAATAATCCTCTCAGCCTCATTCTCTCATCATCAAGAATTTCCGCGTAAGCTCCAATCGGAACATTACATCCTGCCCCAAGCTCACGCGCAAAACTCCTCTCAGCAATCGCACAATCTCGCGAACATTCATCATTCACAGCTTCAAGATAATAATAATCCTCGTCCGGCCTTCCTTGACACGCTAAAATTCCCTGACCTGGTGCGGGCATAATCTCATCAGGCGTAAAAATCTTCGTAATTCTATTCTCAAGCCCTAAACGTTCAAGTCCTGCCGAAGCTAAGACTAATCCGGAAAATTCACCGTCGTCAAGTTTAGCAAGCCTCGTATTGATGTTGCCTCGAACCGGAATAATTTTTGCGTCTGGATATAATCTCTCAAGCTGTAAACGTCGACGCAATGACGATGAGCCTATGACAAAATTTTTTGCTGAGCACGTGAAATCCTCTGCGTGTGAAATGTCCTGCGTAAAGTCTCGCGAGTGTAAGGGGAGCCGCGAAAAGTCCTGTGAACACGAAGCCTCCTGCGTGAAATTCTTAGGACGTGAAATATTCTGCATAAAGTTTCGAGAGTGTAAGGTATGCCGCGTAAAATCATCAGACTGTAAAACACTTTCCATCCTCAGCACAAGCGCATCAAACGGATTACCCCTTTGTGAATACGCAACAACCGGAAATTTTGTATTGGCCGGTAAATCTTTCAGGCTGTGGACCGCAAAATCAATCTCGCCGCTCAATAATGCCTGTTCAATCTCAAACGTAAACATTCCCTTAATCCCATTTACATCCGAGCTGAATGGAGTCATATTTTTATCACCCTGAGTTTTTATCGCGACAATCTCAATTCTGGCATCAGGATACGAGCATAATATTTTCTCGGCAATAATTCGAGTTTGAGCTAATGCAAGCTGACTTCCACGCGTGCCGATACGAAGTTCAAGCAAAGTTTTTTGTGCCTCCTGCTATTCTTTAACCTGAGAATTTTATCATGCCAGAAAAACGCAAAGTCTCTGAAAATTTTACTGGATGATGTAATTATTTTGATTGATAGTTCATATATTCCATGATTAAATATATTCACGTTCTGTAAATGATTTGATATAAGTGATAAAAAATTTGTCAGGTGATTTTTATTGCGATGTTCTATAAGTTAAACGATAAATATATTCTTAGGGGCTGGGAGAAGCTGCCTTATGCGATAGTGAATGATTATACAAAACTTCCTCTGTTTTTCACGCAGTCTCAAATGAGAGTTCTTTCACGCTGTAATGGAGAATGGGACTTTGATTCTATTCTTACACTCGACGAAGACAGGGAATGCGCAAAGGAATTTATTTCCAAAGGCTTTATCGAACAATGCAGAGAAGGTCAGGGAATTTCACCTCGTCAGGAATATTTATTTTATCCTAACCGTTACGTCAGCGTCGCACACTTTGGAATAACCGGCAAGTGCAATTATAAGTGTAAACATTGTTTCATGTCTGCTCCTGAAGCTAAGCTCGGCGAACTTTCGCATAATTCCATCATGGACATCATAAGACAGCTGGACGAGTGCGGAATTATGGGAGTATTATTGACAGGAGGAGAACCGTTAATCCGTCCTGATTTTCCCGAAATTGTCAAAGAAATTTCACGGCGCGGTCTGTCAATTCAACAGCTATACACAAACGGAGCATTATTGAGCGATAAAGTATTAGGCTGTTTACAGGAAAACGGACATAATCCCACTGTCATTATGAGTTTTGACGGTGTAGGCTGGCATGATTGGCTCAGAGGTATAACGGGCGCGGAAAAAGCTGCTGACGACGCACTCGCGCTTTGCAAACGACGGGGATTTAGAACTCATGTGCAAGTTACCTTTCACCGCAAAAATTTACACACAATGCGCGAAACCGTTAATCATCTAGCGGCTAAGGGCTGTGAGAGTATCCGTTTGGGACTTGCGGACGAGAGGGGCGACTGGCTCATGAACAAAGAGGATAATACGCTTTCAATGCAGGAGTATATGGAAGCAGCTTTGAATTATATTCCGTATTATTATGAGGACGGTATGCCTGTAAATATTATTATTAGCAGTGTCTTTGCAGCTTCACCGCGTAATCCTGATTATTATTATGTAGTTTCTGTAAAACCTGAATGTGATAATCCGAAAAAATTATTATTTAACTGTTCGCGCCAGAAATTACAGATTTTACCGAATGGCCGTGTCTCTGTTTGCGGAGGTCTGGACGATGAATTTTTGGGACTTCCTCCGATTGTTAGTGATATACCGGGCCAAGAAACTATGCCTTTACGTGAAATTCTCAGCACCGGTTCTGTTTATATGAACATTATGGACAAGAAACAGCAGGAGTTCATAGAGGCCAGTTCTGAATGCTCCGAGTGTAAATATCTTCGTTTATGCGGGGGCGGCTGTCGTGCAATGTCCTTCAGAGCATACAGTTCTATATTGAGAAAAGATAATGAAACTTGTAAATTCTTTCGCGAAGGCTGGCTTGAGCGGGTTATTGAGACGTTAGGCCGTGTTCGTCCTCAGGCTAAAACTAAATTACTGAATGACAATGACTTTTAGTCTTAATGTAAGATATATAAATTTTTGAAGGGAGAATATTAACAATGACCAACAAAGAAGAACTTCGTCGTCTCGCTGAATACGCCGAAAATGACAAGGAATTCGCCGAGAAGTTCACAGCAGCAATGAAAGCCAAGAATACCGATGAAGCTATACGTCTTGCGTCAGAGAAGGGCTTTACGCTCACAAAAGAAGATTTTGCTTTTGACGAAGAACGCGAACTAGACACGGACGAACTCGCTAACGTCGCCGGCGGATCAATCGGTGAACATTGCCATGATTTTCTTGACGGCTTCTTATGTGGATTAGCACTTTTTTCAGAAATATGGGAATAAGTGAGCTGAATAGAATTACTCCAAGCACGAAAGTCAACAACAGCTCTTCACTTATGTGGGGAGCTTTTATTTATCGGCCAAAAATAATATTCTTTACTCACATGTTAAACTAATCGCATTACAAAGGAGTTGAAAAATTTATCATGCCTGAAGAATTAGATCCCACTACAGCGCGCTTAGTCTCGGAATTAGCCGCACAAATCCTGCCTGCACTCACAAAGTCATTATCAGCCGCAATCCCCTCACTTGACTTCTCAGTTCTGCTTGAGAAAAATAACAGAATTTCCCAAGAGTTGAGCCTGCAAGTCGAACGAGCAATTCAATCCGTCGTCGAAGAGAGCAAAACAAGCCATAACCTTATGAACCGTTCTTTTGAGAATATGCATGAGGAAATTTCGGGACTTACGAGCATTCTTGAGAGACATTTGACGGCGAAAGACACGAATATTATCAACGAAATATCGAACCTGAAAAAATTCCTTGAAAAACGTTTAGAGACTGCCAATGACGCGAATATAATTAACGAAATATCGGAGCTGAAAAATATTCTTGATAAACCACTTCCGGCCAATTCTGGAATTACTGAAGCTGACATCCTCGATGAAATATCAAGCCTGAAACGTTTACTCACATCAAGTTCGCCCGTTGATAAAGCCATTCATGATGAATTTGCTGACTTAAAACGTACACTTGGAGCACATCCCTCAATCGAGAAAACTATTCAGACGGGAATTGACGACAGTCGAGCCGGAAGAACAATAATTGCCCAGTCAATAGCGAGCGTCTTAGAGGAAATCAGGGGCCTTAAACGTACGCTTGACAAACTTCCGGGAAATCTTGAGCTGATTGTGAAGAGTAATAAGCCGGAAGTCATCGCCACTACCAATAACGATAACTCTAACAATGACGAGATTTTACGTGAACTGTCAGCCGTAAGCGATAAGCTACAGGAATTAACGAGCGGGATTAAATACTTCTTCGAGACTTACGCGAGCAGCAGGGAAACTCAAACTTACGAGGTCAGAGATACGCCGATTTTAACGAATGACGCTCAACTCGATAAAATCATCAATACTTCACTCCCCAATCTTGAAGGACTTGTTAAGGCCGAAAGCCAATCAAGACATCATGAGCTTGAAGAGTTTTCACGTGAAATTTCAACGCTTCATGAACAGAATAATCTTGCTATGATTAATGGGGTTAAAGAGGCAGTTGCTCAGGAATTGGCCAAACATCACGAAAATATCACGAGCAATCAGGACACAAACGGCGACAAAAAAGTGTTAAAGCTCCTGAAAATGTCAATAATGTTCTCAGGAGCCGGAATGTTCTTAGTGATTATTACAATTTTGATGCTGATTATGAAGTGATTTTATCGTCTGTAAAGTCCCAGACGAGACGCAAATATCCTCAGCATGAACGTAACAAGCCGTAAATTTTTCCGCCAGCGTCCGGGTTCCTGCAATTGACGATAAAGCCACTCAAAGCCGATTTTCTGTACCCATTTCGGAGCACGAGTTAAGTGTCCTGCGAAAACGTCAAAGGCTCCTCCAACTCCGACGGCTAAAATTGGCCCTAATCTCTCACGATGAAGATTTACCCATTTTTCCTGGCGAGGCTGACCCATTGCGGCGAGAACAATTTTTGCTCCACTCGAAGCGATTACGTCAGGAATTTTCGTGTCGTTAATGTCAAAATATCCGTCTCTTGCTCCAGCTGCGATTAATCCCGGAAATCTCTCACTCAGGACTTCTGCGCATTGCTGGGCTGTGTTTCCTGCTGCTCCGATGAAATATACCGGCCATTTCTCCGCGCTGGCTGTCCGGCATAACTGTTCGGCAAAGTCAATCCCTGCAACTCTCTCTTGAACCGGAGTTCCCATAATCTTCATCCCCAAGCATAAACCTGAGCCGTCGGCGAGAACCATAGCTGAACTTCTCACAATCTCGTAAAATTCCTCGTCATCAATCGTTGTTTCCATTCCGAGAGCGTTTAACGTTACGATTAACTGAGCCGAATTACTCTCAGGGTTGGAGATTAAGCCGCGAGCTTTGGAGATTGCGTAATTCATAGAGACGTTATCAAAAGTTACTCCCCATAAAGAAGGCCGAGTGATGATTTTTTTTCGTGAATGCCTGAAAATTAACACGAGCACGATAATTATTAGCGCGATCGTCCATTGTTCCCAAGCAGTAGCTATGCTCGTCAACGCACACAAGCCCGCGACTGACTGCACAGCTTCAGGATGTTCAATACCGTCATTGAGCATGTGATTATAGATTTTTCCACCCTCAGCAGGTTTTTCTGGAATGTCCGAGTCGGTCAATAAACTTTTCACAATCCCGAAGAATATCTCAGCCGCCGGGATCGCGAATAATCCCAGCGACAAGAATAAAACCGTGCTTAAGACAATTCCTTTGGTTCGTCCGATTATTGCCGTCCCTGCAACTATGAAGCCCCACATTGAGGCTAATGATTTTCCGGCTTGACGATAAAGATTACCGAAACGGCTCCAAAATCCAGCGAGAAGTGTTAAACCAGCAAATGCCATGAAGAAAGTTCCTGCCCCCGTAGCAATGCATGCCGCCAGCATCAAAGCGAACGTTACAGCCAGGACATGACCAACCAAGCCCGGAATTTCATCAAGATAACGGAATATGAACGGGAAAAAGCTAAACCAGACCGTTCCGGCAATGAATGAGAAAGTAGGCGTGAGATAAATATACTCGTTATCAGGAAAACGGATAAAATGAACCGCAGGCCCGAAATATGAACACAACGCGCCAATAACCGGATAAAGCAATCGCCAGCGTGAGTCGTGATAAATATTCTCGGAGATCCCGGCAAAAGCCGCTAACATTGCACAGGAAATTACGATTTTCTCCTCATGAGTTCCGAACCATAACGCCAAAACAAGCCATGATCCGGCCAGGACTAAATCACGAAAATAGCCGTACTGTTTAGGCTGTAAAGCTCTCTTGATGTAGAACTGAACGCCGACACACAACGCGGCCATTAAGAGACAGCCAATGACCATGAAGAAATTAACGTTTCCTAATCTCAGTAATGCCATCCATGTAAGGCACGAGAGCCTCAGGAACCGTTATAGTTCCGTCTTCGTTTTGGTAATTCTCGATTACGGCGATTAACGTTCTGCCGACAGCGATACCCGAACCGTTGAGAGTGTGAGCAAATTTCGGACGGCCTCCGTCAGCTGGACGATAACGCAATGCCATTCTCCGGGCCTGGAAATCCTCACAGTTTGAACATGAGCTAATCTCCCTGTATTTATTCTGAGAAGGAAGCCAGACTTCCAAGTCATAAGTTTTTGCGCTTCCGAAGCCAATATCGCCAGAGCATAAATTCACGACACGATACGGAAGCCCTAAAGTTTCAAGAACTTCGCCGGCATTAGCTGTGAGTTTTTCTAGTTCGTCATAACTTGTCTCAGGAGTGCAGATTTTCACCATTTCGACCTTGTCAAATTGATGCTGCCTCATTAATCCCCTGACATCACGGCCCGCGCTTCCGGCTTCACGTCTGAAACATGGGGTGTAAGCTGTGTAATAAAGCGGCAAATCCTTTTCGTCAAGAATGCTTTCACGGTTTAAGTTAGTGAGCGGGACTTCCGCCGTCGGGATTAACCATAAATCGTCGTTCTGTAATCTATATAAATCTTCAGCAAATTTCGGGAGCTGGCCTGTTCCTTCAAGAATTGCTGAACGTACCATAAAAGGCGGCTCAACTTCTAAATATCCGTGTTTCTTCGTGTGCATGTCGAGCATGAAATTCACGAGAGCACGTTCCATTCTCGCGCCTAATCCCTGCAAGACTGTGAAGCGGCTTTGAGCTAACATTACGCCCTTCTCGAAGTCCATTATGCCCAGAGCTTCGGCGATGTCCCAATGAGGTTTAGGCTCAAACGTGAATTTTCGAGGTTCTCCCCAAGTGCGAACAACGGGATTATCATTTTCATCTTCTCCGATTGGTGTCGTCTCGCTGAGTTTGTTGGGAAGTGTCATCAAGTAATCATGTAATTTTGTCTCGACTTCGGCGAGTTCAGAGTCAAGCTCCTTAATTCTGGCTTTTACGGCTTTCGGGTCAAAGTCAGCGGCTGAAGCGTCCTGAGCTGTGCGGGAACTCTTGTTGCGTTTTGCCTTGAGTTCTTCAGTCTCGCCGATAATCTTTCTCCGTCTCTCGTCAAGTCCAACAAGTACGCTCAAATCGAAGTCGTGATGACGGTTCTTTAAGCACTGGGAATATTCTTCCTGATTTGCAAGTATATATTTTATGTCAAGCATTGTTTAATCTCTCCTGTTTATGTGTAAAATCTTCAGCGATTTTGCCAAGTCTCACAAGAACTCCGAACTCGTGATGCCGACTTCTCAATCATTACCTTTTTTTCACTGCACCTGACAAAAACGCTATGATATACCTAATTATTAAGCATTATAGCTTCTCTCGCTTGGTTCCTGTCGTCGTAAAGTTTTGAGTAAATTTGCCATCTCGATAGCTGTAACTGCACAGTCAGCTCCTTTGTTTCCTGCTTTGCTTCCTGCGCGGATTAAAGCCTGGTCAAGTGTATCACACGTAAGAACTCCGAACGCAACCGGCACTCTATGTTCAAGTCCAACCTGAGCAAGTCCCTTTGACATTTCGGCGGCTACGTAATCAAAATGGGGAGTGTCTCCGCGAATTACGGCACCAAGTGCGATTATCGCGTCATATTTTCCGGTTAAGGCGACTTCTTTAGCGATTAAGGGGAGTTCAAACGCTCCGGGAACCCAGAAAATTTCGATTGAGCTTCCTGAAACGTCATGACGCATTAAGGCATCTTTTGCTCCGTCGATTAAGCGCGAAGTTATTAACTCGTTGAAACGTGAAGCGACTATTGCGACGTTTAGGCCGGTGCCGATTAATTTTCCTTCTGTAATCTTCATTAAATATCCTCCTTAAAGTGTGTTGAGTATATGTCCCATTCGTAAAGCCTTAGTGCCTAAATATTTTTCGTTGTACTCGTTCGGCTTAATTAAGATTGGGACACGTTCGACAATTTCAATTCCGTATTCTTCGAGACCTGAGATTTTGCCGGGATTATTCGTGATTAAGCGTATTCGTTTCAGTCCTAAGTCCTTGAGAATTTCCGCGCCTGTTCCGTATTCTCTCATGTCAGGGGGAAATCCCAGAGCAACATTAGCATCAACGGTGTCAAGTCCTTCATCCTGGAGTTTATATGCCCGCAGCTTGTTCAATAAGCCTATGCCCCTTCCTTCTTGTCTCATGTAGAGCAATACGCCTCTTCCTTCAAGCTCAATCATCTTCAATGCAGTATGAAGCTGAGGCCCGCAGTCGCATCTTAATGAACCTAAAACGTCGCCGGTGAAACATTCGCTGTGAATACGGACTAAGACGGGAGAATTATCCTGAATATTTCCCATTACGAGAGCTAAATGCGTGTGAGCGTCGTCGTCTTGGGCAATGCTCCTGTAAGCGTGGACATCAAAAGTTCCCCATTCGGTTGGGATTTTGACCTGTAATTTTTTCTCAACTCGTTTATATTCCGGTTTGCTGATAATAATTTCGTGTTCGTGATTATGGCATGTCAAATTTTCTCATCTCACTTTGCAAGGGTAATATTAGCAGAAATATTTAATCTCGCCAAAATATGTAAACCATGCTTCCGTTATTGCAGGAATATTTTTCTTTACTGTGTCGATAATTCCCTGCAGATCCTGTGAGGGTATTCTGGAGTTGTTATTATCAACTATGACTTCTCCGGTGCTTGTTATCCATAACTTAGTTGCATTCGGTACGGCACGCCTTATAGCAACATGAACATGAATAGGTTCTCTAGGGTTATTTTCATTTGACCAAAAGAATATTACATAGCGGCCAACTCTAAGGATTGTCGGCATTAACAATACCGCCTTTCTGTGAATATTCCATAATAAGCTCCATGTTCCGAAAGACAAGCTGTCTGATGTATTGCATTTCGAGCCATGAATAACCGTTATTCTCCCATCTGTACATTGGAAGCCAGCAAGTTGCATTACGGAAGCCGCGTTTTTCGTCAGGAGTTTCTATGTAGACTTTCACGCTTCCGTCCTGTTTCATTTCTGAGTGAGTAATTTCTGTGTCGTCATTAAGTGTCATGAAAGGATACATCATAATATTTTGCATCTCCCTTTTTGCGTAATATTAGCACATAAAAAAAGTACCGGCAAAAATTCACCGGCACAATCAATTATATTTTTCAAGTTTAATCTGCCACCCAGAAAGTAATAGCTTTTTCGCTGTTTCGGTCTAATTTCTTCATAAAAGCGTCGTAATCTTTAGCAATATGTCCGACATCCCAAGCCATATATCCTAAGTCAGTCAAGTCTGAAGCCATAACCGTAGCTGTGGGGCCTAATATTAAGCATATTAAATCATCTTTGCTTACATCACGCTTTATGTTATCAATGATTGAAGTATATTCCTGAAACGCATTCTTCGAGGGAGCTTCAATATATTTTTTGCTGGCTGCAAGTTCGAAGATGTCATAATCAAGTTTTTCAATAACACTTTTTCCTGTTACTACAGTTATTTTCTTGCCCTCGAAAAGTCTACGCTTGGCTTTAATAAATTCGCTATAAATATCATCATCACAATAATCAAAATATCCGATTAGACAGCAAGCATTAAGATATTGTATTTCGGGGTTGGTTTCACGAATAAAGAAATCTCTCAGCGAAGGAGAATATTTGCGAAGAAACTCACGTTTTTGTTTGGGAGCATCGGGCGGGATTGCGTGAAAATAATTATCATTTATGCCGACGTATAAATCATTACGTTTAGTCTTGAGAACTTGCAGCAATCTCATTGCAAGCTGAGGATCATAACTCTGAAACTGGAGATTATTGCCCTTCATTATTGATATTTCTCCGTCTCCAAACCTTGCAAAACTTTTAGGCTGTGTTAATAGAAGTTTTAGGCTTTCCTGTACTGTTAAAACTCTAGGTTTACGAGAGAGTAATATTGCTTTAATTTCATCAAGTTCATATGCACAGCTTTCAATTGTTTCATCAAGTGAATTATTAAGATCATGTTCAAGCAAGAACCTGATATTTCTCAATAAATTCTTTGTGTTCCATATTCTAAAGAGAGTTTTGATGTAGCGAAATAATCCCATCTGCCTAATACATTCCCTTTCCAGAAAACAGGTGAGATTGTGAGAAAGAGAATTTTAGACAATAACTAGCGAACGCCGAACGCCGAACGCCGAACGCCGAAGATTAAATCTTACAGAAAAATTCATAACGTGTCAAATCCTTTCTTGATATATGAAATTTTAATTTGCATTATAACAGAGAAAATAAATAATCTCCTCTCTCATTATCATTATTCGGCGACAAAAGACGCGCAACATATTTTCCGAGTATATCAGTCTCAAGGTTAATTATGCTTCCGGCTTTGAGACCTCCTAATGTTGTAGCTTCAAGCGTGGCAGGAATTAACCCGACTGAAAAATTTTTATCGTTTGCGTTTATAACCGTCAAGCTCACGCCGTCAATCGCAACTGAACCTTTCTCAACAATCCCGCGCAACAAATTCTTATCCTCAGGAACAAAAACAGCCTCTTTCGTGTCGGTCCCGTGAATTTCCCGAAGCGTCGCAATCCCGTCAACATGTCCAAGCACTAAATGACCGTCGAGCCTGTCAGTCAACTTCATAGCTCGTTCAAGATTTACACGAGTTCCATTGTGAAGATTTCGCCCGAACCATGTGCGTATAAAAGTCTCACGCATCATCTCAACATCAAAACTTTTTGCGTCATTGCGCGTTACAGTCAAGCATGCTCCGCTCACACTCACGGATTGGCCAAGTTTAAGCTCACTCGAAAAATTTTCGGCCTCAACCGTGAGCGTGTAAAATTGGCCGGTCTGATGAAATTTCTTTACTGTCCCGATTGTCTCTATAAGTCCGGTGAACATGTCAATCTTCCTCTTATCATAAAATATTCTCCAGGTCTAAATTTCTTCTACATTCAAGCATCTATAAATTCGGTGATGAGTTCAATCTTCCTTCTATCATGAAATCGTCGCCAAACTGGCAAGTCTTAATCTCCGTCAACGCAAAAGCATCTTTGACCTCCGAAAAATTCATGTTGAGATTAAAGCCTCTGCCTTCACCCAAAAGTCTCGGCGCAAAGAATAAGTTCATGTAATCAGCAAGTCCCTCACG
>JAFTCP010000045.1 GCA_017454625.1 Synergistaceae bacterium
AGGTGCGGCTGACACTTTATTTTCTCTCAAACGCGCTCGTGTCGACAAAGGCGGAATACTTCATCGAACTGGCCGTGATGTCGAAGAAATGGACTTCGCTATGCAGCTTGACGGCTTCGGTTGGACGCTCGTAGGTGAAGCAGAAGAGTTCACCATACCGGAATGGAAACGCCAAATTTTGAATTATCTTAAAGAACATAACAGCGTTACTCCAATGGAATTAAGTCAAGCTATCGATATTTCGCTCAGTGCGGCCCAGCAAAATTTACGGAGACTTGCAAAAGAAGGCACCATTCAGAAAAAAGGATACGGAACATACTTACTCTCAGAATAAATATCAAAGAACAAAACCAAGAGAAGAACTCCCAAGAGAGAAATTATCTTTTTGGAGTTTTTTTTTTGTTACTCTATAGAGAGGAGAGAGAGAATTTTAAGTAAGTCTTGTCAGTCTTTAGTGTTCATCAATGTTTATGATAAGACTGACATTTATATATAGATATAAAAGCAGTTGTGAAGCGTAAATGCCGATGACGACCATAGACTGACAGAGACTGACAAGAAGACTGACAACGGTTTTCAGTATTCATGCGGGTTTATCCCCAAGACTGACAAGACTGACAAATATTAGAAAGTTTGACCAAATAGCAAAAAGTCTGACTATCTTATTGTAGTAATTGCAAGGGTTTATGAACGAAAAATTTAGGTTAAGAAAGGTTAAATTTTCCGAGTTTTGTCAGTCTTGCAGAAAATACGTAGAGAATGCATTGCGAAGTGCAATAAAAATTGAGAGTAAAAAACTCAGGAAGGAGAAAAATATAATGAAAGTCGAAACGATACGAAAGGCAAAATATTACAATGAAAAATGTATTTGGAAATTTACAGAAATGCGCGAAGCCGAAAATTTTCGACAGACGATAAAATTTGAGACCGAAGACGATTTAGACTTCGAAGTCATGAATTTTTTCTACGACGGAATGCTCGCCAGAATACTCGAAGATGCGAAAGACCAAGCAGAACGTTTCGGGTTCAGAATAGGTTACGAATGGGGAAAACGTTATCTCAATCATTATGTCGGTCATTATTGCCTTGTCTCAGACGAAAAATATTCTGCCCTTCGTTCAAGCCAAGCCTACGATCTAATGCTTGAAAGATTAGAAGCAAAATGTTGCGACAGCGACGATGAACGCGACAAGTTTTAGGATTACCGCTAAGACTTTTCACATTGGAGTAAAAAAAAATCATGAGAATAATTCTTAACATGGAGTTAAATGGACTTCCTCCGACAATCAACCGAATGTACAGAGGACTTCACGGCCACCGATACAAAACGAAAGACTGCCTAAAGTATCAGGCACAAACGATAGAAAAAATGCGCTCCGAGTATGAAAATCTTGCTCCCAGTAAGAAAAATTTATATCTTAGAATAATGTTCATCACGAATAACCGCCGACGCTGGGACATAGACAACCGAGTAAAAGCGCTTCAAGATTGCTTAATCCATGCGGGAATAATTCAAGACGACAGCCAAATCCAAATTCTTCACTTGGAGAAAAAATTAGGCTCTCACGACGTTACACAGCTGACGTTAAGGGAATTGGACGAATGAAAATCAGCGGGCAGGAATTATTAAGTGAGCTTCAGCGTTATAAAATTTCTTATGAGGTTGAAGATTGGCACGTAAGATTATCAGGAGGATTTGACGGAGCGCGGGAATATTACGAACAGTTCTTGCACGGGAACACCGACGCTGAAATATCTTTAATCTTGGAGTTATCGAAAAAAGACGCGGAATTACGTTATGCGATCGAAGAACGAGCGGCAATCAGAGGGTCAGACGGTCTGCCGTGTGATTTGTATTCGGCAGTAAAAGTGTGTCAGAGATAAAAGCAGGAGAGTGAAAGAGGAATTGAAACCGACGGAGAAATTTAGATATGCGGAAAAATGCCTTTACGACTACAAGCGGAACATAGCGTGTTTGAAAGTGCTTCAGGAAGATTTACGAGTTGAGCGAGCCGGTTGCGATGTTCATGCGCAGAATTATCAATACGCGATAAATTTTACGGGCGACCCTTCAAATCCAGTTCAAGCACGAGTGATGAGGATTGAGATGCTCGAAGAAAGAATACGACAGCTTGAACGAGTAACGAAACCGATAACATTACTCATGGAGAACCTGAAAGCTCCGGAGGTTTTGAATGGTTCCGACAATGAAATTCTGAGCGAAATTCTTCGGTTGATGTATTTCGGGAAAAATCCTCCTGACGTAATAATCTCTGAGTTGAAAATAGCACGTCGGACATTCTTCAAACGTAGACGGGAGCTTGTATTTACAGCGATTAGTTATTTGGGAATATGAGAGCGTGCACGGAAACGGCACGGAAACGGCACAAATCGTGCACAAAAACGGCACTGTTCGTGCACTCTGTGTGCACTAATCGGCTTGAAAATGTGATATTCTTATACCATCGAAAAATTTGTAAAGCGTTGTTCATGAATTTGAAGGCAGCATCTCAGAAGCGAGGTGCTGTTTTTTATGCTCGGAGGTGAACTGAATGAAACTTGAACGTCGAAAACTCAGCGACTTAAAAGCGGCTCCGTATAATCCGCGAAAAGATTTACAGCCTGGTGATGAAGAGTATGAAAAGCTGAAATCTTCTCTTTTGGAGTTCGGCTATGTTGAACCGGTAATATTAAACGCTCGGACAGGTTACGTCGTTGGAGGTCATCAACGCTTGAAAGTTCTTCGTGAGCTAGGAGAGGACGAAATTGACTGCGTGATTGTTGACTTAGACGACGCGAAGGAAAAAGCCCTGAACATAGCGCTGAATAAAATATCCGGCTCATGGGATGAAGACAAGTTGAACGTGTTACTAAACGACTTGAAAAATTCTGAGATTGATATAACACTGACCGGTTTTGACTTTGAAGATGTCGACAAAGCCTTGAAGGATTTTACGGAGATTGACGAGGAAGAAGATGACGGATATTACGGGGATGAACGCGAGCGAACGTATAATCTTTACAATTTGTATGAATATGACGAAACACGAACGGCCGGTTATTATCAATTCCCTACACTCAAGGCCTGTCATTATGTGCCAGAAGATTTAATCGGTTTCAATGAAGTAAAATCGTACAGAGGCGACCGCTCAAAAGTTGGAGTTCACTTTTACATAGACGATTATCAGTTTGAACGAATATGGACGCGTCCGCATGAAAATATTGAGAGGCTCAGAGAATATGCGTGTGTAATAACGCCAGATTTTTTGACGTATGAAGATATGCCGATGGCAATGAAAATCTGGAATTTGTATCGAGCGTATTTAATCGGTCAAGTAATGCAGGATGCTGGAATAAATGTAATCCCGAATTTACGAGATTTCGGCGCGGAAACCGTAGATATGTGTTATGAGAGCATAGAGCCCGGCGGAGTTGTAGCAATATCAACAATAGGTTCAACGTGTAATCCTGAGTTTCAAAAGGAATGGTATGAGGGAACAATAGCGTCGTTAGAAAAGTTGAAGCCTGAATGCGTAATCTGCTACGGATTAATGAAGAGAGATTTTGACTTTGGAGAATTTCCCGTGAAATATATTAAGGCTAATCGATTTAAGAAAAATGGGTAAAAAACCATCGAGCGGAATAAATCGTAGCAAAGGCATCAAAAGCAGTTCCAGAGTTCAGACGAAACAGTCGCAAACAGTTCAAGCCGGGCCGATAAATGCTTCAGACCCAAATGCAATGGAAAAACTTCGCGATATGGTAATAGCCGGAGTGATGCCGACGGAAATAACTGGCGACAAGGAAGCGCAAGCGAAAATCTATGAAGCAATAGACAGTGTCTATCCAGATTACACGGGAGCGATGGCGAATTATACGGTTCAGCGTTACGGGAGCCGCATAGAAATTCTTTATCATGGAGGAGACGGAACCAATCCGAAAGATACGGGAGAATTTACGACAGGCGGAATAGGTTTTACTGTTAGATTACCCAGCGGATTAAAGGCGACCGAAGCCGAAGTAAATGGAGTTGTCAAGCACACGATAGAAAATCAACTTTATTTATTGGAGCATGGAGTAATGTATCGTCATGAAGGCTTCCCGACGTTAAGCTCAAACCTGAAATGGGGAGGGCGGGAGGCATTTTTCACAGACGCGCAAAAAGCTCAGATTGATAAAGAAATATACGCTCATGTTCAGAAATTAACGGGCCGCCCTATAAGTCAAAAGGCGAAAGAACTGGGTACTTATGACTGGGTAAAAACGCCAAAAGGTTGGACAAGAAATACATGGTTAAAGCCTGATGGAACGGATAAACGGGATGATATAGATCGTGAACGTCGAGCTAAAGGATATTCGCAGTGAAGAGATAAGAGAAATGGGAAAAAAATCTACGAGTGGGATTGACCGAAGCAAAGGCGGGAATGTACGCGGAGTATCTCAAAAGGAAATTGACAAAAAGCGTGGAGAGTTAGGGCACCAAGATTATGGGGCAGTAACGACGGAGATAATTCAAGCTCAATATGCGCAAGTGGGAATAGACTTAACACGAGATGAAGCGACAGATATTAGAAAAACAGAGTATCACTATACCGATTACAGTGGTGAACATATGCGAGAAGCCCGTCTGAAATATGAGCGAGGAGAGCCATTGACAATATCCGAGAAAAATTATTTAGAGGATTATCGAATATGTGAAGAATATTGCAAAGTGGCACCAAGATTTAAGCCGTCCGGAACTGAAACAGAAATATATCGAGGAATAAACCGAGCCAATACGCCTGAAAGTCAGAGGTATTATGATCGTCTATTGACATTAAGGCCCGGCGATAGCTGGAATAATGATAACCGTCCGACATCATACACTACGAACATCGGAACAGCAGGAACATTTGCCAAACGTGGAAACATAATAGTTCATACCCCTGTAAATAAGCTGAAGAATTCAATATCGATAAGGGCCTTATCACAGCAGACGCGGGAAGATGAAGTGTTAGTAGCCGATTACAAATGGAAGATAGCGCGGATAAGTGATGAACGTAGCAAGCCCGACGGTTTCTATCACATATACTTGAAGTGAAAGGAGTTTTTTTAATCATGGAGAAAAGCGAACAGAGAAAAATTCTTCAACAATGGCGAGATAAGTTCAAGTCGCTCAAGGGGAAAGATGCGACGGCGAAAATATACAGCCAATTTTACCAAGATTTAGAAGAAGCGGGCTTAATCGATACGAACTACACCGAGCATATGAAGGGAAAAACGCTTGATGATGTAATGCCGAAGGTTGAAAATCTCTTATTTGGAGATTGCAAGACTTATTTGACGTTCATACTGAGAACTGAACGCTGGTCAGAAGGTTGGTTTGCTGAACGGACGGAGAACGGAGATATTTATAAATTATTGGTGCAAGCTTGTGAAGTGTTGTGAAATGGCAGTTGGACAACCTAAAGAACACAGCGGGATAAAACGCGGAAAAACGCCAGATATAAAATTCGGGCACGATGAGATAAGACGTTATGAAACGATACGTAATCCTGATGGGACATTAAAGGAGAGCAAAGAAATAATTTCCAATGAACCATTTCGAGCGATATTAAACGCTTCAGATGGAACCAGAATAACTGTGCATTATGTTGGTTTTGGGTCTACTGGAACAGAGGAATTAATGATAGGAATGCGCGGTACGAGTAATAAACAGCTTGTTAGAATACGCGAGGATGGTAGAGCTAGCCGGAGTTATTCAATCAAGACAGTAAGCGATGTCAAGAAGCATATCAACCCTCTCAGCGCATGGGAAATAACGATACATGGTCGAGATTTACGAGCGGAAGCCCGGGAAGCTAAGCGTCGTGAACGAGAATTATGGAGAGAAATGAATGCTGCCTACAAGAAACGGCAGGCGAAACAGAAACAGAAGGCGGCGAGTTAGAGATGATGACCAATGAGCAAACATAAAGGTGGTCGGCGTTCAAAATATAATCCCGAAGAAACGCCGAAATTAGCGGAAGAGTACGCGAAGGAGTTATTGACGGATAAGTTAATAGCGAAGAAGCTAGGAATAAACATAGATACATTTTACACATGGAGTAAGAAGTATACAGAGTTTTCCGACGCAGTAAAAAGAGGAAAAGAAGCCGCAAATTCAGACCTTGTGAAGCATATGTACGCGAGCGCGAAAGGTTACGACGTAGAAGAGGAAGAGACTACGGTAATCCTTGACGCGAACAAACAACCGACTGGCTTCAAGAAGACGACGAGAAAGCGGCATATTCCGCCGTCAACGACAATGCAAATCTTTTTGGCGAAAAACCGAATGCCTGAGGATTTCCGGGACGTGAACCACCAAAGAATAGACGTAAGCGGAAAATTGAACGTAACGACATTAGCGGATTTAATGATGGAAGAATATGACAGTCAAGAAAAAAATTGAAGTCTCCGAAGTCAAAGAGCAGTTCAAGAAAAAGTTGCAATCCCCTGAATATTTCACCGAAAAAATTCTGAATAAAAAGTTGTGGCCAGTCCAAGCGGAAATTCTAAAATCTGTCCGCGATAATCCTAGAACGGCTGTACGTTCCTGTCATGGCATAGGGAAAACTTTCACGGCGGCAATGTGTATTCTCTGGTTTCTCTACACTCACACTAAAGCAATAGTTTTATCGACAGCTCCGACATGGCGGCAAGTGGAAAAATTAATCTGGAAGGAAATCCGGAGTGCATATCGACAATCAGCAATTCCACTCGGCGGAAATCTCTTACCAAAAACGCCTGAGCTTCATTTAATTCATGATGAATGGTATGCGGCAGGTTTAAGCACGAACGAACCCGACAGGTTTCAAGGATTTCACGAGGAGCATATTTTAGTCGTTGTAGACGAAGCGGCCGGAGTGAACATTGAGATATATGAAGCAATCGAAGGAATACTAACGAGTTCCGGAGCGCGCTTGCTGTTAATCGGCAATCCTACGAGCATAGGCACGCCGTTTTACGACGCATTCACGAAGCCCGGTTACAAAACGTTTCATGTCAGTGCATATGACACGCCGAATTTCACGGAAGCCGGAATAACGCCTGAGGACATAGCTAATGACACATGGCAAGCCAAAGCGAAGGAAATTCCGTACCCACAGTTAATAACGCCGCAATGGGTTTCAGACCGTTTCAAGTCATGGGGAGAAAACAGCGCGCCTTATCAAGTCCGCGTGATGGGAAATTTTCCGCGTCAGGGTGAAGATACATTAATTCCGTTGTTGTGGCTAGAGTTAGCAATGGAACGCTGGGAGGACGAGCCGGATGGTAAGCCAATTCAGCTTGGAGTTGATGTTGCGGCTTATGGCTCGGACAAAACCGTAATTGCAGTACGTTACGGAAATCGTTTGAGGGAATTGCACGTTTACTCACAGAAAAATACGCGTGAGACTTCTGGCCTAGTTCAAGCGTTAGCGCGTGAGAATGGGACTGAGAAAATCTGTGTTGATGAAATTGGAATTGGACGCGGAGTAGTCGACAGCTTAGAAGAATACGGCTATGAGAATGTTGGTGTGAATGTTGCAGAAAAGTCCTCAGACCCTGAACGTTGGCATAACTTACGAGCTGAATTATGGTGTAATCTTCGTGAACTTCTTGACCCCGAAAAAGACGCAATTGCGTTACCCCCTGACGACGAACTTTTAGCCGAGCTTGCTTCGGTGAAGTACAAAATCGACGCGCGTGGAGCAATTCAAATTGAGAGTAAAGACGACATGAGAAAGAGATTAGGACATTCGCCGGACCAAGCTGACGCAGTAGTGTTAGCGTTTGCGAATACGGAGCATGAAGGATTTGCGGAGAGTTTTGGGAAATTGTACGTATCAGAATTTTTCTAATATGGAGGTGAAAATATGCATTACGGCGAAATAATTTCACTTGGAAGGCACAGGCTTATGTGCGGAGACGCAACGAACAGGGACGATGTTATGAGATTACTGGGAGAAGAAAAAATTGACCTCGTTTTGACCGACCCCCCTTATGGCATAAATATTTTTTATGGTAAAGGCGGCAAAATTGGCGGTGGGTGTCATCACGCTACGCTCCGCGATGTTAGATGTCTCAAAGCATATGTGCATAAGGAATTCAAGGATGATAGCCGGGAGCCCGCAAAAAATTTCTATCATATTGCTGAAACTCTTACCGATAAATTAATATTTTGGGGAGGAAGTTACTTCACAGATTTTCTGCCCGTGTCAGGAGGCTGGATTTTCTGGGACAAGAATCGCCGCAATATGGACTTCTCTGACGGTGAACTCGCGTGGAAGTCGTGGGGCAATAAGATTAAGTATTACAAGCAGACTTGGAACGGCGTATGCATGGAGGGTAGTTACAAGCTCAATGGCCGTAAAGAACGTGCGCGCTTACATCCGACGCAAAAGCCCGTAGAGCTTCACATGAAAATTCTTGAGGATAACTCAAAGCCTGATAATGTCATTCTCGACTGTTTCGGCGGCTCCGGAACGACATTAATAGCCTGTGAATTGACCGGACGAAAATGCTTCATGATGGAAATCAGCCCGGAGTATTGCGACATTATCAAGAAACGCTATGAAGAATTACCGCCTGACATGTTTAGAGAAAAAATGAGGTGAGAGAATGCCTAAGCAGACGATGAAGCCCAAAGAAGCAGTTCAAGCAGTAGGCTACGGATATTCCGAGATACTGACGGAATTATTGACCTCATTAAACCGCCCCATAACGAACAGCGACGAGTTCCGGAATTACTATAAGCAAATGTTATCGAACGATGAGACAATCGGAACTGGTATTGAGTATTTAACGGGCCGAATAGTTTCTCGCATTGGAGCGTATTCGCACGAAGACGAAAAAATCAAAGAGCTAGTTGACGCGTCAATTGAGAATATTCGAGGGACATTAACGGAAGTCCGGCGTTCAATTTTGCGAGACAGCTTTGCATACGGCTTTGGAGTTGGAGAATTTACGATTGAGAGCGTAAAAAATCAGTGGTTATTATCCTCCGTGCAAATTCTTGATCCTTCGAGTGTTCAGTTCAAGATGGAACAATTTGATGATAGCTCATACGGTATTGGAGCGGTAATCCAGAAGTCAGGAATGACCGAAGTAGAAATTCCGGCTGGGAAATGTATAATCAAGACTTACGGTTCAAGTTCAACGCCATACGGAAAAAGTTTACTGCGACGTTGTTATCGTTGGTGGAGCTTGAAAAACGCATTACCAAAATTGTGGGCAGTCTGTCTTGAAAGGTTTGGAATGCCGATACTTCACGGGAAAGCGTCAAGCAACAGTACGCGCAAGGAACTCAATGAAGCACTTTCAAACTTAAATTCGCGTTCGTACATAACGACGGACGACAAGAGCGAAATACAAGCAATCTCAACACCAAGCGGAGCAATCAGTAGCAATTATCATCAAGCGGAGGAACTTTGCGACAAGATGATGTACAGAGCAATGTTTCTTCCCTCGTTATTAGGTTCAGGGGAAAATGGCGGTTCATATTCACTAGGACAAGTTCATTTTGAACTGTTCAATGCGACGGCGGCGGCCTTAGCGGAAGATTACATTGATGCGGAACTTGAACAGTTATGGAGGCCGTTAATAGAGTGGAATTTTGGGGAGCAGGAGAACTACGGAAATTTTGTAATCAACGATACAACGCCAATCAGTGAAAAAGTTTCGTTAAGCTCAATGTTCATGAACTTGGCTCAAGTTGGAATGCTGGACATTGAGAGTGATAGGAACTTAGTACGTGAGATGTTAGGACTTCCGGAATTAGACGAAGGAGCGATAACGCCGAGATGGGAACTCGAACAAGCAACGCCACAGCGCGACGAAACTTAATCACTCGAACGGCATTAGTCTGGAAGTGTATAAATCGTTCATTAACGGCCGGGCTGAAAGAAATTGCGGAAGACTGGCTTCAAAAGTTTTTGCACCGAGCCGAAAAAGAAATTCCCTCAGGTTATGTCTCAGAAATCCCTGAATTGCCGAAAAAGTTTAATCAGACGCTCCAAGAAAAATTACGTGAAGCATTAGCACAAGGTTACTGGTTAAGTCATATCTACGTTCAGGAAGTCCGAGCAAATGCACGAGGCAAAAGCTATCACGGGAAAATCACACTTTCAGATACTCCTGACGATGAAGCCATAAGAGGAAGTTTGCAAGATTTTTTTCATATGGAGAAATCTTCAAGCTGGGATGCTGTAATTCCCGTTGAGTCTGTGAAATTTTTAGATGGTTATATTCCAAAATTGGCGGGAAATTTGCGCGATGATGTATTAGAGAAGACGCGCGACGTGTTGAGAAAATCGATGTTAGACGGCTCAAGTCTCCAAGAAAGAATGAAGGCATTACGAGATAGTTCACCTGAGCTTTCAAGAATGACTGACCGACGAATTGAAGCGATAGCACGAACAGAAATCACGAGGGCTGACACGTACGGGCGATTAATCTCAATGAAGAGGGACGAAGATGTAATCGGAGTTGAATTTTCAGCGATATTAGACGACCGAACGACGGACATATGCGAGAGCCGAAACGGGTTAATAATGAGGCTTGACGATCCGAGACTGCCGGAGAATACGCCGCCCCAACACGTAAATTGCCGAAGTCTTTTGTTACCTCTGACAGTTTACGATTACCCGGACGGATTATTAACCTCCCATGAGTTTGACGAAGCCCCAATAAGCAAGCAAAGGCCTGATGACATTTCGACGGTAAGAGAGCTTTTACAATTGGAGCCTGAAACTGTGAATGAAAGATCCGAGACAACCGCGATTATTGAGAGTATGAAAAATATTCTTGATGCCGGAGGCTTAAAGGATAATCCGACGGAGAAGGAAAGTTCACAGGTTTACGAAGCAATCAAGGGATTAGGGAAACAGCTTCAAGAATTAGCGGCAAAGTTCGTAAATTTATCAGGACAAGACCGAGAAGCAGCCTTAAATGCGGCTGAACAGATGATATTCGCGACATTTTTAGATTTATTTGGGCCTGACGTAGTGAATATGCTGCGTGAAATGATAGAGGGTTGATGTGATTGAATGACGATGTAATATAATTACGCCACTAAAGATAAAAGGGGTGTAAATTTATGGGAACTTCATTATTACAGGTTCGTGTAGAAACTTCCTTAAAGGATGAGGCTTCAAGTGTATTTGAGAATTTAGGTATCGATATTTCGACGGCGGTGCGAATGTTTTTGAAGCGTTCAGTGATGGAAAACGGAATACCATTTAGGATGACGCTTCCGAAGCAGCTGTATAGTTCAAGCAGAGGATTGAGAGCAATGCAGGAGCTTGGAGACAACGCGAAAGGGAACGGAACATCAGATATGACACTTGAAGAAATAAATGCAGAAATCGCGGCGTACAGGCAAGAAAAGCAGGCAGAGTGTCAATGAAATATTATGCAGTTCTTGATACGAATGTATTAGTTTCAGCTATGCTCAAACAAGGTTCGGTTCCTAGTCAAGTAGTAGCGGAGGCTATGACCGGAGATATTATCCCAATAATTAACATCGAAATTTTGAGGGAATATGAAGAAGTTCTAAAACGGCCGAAGTTCAAATTCGACGAGGAAGTTGTAAAAGTATTTTTGGACGAATTAAAGTGCCGCGCGGTTTATGTAAACGCAGGGACTATAGAAGAAGTTTTGCCTGATAAGAAAGATATAGTTTTCTATGCTGTATTAATGGAAAAACGGAAGGATGAAGAAGCATACTTAGTAACTGGGAATTTGCGGCATTTTCCGGTGAGGACTTATATTGTTACGCCGCGAGAAATGTTAGAAATATTAAGAGAAGCAAAGTAAAAGAAGGAATGTAAAAACATGCCGGAGTAGCTCAACGGCGAGAGCATAAAAAGTTACTGGTTCAAGTCCAGTCTCCGGCGCAAAAATGAAATCAGGAGGAAAAATTAACATGGCTCAATTAGGAAGTTGGAACATAGACGAAATGAAGAGTGTAAATTTGCCCCAAAAAGCACAGAGCGCATTTACAGCCGTAACGAGCGGATTAATGGGAGCGGATTACATGCCAGTGTTGTACGTCGGAACTCAGCAGGTGAACGGAACAAATTATTGTATCTTGGCGTTGCAGACGTTAATGACAGCTGAGCCAGAAAAGCGGCTTGTGAAGATGATAATCAACGTGGATATTAAAGGAGTTGCGTCGTTGGTATCAATCAGCCAAGTAGGATTATGATATGGCAGACACAATTAAGACGGTATTAATAGACGGCGGGCCGCCCATTGCGTTAAGTGATGAGGAAGCCCGCTTTATTTATAACCTTTTGCCGGTTGGAAAATTTTACGATAAGCGTTACGGACAAATTGATGTGAGCCCTGAGAAAATTCGGCGAATGGCTGAGAATTTCGGTAAATATCCCTCATATGAAGTTCCTGTAAAGCTCGGACATGAACAAGGCGCGAAATCGCCCGGCAAAGTAATCAGTGTTGATGCGAAACCTGCGGGCTTAGAAATCACAATGTTAGTCGACGCTGAAACCGCACAGGCCATTAATGCGAAGCAATATCGTTACATGTCGGCGGAGTTTGACGAGAATTATCACGACAAAGTAACTGGTGAGGATGTCGGCTCAGTATTACTCGGAGCGGCGTTAGTAAATCAGCCTGCAAATCCGTACATGGAACCGTTGAAATTGGCAGAAGAAATTGGAATTACCGATGTGCCGAATTCAGCACAACGGGAAAAAGAAGAGAAAAGTGGACTTCCGCTAAAATCAGCGGGAGTGCAAAACGAAGGAGGACGCGAAGGAATGAATGAAGTCGAAGAATTGAGAATAAAGTTGAGCGACACGCAAGCGCAAGTTCAGGAGTTGCAGAATGCGACGGCTGACCGCTCAAAGGAAGCTGAAGAGACGGCGAAGAAATTAGCCGAGCTTGAAGCCGAAAACAAAAAGCTGAAAGAGGAACGAGCGGAAGCGGAAGCGGCGAAGAATGAAGCTGAAGTGAAAAGTTTCTGCGACAAATGGGCCTCAAAGGGAATTCCGCCGGTAATGCTCGACAAAGTGAAGCCTTTATTACTTGGAGAAAGTTCAAGAGTAATCAAGCTGAGCGACGCACCGCGCGACGAAATAAACTCGTTGAAATTTTTTGATGAACTTTTTGACGGATTACCAAAAATCCCAATGGGACAAATCAGCAGTTCTGAAGCTCCGGCGATTGAACTCTCAGACATTGAGCGGGCTCGTGAACATGCGAGGTCAATAGCGGCGAGTGTAGGAAGTTATGAGAAAGAGGAGAAGAAATAATGTACGGGAATGAAAAATTACCAGGAATAGCGACAAGCCAGCAATACCGAAACGAGGGTAGTTTGTGGCAAGGTTCTCCGTCATCGACATGGTTTAAGACTGTAAAAGTGAACGGTTCAGAGGCAGAGGGTACGGAAATTTTACGCGGCACGATAATGAAGGAGCTTACGGACGGAACATATACGCCGATAGCCGAGACTGACATTATCACGACGACGGCGAATTTACCCGGCGCAAGGTTAGCGATAGTTGCGGATAATAGCGCAAAAACCGGCACAACGACGACGCAAGATGAAGAAACCGTAAAGACACCATCAAGCGTATTAGTTGGAATAAGCGGGAAAGTCGACAAAGGACGTTTATACATTGGAGATAAAAAATTCTCAGAGTTGACGGATGAACAGCAAATCAGCTTGAATGTACAGCTTGAGGCGTGGGGATTTCAGTTAGTTTCAGTTCAACAGTCGTAAAAAATTTTTGAGAGGTGATAATTGAATGAGTAATTTTGACATGACGGAAATATTATCAAACTTTACACCATTAACCTTAACTGAGGCGATAAAGCTAATCAAGACGGACGAGCCATTAGTGTTAAAAACGAAGCTCGGAAAAAACTCACTGAACATGTTAGATGAAGCGTGCGTATTCGAAGTTGAGGAGGGAAGCTATAACCTTGCGCCCGTAGGATTTCCGAATGACCCGCCGAGCAGCGTAAACATATCGCGCAAACGTAAGAGATATTCAGTAGTACCGCCGCAAATATTTTTACGAGACCGAATAACCGCGAGTGAGTTAACCAGAATACGGACGGCCTCACAGAACCCAATCAACATGACATCGAGAGATAAAACGACGGCGTATGATGAGATGGTAGGGATAAAGCAGACGGGCTTGAAGCGATTAATTGAACGACGAGTTGAATGGTTTTTTGCTCAGGCATTGAACGGGAAAATTGATTATGAGAGTGAAGAGGGCCGAAACTTCAAGTTTGAATATAATCTCCCTGAGGCAGTAAAGATCGCGGCAAATGAGACGTGGGACAAAACCGGCAATCCAATTCACCAACTCCGAGCATTGGGGAAACAGTTCAAGGCTTTGAATAATCAGCTAGCTCCTGACTTAATAATTATGGGCGGAAAAGCTGGCGACGCGTTTATGAACAATGAGCATGTAGAAGGCTGGATGAAGTCTCCGGGAGTTCAATTGTTCGAGAACAAGACGGAATTAGCAAGGGGAGAAGCCGCGCCAATCGGGAAATTGCAGGGAGCTGAACTCTACGAATATTCCGCGACCTATGAGGACAGCAAAGGAAAAGTTGTACCGTATCTTGAAGAAGGCTATGTGTATTTAACGAACTCTTCACTTTGGAGATTATTTTACGGAGCAATCAGTGATTTTGACGCTGGTAATCCGCCGTTGGTTGCGCAGGATATATTCTCGAAGATGAAGACGAGCGAGGACGGAAAAGTTTTAGACATTTACGCGGAAAGTCATCCGTTGCCCGTAATCGTGAGCAATTTGGGAGTAATCAAAGCAAAAGTTGTGTGATGAGTTACTGCGAAATTTCCGACGTAAAGCATGAGTTTACGCCGACGCTTTTGCGAACGATGGAACGGGATTACGGCGAAAGACTTGATGAAAATCTTGTGCTTCATATTGAGAAAGCAGAAGCGTTTGTGAATGCTTCTTTATCCCGTGCATATTCAGTTCCACTGAGACAAGCGAGCAGGATAGTAATCTCGGCGGAATGTAAGATAGCGGCGTATTTTGCTGGGATTGCGTATTCTGAGAAAGATAAAGTTTTGCAGGATAAGTACGAAATCGGCTGTGAAATTCTTGATAATCTAGTTGAAGCCGATAATCCCGCGTTAGTTGACGAAGGATTAAGCGGAGACGAACAAGAGAACTCCGGAGTGCTTTACGGTTCGGATGAGAGAATATTTACGAAAGAGGAATTATCGAATTGGTGAATGAAGAGATAAAAGCATGTCCATTTTGCGGAGAAAAGGGCTTACTTTGTGAAGGAGAAATAGACGGATCCAAAGTCTATTACGTTTACAGCGAGTGCGGAGTAAGCACGGGAGCTTCTGAGGATAAAGCCAGAGTGATAGAACTCTGGAACAATCGGAGTGAGGAATTATTACCGTGTCCATTCTGCGGAGGAAAAGCCATAGAGAGCGAAGTAGAAATCGACGGGGAAAATTTTCTGACAGTAATGTGTGAAGAATGCGGAATGAGCAGCATAGCCAACAAAGATGAAGCGAGAGTAAAAGCCGCCTGGAACGCTCGAACGGTGAAGAAGCAAGAATGAGAATAAGCGGACAAGCCTCCGGAATAAATGAAACACGTCGAGAAATTCAGCGTTTAATTGGAAAATTGACGAGGATGAAGAAATATTTTTCGCAGGTCGGAAGATACGTACAAAGTCAGACGATACATGAACGCTTTGACAAGGAGCAAGCTCCAAGCGGAGAAAAATGGAAGCCGTTATCAAGTTCACGAGTGAAGCAAAGAATGAAGCGGCATAAGAGCGGGAACATGAAAATTCTGCAGGATACCGGAGAACTCCGACGCTCGATAAAATATCAAGCCGACGATGAAGGCGTAACAATAGGAAGCAGCTTGAATTATGCGAAACTTCATCAATTTGGAGGAACAATCACGGCGAAACGTGAGGGGACCTACAAGCATAATTACAGCAAGACGAAGCGAGAAGGCGAAAGATATTCGTACACTCGTCAAGTAAGAATTCCCGCTCGTCCTTATTTAGGAATAACACAGCCGGAAGTCGACCACATCAAAGAACTCTTAATCCAATATTTGAAACGGGGCGGATAAAAATTTACATTGAAGCCTATGACTTATTGCGGGAAATTCTCAGCGATGAGGAACTGAACGAAATTGTTTACGCAGAGACAGGAAAAAATTTAGCAGTCATCGAAGCCGGAGCACAGATAACTACACCAGCGGCGAGAATAATCTTAAGCGGAGGGAATTATACGCGAGCATCAAACACACGGCGAGAGATTGAGTTCACGATAGAATTTTATTTTCCGTTTTGGGGTTCAGACGCATTTGAACGGTGCTTAAAATTTCTTGATGAAACAATCCCGATATTCTTCAAATACGGTTCCGGGAAAAATAATCAGGACAATTATATTTTGCAAGTTACGCCGTCAATCACAGAGGAAGACGAAGAGACGGAAACATGGACTGTAGCGTTAAGCGTTACGGTCTCAATTTTTATCTAGGGGAGTGATTATATGCCGAGAGTAGCAAATGACATTTTAATAGGCGGCTATCGAGTATTCATAGTTGAGGGTCAAGAAAAAAACGAATTAGGCTGGATGTCCGGTGAAGCAAAAATTGAGGAGCAAGCCAGTTCATTAACGGTGAAAGAAAGTGAAGGCGGCACGGTTTTAACAGTTGCGACGAATAAAGAAGTTCACATGACGTTTTCTTTATTGGAGTGCAACCGGGATACGATAATCAAGCTCAATCCATCAGCGACGGCAATAACTTTAAGCGGAGAAGGCTCATCAACCGGCGGAAAAGGTTTTGCGGTCGGAACGTTCCAATCGGACAAGACGTTTGTAATTGAGTTATGGCACAAGAAACGTTCAGGGAAATATCTTTGCAATCGTTTCTACAAAGGAAAAATCTCCGGCAACTTCACGAGCTTTTTAATCAATCAGGACAACGAGAGCCCAATTGCGATTGATATTGTAGCGATGGCGGACGACACGAAGGACACGAACCAGAATATTTATGAACAGATAGAGTATGAAGCTGCGCAAGCACCTGGAGGAGGCTGGTAAATCATGAAGAATTTCACGAAAGAGAAAGTTAGCGTAGAACTTTGCGAAAAAAGTTACGAGGTTCGAGAATTAACGTTAGGGGAAAAAATCAAGTTAATTGCTCCAATTGGAGAAATCATCAAGAAGATAGCGGGGAATGCGTTTTTCCGGAAGAGTGAGAGCGGTTCAATAATTTTTGACTGGAATGATGAAGTTTCATTTGCAGAGTTGAACATTGACCAGTTAATTTTAGGGACAATCGGAGTGTTGCCGGAATTATTAAAGCTCTCAATCCCAGAATTTACGGACTGGGACAATTTGCCGGAGAGTGAGACGCGAGAAATTCTGCTGAAAGTGTTAAAGGTGAATGACTTCAAGGGATTTATCACAAATTTTTTCTCATTGGGGACAGCGATTATCCGATAGAGCAAGCGATAATCAATTCCCACATGGAGCCTGAAAAAGTTTTGAAGGTTTACCCAGAAAGTTACGTGCGGGGGTTTTTGAATGCCGCGTTACTTCCGCCGTATTGGGTGCAGGAAATTTTGCGAGGGATAGGAGGTGAAAAGAAGAATGGCCGACGTTGAAGGATTGAAGCTGAAAATTTCCGGAGACAGTTCAGATGCAGTAAAGGAACTTCAAAAGTTAAGTGAGAGTTTAGACGGAGTGAAGAATGCGGACGTAAAAGTAACGCTTGATATTTCACAGGCCCAAAACGACGCAGAGAAGTTATCAAGCACGCTTCAATCGGTAGGAGGCGCGCACGTAGACATAACCGCCGACGGCTCACAGGCAATTGGAGAAATCGAGAAAGTTTCGGAAGACGCAGGAAAAATTACAGACGCTCACGCGAAAATCACTGCTGACAGTTCACAAGCAGTTGATGAAGCCGGAAAAGTCTCAGACGCGATAAATGGAATTGAAGGCTCGAACGCGGAAATTACGGCTGACGGATCGCAAGCTGTAAGTGAGGCCGAAAAAGTTCAAGCAGTAATCGATATGCTTCAAGGAAAAGAAATCGACTTAAAGATAAATTTTCCGTATGAAGATTGGCAAGCTGACTTTGAGAGAAAATTTACCGGCCCAATTGTGAGAGCTGCTAAAAAAGCCGCTAATGAAGTCGCGAAACCATTCAAGGAAAAGTTCAAGGAATTTGCGGACGCTGCAGACAATCTGAATGAACATTTCGAGTCTGGATTTGGTTTAGTACTTGGAGGAATAATCGCGAAAATCGGCAGTGTGGTAATGGGTTTAAGTTCCGTGATAGGTTCATCGTTATTACTCGGCGGAGGATTTGAAGCTCAGATGACGAGTGTCAAAGTAATTTCCGGAGCGACGGCAGACGAGCTTGATGAACTCACAAAGAAAGCTCGCGAAATGGGAGCCGCTTTGCCAATATCCGCGAAGGATGCCGCCACAGCAATGACGTTATTAGCTCAGCGGGGAACGAGTGTTAAGGATATTCTTGCGACGGTTGAGGACGTTTCAAACTTGGCGATTTCGCAGGGTGTTGACATGGGAACAGCGGCTGACATGTTAGGAACGACATTAACGAACTT
Source organism: Synergistaceae bacterium (assembly GCA_017454625.1). Classification (GTDB taxonomy): domain Bacteria; phylum Synergistota; class Synergistia; order Synergistales; family Aminobacteriaceae; genus JAFUXM01. The sequence goes on from JAFTCP010000045.1 coordinate 18,634, forward strand.
CGGAATTGCTGTAGAAGATGCCTCAAAAGTAACGGCAATATTCAACAATGCGAGCAACCAATCAGCAATGAACATTTCTAAAATGGTTGAAGCGTTAAAGTATGTTGGACCGACTGCGGGTTCTGTAGGAATGGAATTAACCGAAGCTATGTCAGCGATGGAAGCACTAGCGAACGCGGGTTTAACCGGTGAGATGATAGGCACGGGATTAACCGGAGTATTGACGAAATTAGCGAGCAAGACGGAAATACTCGGAGTGTCTACACAGGAAGCGAACGGGAAATTGCGGCCGTTAGCAGATATATTCTCGGAACTCCAAGCGAAAGGATTTTCACTTTCGGAAGCAACAGCGGTATTTGGAGCACGAGGGCGATTAGCGGCTTTGAACTTGGCGAAACAATCAGCGAGCTTAAAGGAAAACGAAGAACGTCTAAAGTCATGGGGAAGTACGCAAGCGGCGGTTGATGAGAAAGCGAAGACATTTACGAACACGATGGCGGCGTTTCGTTCGGCTGTTGAAGAGCTTCATATTGAAATATTCGAGCAAATCAAAGTTCAGGCGAAAGATGCAGTAAGCAGTGTAACAGAATTAACGCGTGCATTCTCGAAATGGCTTGAGGAGACGAAACTTGCGCAAAAAGTTCTTGAAGCGTTCATGCAGGGATTAGGATTTGACATTCCGACTGGCGAAGATTTTCGGCGGCTTCTTGATAGTCTTGATGTTGACATGATAATTGAGAAGTTCAAAGGTTTTGGCTCAGCATTAACGGACTTAGCGGGTGCAATCAACCGAGTAATGGATATTTTTGAGGCTCCGTTAGAATTTATCATTGAGCGCATGGAGTTTTTTGCGGAGGCGACGTTCTGGGGCTGGATACTGGATAAGGCATTAGCGCTTCCGAAAATGTTTTTGAACATGGGCAGTGCGATAGTGGAATTTGCAGCGAGCTTAAAAGTTTTAACGGGAGTAAATATCTTAGGTTTTCTAGCACCGTTTAAAGTTTTTGTAGGATTACTTTCAAGTCCAGCGTTTTATGGAGGATTATTAGCACTTACGCCAGCCATAATATTTTCTGCGCATAAGATATTCGACTACATGGACGGTCAGAAAGAATTAGAGAAGGCCATGTACGAGGAGAAAAAATATCTTGAAGAGCAAGCGAAAGCGAACGACACATTAGAATTAGACGTAAAGCTGAAGATTAAGACCGGATTTGAGAAACTGCCGCAATCATGGGCGAAAGCGAGCGATGAATTACGAGCAAAAGCGAACGCGGACATAAAAACGTTGCAGGAAAATTTCCGTTCTCAGGTTGGGGAAGCAGTTCAAGGAGTGATAGAGAAATTTCCGGATTACACGAACGAGCTTGTGAAGTTTGAGAATAATCTAACAAACTCAGAATTAAGAACGTTAACGCAAGCACTTCAAGGGAACAAAGAAGTCTTTGACGCACTGCCAGAGCCGATAAAGAAAGTTGTAGAACAGCTTTACTATATGGACGTTCGGGCCGGACAAGCAGCCGGAAGTCTGGGAGAATTATTGATTGAACAAAAGAAACTGGAGCATGATTTAGAGACTGGCGGCAAGCCGATGAAGTCAGAGCTTCAGGAGTATTTAGAAAGTGTTTCGTCATTCACAAATAATTTGGTGCAAGAAATCCCGTCGAATATTGAGCGTCTTCAAACGTTTTTAGGCAATCAAGATAACGGACTATCAATAAAACTTTCACTTTCTGGAGCACGTGAGGAACTGAACAAATTTGCGAAAGAGACAGCGGAAAAGCTGAAAATCCCCAAAGAGATAGTTGATGCGGGAATATTAAATCAGCTGAAAAAGTTAGCGGCACAAGGAGACGAAACAGCGCAAGCCTTAATAAACGGTTGGGACGAAGCCGGAGCATCGTTAGAAAGTTTCTTGCAAGGAGCGAATGACGCAATTAATTATCTTGGAGCCTCACCCGAAAAATTTTTACCGGCTTTAAACGCACTCACTCGTAACATTCAGAAGATTGACCCATTGACCGGCAAAGTAACGGAACAATTCAAGAAAGCTCACGACGCGTTAAAGCAATGGGCAAGCGTAACCTTCGACCAGCTGAGCGCGAGAATACAGAGATTGCGTAAAGCAGTTGAGGGCGGATTTTTGAATGAGCGTGCATTGAAGAAGGAATTTGACAGTGTATTAAAGCAAGCGACTGCGCAAGTCGTAGTTGAAATGAAACCGATGGAAGAAAGCCTGAAAGCCTCCGGAAATTATGAAGCAGTCGTAGCTTCCGAAGTGTTCACGAAGATGCAGGAACTCGGCGGAGATATATTTGTTCGGATGATGCAGGAAAAATTTTCCACAATTGGAGCGACAACCGGTGCGGCAATGGGTCAAGCTCTTCTGTCAGAAATTCAGCGCGGCCCGTCAACTCCCAGCATAAAGATAAACAACAAAGAATATCTGAACCAGCCGAAAATTTCAGAGCCTCAAAATTCGACGCAAGCCCTTACAATCTCATTAAACGAGTTAGGACAAAAAATAGAACGCATGAGCAATTCTCCAGTTCAGCAAGCTCGTGATTACAGCGTAAATATCTCTCAGGTTGTGAGTGAAATTCAGAAGGCGACGGCTGAACTCTTAAGGCTTCGAGAAATTTCACAGGCAAACTCGTCGAACATTCAACAAGTTACAGCGCGGCTTGTTTCTGTTGAAGGAATATTGAAGGCTTTTAACTTGGGGAACAATTACGAGATAAACATAACGCAGAAGGACTTCAACGTCCAAAGCAAAGCTGATGCGGATTACGCGGCTCGGTCGGCGAGTGAAGCAATGAAAACGGGATTAGGGAACGGGATAATCTAAAATGGCAGATAAACTTTATCAGACGTACAATTTTGAAATTTCGCGAACGGATAACGGGATATATCGAGCTTCATTTGACATTTGGAGTGATGATCCGCGAGGCCCTGAAAAATATTCACTAGGAAACTCCGTAAATTTTATTCCTGATGAGATTATGCCAAATCCATACGAGCGCAGTAAAAATCCCGGTAAATATCCCGCACAGCTTGGCTATAAAATTTTCATCACGAAGAAAACGACGACGGACGAGAAAATCGGAGAACTCTGCAATTATCCATATCGATTATGGCATCACCAATACGAAGGCTATTTAATTTTACCTGAAAGCGGCGGCGAGTTTCCTTCTCAAATAAGCTACAGTGTAGACATTGAACGTAACGATGACGGCGAGAGTGTTTATTCCGGGACAATGACAGTAACGCAAGCATTTGAACCTGAGACCCCGGACGCGACGCAAATAGATTTACTTTATCAAATTGGAGATACCTTCACAATCCCGCTATATGAAGGAATATCCTTAACATGTACGAAAATCAGCACGAGCAATTCTTACAATGATTATGGGCTTGAAGTCATAACGACAGTTTACGAGGGAAAATTGACAGCAGACGAGGACGGAACTTTTGAGCTACCTGCTGAAGAAATCACGGACATAACACATGAACTCAACGGCTTAACAGTTCGAACGATAGCCGGAGAATTAATTGCGCTTCGACGTTCCACTACACCAATTACGCGAAAGACATTAACGGCATATTCGCAGAGTTCCGAGCCATTTTACGCGCTAGGTTCAGAAAGCAACGGAGGAATAGTATTGTCTGATAAAGTCATCAAGGAGACAAAAGAAATTCGCAACTCACGGACAGGAAAATTAGAGACGCAAATATATTATCGTCATGAAATCGAGGTTGAAGCATGAACGTTCTAGATTATAATTTACCTTCATCAAAGAACGGTGGAAAAATCACGAGCTTTAACTATTCTCGCAGCCTCAATGAGCTTGTTAGTAATTGGAGTGCTGAAGTTGCGGGCGGAACGTTCAAAGCCGGAGCGTCAATAAATTTTGGAAATGTCTTAACGGACGGAATAATCACGAATTGTTACAAGGACGCTTCGGGATTATGGCATATTGAGGGCCGTGATGCCGGAGTGAAACTGATGAAGTCAACGCCAGAAATCTCCGAGCTTCCGACTGGAAACGCCAAAACGGTAATTACATATTTAGCAAATTTTTGCGGAATAAGTTTAGTCATGAACTCCAACGGATTAACAGGGTTCAATGTTCGCTCAGTCGTAACCGGTTCAACTTGTGCGGAAGCGATATTAGAACTTGCGATGTTAAGCGGCTGTGTGGCATTCATCGACAATCAAGGACGATTAAACGTTTCAGCACCAAGAGAGAAATCTTCTCATTTGGAGTTTAGTAATATCATAGATGACAGCGGAAGCGATATTGACTTAGACGGTTATGCGACACAAGTTTTAGTTCAGATAAGTCGGCGAAATTCGCAGGAAACAGAGCCAGAGGAAGACGACGACGAGCCGCAAGAATATTATTCAGGTGAAACGCCCTCATTAACTCCGACGAGAGAGACGAACTCAGGAATAATCACGAATGGCAATTATTCGGTAACTACACTTGAACCTTTTGGGGTAATAGAGCAGTCCAGAAGTGAAATCACCGAGAACGGTGTAACAATAACGACGCAAGAAGACCACGATTATGAATATAAATCTAAAGTGATTTGGCGGGATAATCAAGAATACGTGTTATTTGCGTTTTGCGAAAAAGGTTATGAATTGACACGAACAGCCGAAGGAAGTTATTCAACCGCGAACGGAGAAAGTTTGAGTTTTAAGGAGACAACAACGGAGACGCTGACACGTACATTTTCAGTGAGGAATGCTGAAATAGGAATACCAGAAGACTGGGAAGATGAAATTGATTTTGTGAGCTCCGAGACATTGACGCGTTCAACGGTAAGAGAGGGCGGCCAGCCTCCAGGTGAGAACATGCCTTCGTATTCACCTCCGTTCGACAGTCAAGTAACGCGAAATTTTACGAGAAGAAATCACGGACGAGGAATTTTATGCCATGAGACGGAAATATCTTATGAAGCACGGCAGGTTGGAACGATAGCCCCAGTGAAAAAAGACGGTCAAGCAATCCCACATTTCTTAACTGGAGGAAACTTAGCAATTCAGACGCATACAAGTCCTGAATGGGTAGAAGTGAATAAATATCGGACATATTATGAGCAATATGACGAGGACGGAAATTGTGTAATTTCGACGCGATCTGAATACTCAGATGACGGCTCCAAATGGTTAATCTCTCATGCATTAACAAACACAGGCGACGAAGATTTGAATGAATACGAGAAAGCCTATGCAAAATTCACGCAAAACTCACAAGGATTAGAAGTTTCGTTCAACAGTTCCGGAATAAATACATTCTGGCAATTTATCGAGTTACCCGGTCGAACCAAAAGCACAACACCTCCCGACGAAGAAGATACAGCAAATTTAGGGACATTATCTGAGTGGTACGATAACGGGGAATACGTACCGAGTTATATTTGTCCGCATTATAACGAGAGCACAAAATTCTGTAACGTTTATAATTTGGTGAATATGATTTTATCTTCACCAAAGAGCTGCCCCAGAAGGAAAGGAATAGACTGGAAGACATGCCCGCGAGCATTAGAGGCCTTGAAACTTGTGCGAGAACAGGAAACTTCGGACATTGAGCCTGTAATAATCGGCTCAGCGTCAATAAACAATCTCACGTCGAAAACTCCTGCGGTCGGTTATCAGCGAGAAATTTACATTGACGATGTTCTGAGTGATGAGACAGCTCAAACGATTGCGAACACGATAGCCAGAAATATATTAACTGTGAAGGGAACGAAGGGGCTTCGCAAGACGGTAACAATTCCATATTCACCGAGTTACGAACCTGACGGATTAATCGTTGAAGTTTCTCATGACTGGGAAAATCTAAGGACATCGATAACTTACTTAGAAGTCGGCACAATTCCTGAGTGTTTAATCTCACAGAGTGTATCAAGCATAGCTGCGTTTGTGATGAAACGAGAGAGCTCCAAGCAGAATATTCCGCAATATGGAGAAATAGTTTCAAGTTCAAGCGGAGAAGTGATTGTGAGGATAGGGAGTTCCGAAATTCCATGCACGACGAAGTTAAAGAATTTAGGCTCCGGCGATATTGTGTTAGTTTCGTTTGCTTCGGGAAATAAATTACGAGGACAGGTGATAGCGAGGCTATGAGGAATTTATTTACCGGCTCACTAGGAAAAATTTCCCACATTGGAGGCTCAAGGATATACACAACTCCGAACACAGTCGAAGTCAGCGGAACGAGTTATGAGATTTCTGCGAGAGTTCAAGGAGAGTTTGTAACGCACAGTTTAGACGGTCGATTATGGATATATCAACGAGGAACGAGATACGGAATGTTAGCGTTGAAGTTCAAAAGTGAGACTGAGAAGTTAGAGTTTGCGACCTCACGGACAATAACGCTCACCAATGAAAGAATTTTAGCGCGCGGCTTGGACTGGATATTAACGAGCAAAAATATTTACATGGTCTCAGATGAAAGCCCGTATATTTTCAGCGCAAGCCTCTACGATAGCAATATTCCCGAAAAATATTTGTATTCAATTCTTCGTTCTGGCGTAAATTCTGAGAAGCCATCAGGATTTAGCGTGAATGTAGGTTCCGGAGTTGACCCGTTCACAAAAGAGGCATGGGGAAAATCTGAGACGAACGGGAATTCCGACGGTTCAGGATATTTCAGCAGAGACACGGAATTATTAAAGCTTGCAGGTTCGTTTGTTCTTGATAAGAGTTACTCAGTTCTTCCGAGTGTCGGAGATTGGCAAATCCTTCCGAATTTTTTGTTACGTCGTCCAGATGCGGCGTTGAATGAGAGTTATAACGGTCAGAAAAATTTACGTCCATTAATCCCTTTGGAGTTCAATTTATATTCAGATGGAAGCGCATATCCGTCATATGGTTGCGGCTATGAACACGATATATCGCTGGCAATGATTGACGGAGAACTTTGGGCGCGAGGATTTTCGCATATTGGGAAGGTAAAAATTTTACCGGCAGTGTTCAGTGAGAGCGGAGAAGTTGAAGAATATTATTTGTACATATCGCCTGAATATCCTTGCAGTCCATTTGACGAAAAAGCGAGTTTAAGCCTTAATGCTAATGATGACTGGTTAAAGCTGAAGATTGCTAAATTTGGCGGTTATCTCTCAGAACAAAGTAACTCACTCAGCGATGGATTAGTTGAGACGAGTGATGATACGCGAATATTTTCCCTCCAAGCTAAGGAATATTCGGAGCAATTACCTGAAGAAAGCGCGGGGAAATTTTACGTAGATGTGCTAAATTCGAAGGGCTTAATTCTTCATGATAACGGTGCAAAATTTTTTAATGGAGCAGATTATGAATGTCGGGGATTATCACAATGGCTGGCACCAGGCGGGAAAGTTGAAAGCATTTCCGACGATTCTGTAGTATCTTCGATTGACGGCGGTTTATTGAACACGAGCATTCAAACGGGCTTTAATCGTCAGCTTTTGCGAGTGGAAAATCCGATAATGACGGCGAAAAATTATGCTGGTTCAAGGTTGATATTAAGTGAGTATGAAGTATCCGGTCGAAAAAGTTTTCATGTGAATAAATTTCAGACACCAAACGAGAATATTTCAGGCCTTGACTGG
>JAFTCP010000001.1 GCA_017454625.1 Synergistaceae bacterium
ACCCGCCCGCCCATAAAAAAAGAGCTTCCCGATTTTACTCGAGAAGCCCGCTGAGAAAAATTATTTGCGTTTCATAAAGATTAAGGCCAATCCTAGAAGTCCGAAGCTGAAAGCCTCACAGCCTCCGCCTCCGCCTGAACCGCCGCCGCTTCCGTTTGAAGTGTTATTGTTGGTATCAGGAGTTTTTTGCTCGTTAGAATTACCTTTGCTTGAAGAACTTTGCACCATCCACATTGTCCCGGAAATTGCGCCGTCGTCTGAGCCGTCAGGGATGATTAATAATTTGTTCGATCCTGAGCCTTTCACGAGCTGCGGGCCGTCGTTATTTCCTGAAGCCTTAACGTTCGCTAAATATGCCGTCAAATCAATTCTAACGCCTCTGTTTGCATCGGTCTTTGTGAGAGCTAAAGCACCGTTTGTGAAAGCATCTTTTGCGCTGATGCCTGAGCCGCCGATTACCTGCCAAGTATTACTTGAGCCGACAAAATCAACTCGCAAAGCCTTAAACAAATTCTCTGCCGTCGATGAATTAAGCGTTGATGTTCCTGACAAGTCAGAGCCTAACAGAGTTTTAATCTCGTCGCCTGAGAAGTTCCAAGTGTAAGTCAGCGGGAAAATATCGCCGTTTGTCCTGTTCTGGAAGTTGATATTTACTGCCGCGTTCTTGGAATTAACATAGCCGTCCGAAGCCGTATAGCTCTTCGGTGTTGTGAATGAAGGCGTTGAACTCGTCAAGTCCGTAATATGCGTAGCTGTGTCAACGTTCCAAATGTCCTTAAAACTTCGCTGGAAACTCGAAGATCTAACAGTTGAAGAACTTTCATCCACGAGCATCAACGAAATATCTTCTTCCGTGATTTCCTGAACATAATTCATGAAGTAATTCTGCCACTCCGTTGACACGTTCATATTTGAATATTGGCCGGTAACTCGAACTGGACGGCTGTCGGTCGCAGGATTTCCATTGACAGAATTTCTCACTGTAGAGACAGTTATAGTTACATAGCTATTATTCGGTGTTGTTGCTAAAGCCGTGATATTTCCGTTCTTGTCGATTTTTACCGTATTGTTGCTTGAACTTGTCCATCGCACTCGTTCTTCGCCGGTTGCAATAGTCGAAGCATCATAAGGAACTCCGTAAGCTGTTCGGCCGTTGGTGTAGCGAATTTGTGCAGTTAAACTCGCTGTCTGGCCAATACTGCGCAAAGTGTTAGGAATTCCGCTCATAATGATGCTCTGAATTGTGTAGTTTGTGCTTGGGTCATCCGGGTCAGGGCCGGGGTTATCGCCGTCAAAATTAACTGCTCCGATGCTCAAATCATTTCCAGAAGCGTAACGGTCAACTCCGCGTTGGTCATACTGCGGGAAGCTATAACGTCTGCTGTAAGGAATGACGTTTGTTGCCCTGTCAGCAAGAGCAAGATGTTCATCCTCACTGAGCATTAACGTCAAAAGTTGAATTTCTTCTTCAGTATAACCAATTGAGCCGGTTATTCCGTTTGGGGCAAGCGTCTGAGTTCCGAAGAAATCTGAACGCTTGAAATTCTCGTTTTGCCGGTCAGTGTCTTTATTGCCTGAAACTTCAACAGTCCATGATGTATTATTCGGAGTTGAGCCGCTTTCGCCTTGTCCAAAATAGCCTATTCGGTTATAGCCGCCTGAAATTAAATTTTTCGTGTTCGCATAAATATCTTGACCTACTCCCGAAGACGTTTGGTTTCCTACAACGATTGTTGCCGCTAAAGTAAATGGGCCGCTGTAAATATAAATTGCTCCGCCTCTTTCAGTTGCGCTGTTATCAGTGAAAGTTGACATGACTACACGAACTTGCCCATCAAGGAAAAGTGCTCCGCCGTAATTCTCTGTGCCGCCTGAAGCACTGTTATTAATGAATGTACTGTTGCTAATTTCACCCTGTTTAGAGCCGATTTTGAGATATATAGCTCCGCCCTGTGAGTTAGCTCCAGCATTGGCACTGTTATTATTATTGAACGTACATTTGTCAATCGTAGCACTTTCCACAGCGACATATAAAGCTCCTCCATAACCTCCTGCTGCCGTGTTGTCAGTGAGCATTGATTTAATAATCGTGAACTCGCTGTTGCCGGCAGTTTGATTGAAATAAACTCCTCCGCCATTTCCGGAAGTTGCATAGTTATCATGTAAATCGCACGACGAAATTGTTATGTTGCCTTGTGCCTGAATAGCTCCGCCTGAGCCGCTTGTTGACCCGTTATCAGAAAAAGTTACGTACGTGAATGTTGAAGTCGAATTGCTCCCGATACAGACTGCGCCGCCGTTACCATTAGCTTTATTTTCGTCAAAGATTGAGTTCGTTACTCTTAACGGTGAAACTGTCTCAGCGAAAACCGCTCCACCTCTATTTCCGTTCGTTCCGTCAGCTCTGTTGCCCCTGAATGTGTCATTGGTGAGAGTTAATCGTCCGCCTCTTGCGAAAATAGCTCCGCCATAATTAGAAGTCTGTCCATTATCATTATGTTTATTATTCGTAAAATCTGAGCTTGTTATGGTGCTTGCATTATCGCTTGAAATAAATAATGCTCCGCCGCCCTGATTTTGACTTTGTGCACTCGTAGAATTCCCCGTAAAGGTGCAGTTATCAATAGTTACTGGTCCAAGTGAATATATTGCACCGCCGTAATTCGTCTTGAGACTACTATCACTCCCGTTGTTCGTGAAGGTCGAGCCGCTAACATCAAGAACATCCGCCGCGTAAATCGCTCCTCCTGAGTTCGTGCTCAAGTTCGCGCTAAACGTCGAGTTCTCTACGTTGACAATTTCGCCGTAGATTGCACCGCCGAAAGTTCCCTGCTGATTACTGATTGTCGCGTTTTCAACAGTTACGCTCCCGCCAGAACGAACAAAACCGCCGTAACCGTTCACAGCTGTATTCTTCGATGTAAAATCAACGCCGTTAATATTAATATCGCTCGATACCGTGTAAATTGCTCCGCCTGAGTAATCCGCAGTGTTGCCGTTGAAAGTGTAATTAGTCGAACTCGTCAGCGTTAATGCCGTCGTCTCTTGGCCGTAAATATAAATTGCTCCGCCGTTACCTTCTGTAGTTGATGTTGAGCCGGATGAACGTCTTGCACGGTTATTCGTGAAATTAATCGTCGATGTCGGTAACTGGTTAGGCGCGTATATCGCTAAGGCTCCACCATTGCCGTTAGTCGTGTAGTTAGCATCGAAATTCACCGTTGAACCGAAACTCATGCTCGAATATCTTGACGCATAAATTCCTCCTCCGGCTGTCTCGGCGTAATTTCCCTTGAACGTTACAGCCTCCGAGCCCGTTATCTTTAACTGCGAGTTCTCCGACTCTGGAAGATACACAGCTCCGCCCATTGCAGCCTCGTTGTTCTCGAAGGTGATTGCGCCCGTTATGCTGACGTTCCGGCCATCAGCAATGTACATTGCGCCGCCGTTGCCAGTAGCCACGTTCGCCTCAAATTTGCTCCCAGATGCCAACGTAACGTTTCCGGCTAAGTGCAAAGCTCCTCCGTCGGTGGCGTTGTTCCCCTTGAACTCCGAATTATTGAAAGCCGCAGTGCCCGCACGAACGCTGACAGCTCCGCCGTATCCTGCCGAGTTCACGTTTGCGTCGATGCCGAATTTTACATCGGAGAAAGTTACACTCGCATTGCTCCCGTTGACATCAACAGCTCCGCCGTATTCCGCCGACGTGTTGTCGCGAAACTCCGTAGTGCCTGAGAAAATTACCGTTCCGCCGGTTACCTGGATTGCTCCGCCGCTCTCCTCAGCCTCGTTCATTCCCCTGAACGTGTTTGTGCCGCTGAAGTTCACCGTTCCGCCGCTGACATGGATTGCGCCGCCGTTGGCCGCTTTGTTGCCGCTGAAGCTGTTACGGCCGCCAAAGTTCACTGTTCCGCCGGTTATTCTGACAGCCGCGCCGTTACGCTCCTCGCTTTCCTCGTCAAGGCCGGTAACGTCAATTCCGTTGAACGTAACCGTATCAAGGCTCACAGTCCCGTTCTCAATCATAATGCCTCCGCCCTCGCCGCCGTCAAACGTAATTCTCTGAAGCGTAATCGTCGGCCCGTTCTCAGTGAAGCGAAAATATCTATCGCTGTCATCATAAGGCGTAAAAGTATGGCCGCGACCGTTTATCGTCAAAGTTTCGAGGTCATCAAGGCCGGTCAACTCTACATCGTCGCCGTCGAGGGTGTAATTGCTGTCAACGACGATACTTAAATTTTTGTAGCTCTCGTAGTCAATCTCCTCGTCCTCAGTTTGGATGATGTCGATAGCCATGCTTATGGCCTCGTTAATCGTATCGGGAACGTCCTGCTTGCTCTCATCGTCGTAGCCACCCAAAGTCAACTCACGCGATGTCGCCTTCGTGGCCGCCTCAGCCGTGAGGCTAAAACTTAATGCAAGTAACAACGCCAGCAAAAATAAAATTCTTTTCATGAAAAATTTTTATCTCCCTTCATAATAATAATTCATAATTCTCATGTTATCTGGCTTTACGTTTCATGAATACCACCGCAAGCCCGATTATTCCAAGCATACCTGCACTGCATCCGCCCCCGCCCCCGCCTGTTGAGCCGGAATTTGCATTGTTATTCCTTTCGCTGCCCGGGTTCTCGAAAAATCCTGCCGGTGCAATGAAAAATGTCATGTTCCATTTATTATCAAGTTTACCGTCCCTGATAACTATATACTTATTTTCCTGGTCAACTGAATCATCAGAAACTATGCTTAATTCAGGCCTTACACCGTCGCGAGTTCCGTCAAGAAGCATAGCTATAAAACTCACCGTGATTACTCCCCTGTAATTATCCTGAGTTATTCGGCCTCTATCCTCGTCAAAGAATACTTTCAGTTGGTCGTTGTATAATCCTTTTTCGCGCAATTCCTGAGACAAATTCCAGATATTATTATCTTCGGCCATCAAATAAAGCTCGTAACTGTCCGCAAATGTATCTTCAATATGTCCGCTTGAACGCCACTCATCGACTAAATTATTCCACCAGGTCCGATTATTAATTAACGTTACGGGAATATTTATCGTGATATGCATGGGGAGCATTCCTTCGCTGCTGGAACTTCGCAGATTGCCGGGAATATTCTGATTGACCGTGAAATATTGAATTGCTCGACTTGATGGGTTTGTGCCCTGATTTACTGAGTTCGCAGTAAATATTGAGGTCGTCGGTGTAGCTATTTTCTTGCCGTCAGCCCCCGTAAGTTTTGCAACGTTATCATAAAAATGATTGTCCGCAGGATTGGGCTGATAGGCCGTAATCTCGAAGAAATTAAAAGTTCCGACGTTAGCAGGCTGTTTATAAGTATCGCCTAATCTCTTGCCGTAAACTATTCTGTGCGATAACAATAAATCATAAGTCCCTGTTCCGCGATTATCATCAATCGGCTTTATTCGCAAGGGTCTTTTCATGTTCTCGTTTACGTCAAAAGGCCGCTGATAAACCGAAACTAATCCGGGCGCAATATGGCTTAACGGTGCAAGCTGAAAATTGCTCTCAATGTAAGTCGTCCCTTGATATCTGGGCAAATCAAATTTCCAAAATGTCGGGAATTCCCATGAACCGTAACTATCATATGGAATGGCCATATATCTAACTGAAGTATGATTTACAACTTCCGTAGTCAAATAATAATTTATCCGCATATTCCCGACGTTCAAGTCATCAACAGGAACAAATACCCAAGGGTCTGCATCAACAGTTTTATTGTCCTCGACGCTCCATGTATCACGGGTATACGCTACGATATTGCCGTTCATGTTTGGAGTATCGCGCAAGGTCATTCTTAACTCTAACGGCTCATCTGTCGCTGTTCCGGAACTTACGTTCGAGATTACCATAGGACGCGGAATTCCCTGTGAAGGCGCAGTGTGCGGGTTTTGCTGGAAATAAAAATATTGAGCTACAGTGTCATATCTCCGGCCTTCCCTGTTACGGTCAATCGAAAAACTATAATTCCTCCATAACGCGTCATAATCTCCCTCAGGCCGTCCGTTGGCTGTCTTAGTATCATAATAATACGTGGAGTTCTCGTTCAAACTCGTATCAACACCGATATTTGAGGTAGCAACATCAAAACTCATCGTAGGCGAGCGAAAATTCATATCAAATTCTCCGTGCCCGTCTGTCAATACGAAAAAGAACGTGTGTAAATTTCTGTCGGTTATCGTCGAAGCTGAATCACCGTTCTGAACTTCGAGAATTGCGTCGCCGGTCGTCAAAATATCGCCGGAAACGTCAATTGCTACAGCATGTTTTGCCCCGAAAGTTTCGCCTCCGTTGTTCAGCATCATCCATTGATAACTTACTCCGCTGGGGCCTAATAAATCATCGAACTGGTAATCAGCATAAGCCAATCCTCCAGACATAACCGCAAAGATTATTAATATCCCTGCGATTTTCCGTAAATAACTCAAATTTATAACCTCCTTAAATTTTGCGCGTACTGCGCTTGCTGCCTGTTCGTGTAATGCGGGACTTATTTTATCCTGGAAAAGTTCACGTCAAATTCTCATGTTTTTTACGTCAATATCCATTCACATCCTGACTGGGAAATTTTACATGTTTCACCAGAAAAAAATTTTGCATTTATAAATATTCTTCACTTTTTCCATATAATTTTTCGCATTTCAAACCTCTATGTTCGCGTACGTCGAGTTCGTCTCTCCGGGCGGGCTGTATGTTCGCTCGTCCTTGATGCTCGTCTTGCGGCTCGTCGTGTTTCCGGTGATTTTTCGGGCTGAACTTCGGGATTATCAGGCTGTGAAATCGGCTCCGGCTTGTTCAACTCTTCATCCGTCAAAACAGGAGCAGGCGGAGGAGCAGGCTTATTCTTCACTGGCTTATACATCAAATCCGCACAAATTAAAGCCAGACAGTTCAACGGATTATCAAGCGCATAACGTGAAAAACAATTTATTATCTTCCGGGCATAATCCGAATACTTTTTTTCCTCAAGAACAATTGCAAGCTCATTTAATGCTATCGCGGCAAGTGCATTCGGCGAAGGCAGAGAGTTAATATCCTCAGGGGATTTCATACGAATAAAAGTGTTGGGCTCATCGGCATTCATAAGGAATAATCCGCCGTTCTTCTCGTCGTAAAATTTCTCAAGCATAATGTCAGCCAAATTTTGCGCAAGTTTCAGCCAGTCAGCTAATTGCTTCTCGCCTGAGTTAAAGTGTTTCGCGGCCTTGTAAAGCTCCATAATTCCCCAGAGCAAATATGCATAATCCTCACAGACTGCTTCAATATATGCATGCCCGTCAATCCAGCATCGCCGCCACGAATTATTATTATTCTTGTCTGGAAAACTTTTCTGAATAAATAATGCCGTTCGTTCCGCAAAATCCCGCCACTCTGACTGTTCAAAACTTACTGAAGCGCGGGCCAATGCTCCGATTATTAACCCGTTCCAACTCATTAAAACTTTATTATCACTCTTCAACGGGTATCTTTTATCGCGAGCCTCAAGCAATAAGTTCCGGCATTGATGCAATCTCGCTCCGATTTCAGAGCCTTTAACTCCGTAACGTTTCGATAATTCTTTCACCGTCGAAGCCTCGTATAAAATATTACATCCCATTTGTGAGCCGGCTAATTCATTGCCGAAATTTCCAGATGGCAAAACAGCATACGCCGCACAGAATAACCCGAAATCATTTTCGGGCAGTATCGCTTTAATCTCGTCTTCCGTCCATAAATAATATCGTCCTTCGCCGTCCTCAGTGTCTCCGTCTATCGCCGACTTGAAACCCTGCGAAAACGAAGCATTATCCGTAAAATATCGTGTTAAGCAAAATATTATGTCTTCGGCCAGTAACCTGTGAAATGAGTTCTGAACTAACTCTTGAGATTTCGAGACGGTCAATAACAACATAGCTTGGTCTGCTAATAATTTCTCAAAATGAGGCACTAACCAGCGTTCATCAATCGCGTAACGAGAAAATCCTCCGCCTAAATGATCATGAATGCCGCCGCGCCACATTCGCCGCAAAGTTATATCCGTCATAGTCAAAGCATCAAGTTTATCACGCTTTGAGGCCCCAGAATTTTCTTCGGCAAGTTTCAGCAAAAATAACAATTTCACGGGCTCAGGCCATTTTGCACCAGCTCCGAAGCCTCCCCATGTCAAATTAAAAACTCGGCGCAAATCATTCAAGGCTTCAAACGCTTTCAATTTTCCAATTCTCCCGCCAGGACGACCAGCAAGCAAATCAAATCTAGCCTTCACGTTTTCACCAAGCTCATTGGCCGAACGTTCTATATCATCACGCTGTTTTGTCCAGAGCCATTTTATTCGCGGCAATAATTCCGTGATGCCCGGCATTTTCCCGATTGTCCTCTTAGGAAGCCACGTTGTGCAGAAAAAAGGCCGTCCCTCAGGTGTCAAGAAAATATTCAACGGCCAGCCCGCGCTTCCGTTCTGAACTCGGCAGATTTCCATGAATAAATTATCTAAGTCCGGACGCTCTTCCTTGTCAACTTTTACGGGAATGCAAATCGAGTTTATCATTCCTGAGGCTTCAATGTCATTAAAGCAATCCTTATTCATGACATGACACCAATGCTCCGAAGAATACCCAATTGATAAAAATATCGGCCTGTCCTCAGAACGAGCGGCATTAAACGCGTCAAGTCCCCATGTATACCAGCCGACGGGATTATTCGCGTGGGATAATAAATACGGGGAAAATTCCGAACCAAGATGATTAACGGGGTGAAATTCTTGCTTGACCTGTTGAACTTGAACTTCCTCTGTGTATTCATCATATGCCGATAATACACTGAGTTCATTTATCAGATTTTTACTTGCTGACGGCATCCTCTTCAATAATATTAATCAATTCGCTCAACTCGTCTATACTCTTCCAGGCTCCGAGTAATCGAAACTCTTCGTGCGTAAAATTCCCCTTCGTTATTCCAATTCCGCGAACTCCTGAAGCTATCGCCGTGATAATGTCCAAATCAGCATCTCCGACATAAACACTTTCAGACGCAGAAATTTTCATATGTTCAAGCAAAGCATTCATCATTGCAGGGTTGGGCTTATACGGAAGTTTCCCGAACGGCTCAACGGCTCCGACAATCTCATCAAAATATTTATCAAGTCCCTCACGCTCTAAAACTCGGCGGGGAGTTTCACGGTTTGACAAGACGGCTAATTTTATTCCCATTTTACGCAAAGTTTCTAACGTCGGGATTGTGTCGTCGAAAGGCTTGATTAATTCTCGTTCAAACTCTTCATTGCATTCACGATATAATTTCACCCATTCAGGACGATATTCGCCTAATAATCCCTCGCAGAATGTCGGGATCGGCGTTGCTATATATTTCATCGTGAGTTCATGCGAAACTTCAGGAAGCCCCTCATGACGCGCGACATAATTAAATCCCGCCATAATCGCATAACTCGAATCAACGATCGTCATATCATGATCAAATACTACAAGTTTTATCAATTTATGAAAATTTCACCCCTTCTTAACATTTCATATCATAAGTGCGGGCCTTCAGGCTTATAAACATTTTTGCATAAATCTTCATACTGGGAAGTCGGAAAAATTTTAGCGTCTGAGATTATTTCCCATGTTCCTGAGCATATCATTTCTGTTCGGGGTGCTTTGCTGGCTCTCAACTCCGGGCTGAGACCAGTAATTTTTTGCGCGTGATGAAAGCGTGCTGACCCAGTTAATGCCGAAAAGTTCAAGTATCATAGTTACGCCCAAGAACAGCCACACGAAAATCATTAACATCATGATAATTCTCAAGCTCGCGCTAATCGTCCTGTCTGCGGCACGTTCCAATTCCTTGACTTCACGCTCGGCCTGGCGTTTTTCTTCACGGGTTAATTCTCCTTCATGACGCTTAATCGTGAATATCCGCCATAAATTTGCTCCCCCTAAAGCCCATTGATATAATCCAATCAGAAAAATCGTTACAAGAATGAAAGCAAACAATACCACCATTTTTAAATCTGCTCCCCTCTAAAATATTTCTTGTGATATTATAACTTTAAACTTGAAATTTAATGCATACACAGAGAACTTAATTATTGCTGGCTTAGGCTGGGCGTTCATGCTTGAGGCTCAACGTTTAGCACAAGAGGTTATTATGAACTTAATTATTGCAGGTTTAGGGCCGGGAAACGGCGAATTTATCACTTTTGAAGCTCAGACTTCGGCGCAAATGTCCGATTTAATTATCGTTCCGCGTTCAAAGCCTGATGTTCCGGGATTAGCTGAGAAGATTATTAGGCGTTGCGTAGACGAGAAAGTTTTTATGCCCGTTTATTTCCCGATGATTAATGACGAGTTCGAACGTTCAAGAATAATTCACGAACAGTTAATCAGCTCAAAATCTCAATGGGAAAATGCAAAAACTATCTTTTTCCCGGTCATAGGCGACAGCGTTTTATACTCAACTGGAGCATATTTAGTTGACGAAATGAGCAAAATTGTTCCTGAACTCGACACAAAATTTATTCCTGGAATTTCGGCTCATTCATTGGCGGCATCATGCGCTAAAAAGTTTTTGGCCATGAAAGATGAAATTCTCGCAATCATTCCCGGAACGGCTGAAAGTGAGAAAATTATTCACACCCTGAAAAGCTCAGATTGTGCCGCAATTTACAAGCCCAAATCAATCAAGAATATTCACAGCATAATTAATCCGGAAGATTACGCAAAAATTTTACGGGTCGACTTCGCGGGAATTCCTGAACGTGAAAAAATCATTGAAGGCCCTCAAGCCATCGAGAATATCAACGAATACATTTCAATATTATTATTATGGAAAAATTATTAACGGGTGAACTTAATCTCACAATTGATATATTAATCGGCCTGTTAATCGGCGAAATTATCATCAAACTTAAACTTCCCGATAAAATCCTGAAAATTTTTATGCCGTTTCTCAAGCGTCATAATATCCCGCCCGTGTCTGGCTTAGCTTTGGCCGTATCCGCAGGGTCCTCGAAAGCCGGAGCAGCTATAATCTCCTCAGCTCTGGCCAATAACGAAATATCTCAAAATTGCGCGTTATGGTCAGTCCAGCTTTTGCATTTTCCCGCATATTTAAGGCGCTGGCCCTCAACATTTGCTTTGAGCGTGAGCATGGCAGGTTCAGCAGGATTTTTCTTTGGTATATCATTAATATTCAGCTCATTTATCAGATTTATTATCGCATTTATGATGCTGAAACGTGAACGCCTGAACTCCAAGCCTGACGAGAAAAATTATGAACTCGGACAATCGAAACACTCAATAAAATTCGTGAAAAAATTAATTAAAACTTTGCCTCTAGCCTGGATTTTTTACGCATTAGCATTCTCTATCGTGCCGGGATTAAATAAATTTTTCCAGTCAATTTTTGCCGGTCATAATACGCTACTTCCGCTTGCTGGCTGGACTATTGCGGCGGCTTCAATCGCTCATGTCTCATCCGCGCTGGCTTTAACAGGCGGCTCGCTGGCATCAGGAGAATTAACAATTTCACAGGCCGTGTTTGCGTTAATTCTGGGAAATTGCTTAGGCTCAGCGACACGAATTTTACGGATGAACGCGGGATATTACTTTGGACTTTTTGAGGCTCGAATAGCACAAAAGATGCTCGTCATGAATTTTATCACAATTATGATACCTTCAATAATAAACTTGATTTTTGCGTTTTCAGCATTATTATTCTCATCATGATAAATTTTTACGTGAACGGACAGAAATTAATTGACATCCTGAAAAATTTTGCTCAATCTGAGAATTTCACTTGCAATTTTCACTCACTCAAAGCGGGAGCAAGAATTAATTCACATGATGAAAATTTTATAATAACTCACAAATTCCCTGCTCAACCCGTTTCAGGCGTGAAATATATTCTCTGCACAAACTCGCCGAACGAATTCACGAGCAAACAGCTTCAAGAAATTTTTGACATCTGGCCGCTTCCCTTGACACCTGGATTATTGCAATTTTTCTTTCACGGCCTAATCATAAAAATTAAATCCGCAACTCATTCCGAAGCCTCGAAATATCATAAAAGATTGCTCGAAATGGCTCAACAAGATTACTTGACGGGATTAGCTACACGCTGGTATCTACACGAATACGCCGAGACAAAACGCGACGAGAAAGATTTAACGTGTATATATTTCGACCTGGACAATTTCAAGCTCATAAATGACACATACGGCCATCAAGAGGGCGACAGGGCTTTAGCGGCAACGGGCGAGATGATGCAGCGTGAATTTCCAGAAGGATTTTGCGCTAGAATGGGCGGCGACGAGTTCATGATTGTAATTCCGGGCAAAATTTCAGCTCAGCAGATTGAAGCTCGCGTGAACTCATTTATGAAAGTTTTGCTTGAATATTACACGAGCGTTAAGACAATGAAGAGCTTATCCGTGAGCGCAGGAATATCACAAAAGATTGACGGCGAGGATAAATCCATCGACCAATTAATTCACGAGAGCGATATTGCCTTATACGAGGCGAAAAATTCGGGCCGGGCATGCTGTAGAGTTTACGCGGCATCAATGGAACGAAAAGAAAACGTGAATTATTATCTTGTCGATTATGAAAACGTCAAAAGTCATGGGTTCACCGGCATTCAGAGCGTGAAGGGGAAAAATTTCATCTACATTTTCTACAGCAAAAACGCGCTTGGAAATTTCACATTTGATTTCATAAAAACTCTCAACGAGGCCAACGCAAAAATATTTTTCAGAAAAGTCGAGGTCGGCGAAAAGAACGCTTTAGATTTTCAACTTTCGTCATTCTTGGGCGAACTCATCACGGAAAACGACGGGAAGCCTTGCAATTACTACATAATTTCCTATGATAAGGGCTTCAATTCATTAATTCCTTTCTGGGCTGAACGAAATATCAAAATTGAGATTATCGCGGACTTCGCCGGAAATGCAAGCATAAATGAACTCAGACAGAAAATTTCGGAACTCTTAACCTCCGACGATGAAAGCATTTCTGATATAGCCGAGATACTTTCGAGTTTTAAGACCAAAATGGAAATCAATAATGCGCTCAACAAAAAGTTTAAGGATGCCGCAAAAGCCGGAGAAATTTACAGGAAAATCAAGCCTTTAATCTCAGGAAAAACACCGCAAGTGCTATAATTCTGCGCTTGAATGGAGG
The DNA here is from genome assembly GCA_017454625.1 of Synergistaceae bacterium. GTDB lineage: Bacteria > Synergistota > Synergistia > Synergistales > Aminobacteriaceae > JAFUXM01. The sequence continues at coordinate 13,178 of JAFTCP010000001.1, forward strand.
CTAAAAATTTCATGACATTATTACTAAAAACTGCATTCGCTTTATTCATGGGCCTGGTCATGACAAGGGTTTTCAAATATACAGTTGGACAAAGGGGAATTATGTTCCCTGACGTTACGGCGTTCTTGATTGCGGGCGTTCTCGTGGGGCCTTACGTGCTGGGAAATTTTTACGTCGGCTTCAGTTCTCATGATGAATTAACTGAAGTTGGGATTTTATCGAGCGTCGCGCTGGGATTTATCGCGTTTGACATCGGCAGTGAGTTTCGAAAATCAGAACTCGCAGAAATGGGCAAGACAGCGCTCATAATTGGAATATTTCAGGCGGCTTTAGCCACAATTTTTGTTGACGCGGCTTTAATATTCTTAGGAAAATTCGTAAATCTCCCTGTTCCTGCGGCTATCACTCTCGGTGCGATTGCGGCGGCAACTGCTCCTGCGGCTACGTTGATGGTCGTGCGCCAGTTCAAAGCAAAAGGGCCTGTTACGGATTTGCTTTTGCCTATCGTAGCTCTTGATGATGCGGCGGGACTTATCATTTTTGCGGTATCAATCGGAATTGCTCAGGCTTTAATCGGTGGTGCTATAAATATCATTTCTGTGATAATCAATCCTTTAATAGAGATTATAAGCTCATTAATTCTCGGTGCCTTGATGGGAATAATCTTAACAAAACTTGAAAAATTATTCTTCTCAAACTCAAACAGGCTTTCAATGACTATAGCATTTGTGATGATGACAATATCATTATCGTCGCTTGAGTTTCATTTTGGGCAGGTGAAAATTTCGTTTTCGTCATTGCTGGTATGCATGATGCTGGGAACTATTTTTTGCAACATGTGCGAGTATTCGGCTGATATATTTAAACGTTCTGAAAAATGGTCAGCTCCGTTGTATGCTGTGTTCTTCGTGATTTCCGGCGCGAGATTGGAGCTATCAGTTTTGCGAGATTTCAGCGTAATTTTAATCGGAGTTGTGTATATTCTCGTGCGCTGTCTGGGCAAATATTACGGAGCATTAATTTCAAGCTCATTTATGCACTGTTCCGAAAACGTGAAAAAATATTTAGGGATAACTTTATTTCCTCAAGCCGGCGTAGCTCTGGGAATGGTTGTAAGCGCTCAATCCTTAGGCTCTGAACTCGGCGGATTGGTCCGAAATATTATACTTTTCAGCGTACTCATTTATGAGTTAGTCGGCCCGATGATGACCAGATTAGCATTAATCAAAGCTGGCGAAATTGAGACAAAACAGCCTGAACACGTCAACCGTGCAAGATTTATAAAATCCCCCCTGCCTTAAACAAGGGGGTAATTCATTTATGCGCTCAGTGACAATAAATTGCGGTAAATCGGATAAGGCCAGATGTCAGCGCTGATTATCAACTCGGCGGCATCACATTTCGCCCGTATCGACTGCATCAACGGCAAAATTTCCTGCGTCAAGAAATCCGAACGCTCGCGAGCATTCATATTTGAGAGCCTGCCTTTAAGCTCGTAAAGATTATTAGCGTCCTTGATGAGAGCTAACTTTGCGCGTCCAAGCCCATTTACATAATCGCGCCACGGGGACATATCGCCGAAATCTACGTTGTCGAAATAAAGCATAGAATTTCTCTCAAGCGTCAATTGTTTGGAAATTGCCGGCAAAACTCCCTCCCAAAGCATATCATAAAGCACAGCCGCTTCAACTTCAAGGCCCGTAGCAAAAGCATTCATCCTGATTGAGCGCAAATTTTCAAGTTCATGTTCACGATAAACGCCTAAACTTGAAAGCATCTCGACGTTCTCAGGCTTAAGCAATAAATCAATTTTGTCGGGCATAGTCTCAGCTTCGATAAGGCCGCGCATTTTTGCTTCATTTTGCCACTCTTGAGAATAAGCATCGCCCTCGAATAAAATATTGCTCCCCATCTCGAAGGCCTCACGTGCTGCGTCCAAAGCCGCATCAATCGGGTCAAGTCCTGAACTGATTTTTGCTTCAGTCAAACGCGTAACCTCGTCAATCCCATATGCCCACAAACTCGCAAACATCGTTACGGGCAAGGCTATAGACTGGCTTGAACCTGGAGCGCGGAACTCGAATTTGTCGCCTGTGAACGCTACCGGGCTTGTCCTGTTTCTGTCGCTGTCGAACGGGATTATCTCAGGGAGTTTCGCAAGTCCCAAATCCATAGCGCTTTTTTGCGGCATCGACACGTCAGAACTCTTTAACCTGTGAATTAAATCCGTCAACGCTGACCCCAAATAAACGCTCATAATTGACGGGGGCGCTTCATGACCTCCAAGCCTGAATAAATTTCCGTATGTCGCAACTGAGAATTGCAATAAACTATGAAACCTTGATACGCCTAGAATTACGGCGGACAAGAACGCTAAGAAAATTACATTTCTTCTGTGAGAGTTTGACGGCTTGAGCAAATTTCGCCCCTCACTGTCCATTAATGATATATTCGTGTGCTTGCCTGAGCCGTTCATTCCAGCAAAAGGCTTCTCGTGGAATAATAATCTTAAATCGTGCTGGCGGGCGAGTTTACGCATTGTTTCCATTAAGATTTGGTTCTGGTCGCATGCTCTGTTAGCGTCGCTGTAAAGATGAGCAAATTCAAACTGGCAGCGGGCAACCTCGTTATGACGTGTCATAATTGATACACCCAATCTCGCTAAATCGCGTTCAACGTCCTCCATGTAGCGCAAAACCCTGTTATGAATTGCTCCCATGTAATGATGGTCAAGTTTCTGGTCTTTTGCTGGCTGGGCTCCGATTAAAGTTCTCCCGCAAAATCTGATATCAGGTCTCATTTGTGCGCGCGGACGGTCAAGCAAAAAATATTCCTGCTCGGCTCCGGCTGTGAGTTTCACGCTCCTAATTCCTCGCTGGCCCAAAACTCGCAATAACTTCAAAGCTCGGTTCTCGACGGCCTCAAGTGAGCGCAACAACGGAGTTTTCAGGTCTAAAGGAGTTCCGTCATATGATAAGAAAACTGTAGGGATGAAAAGTGTTCCGCCCTTCGGACTTTTCACGATGAACGCAGGACTTGAGATATCCCACGCCGAATATCCCCGCGCTTCGAAAGTTGAACGAGTGCCCCCTGACGGAAAACTTGACGCATCAGGTTCGCCCTGAGCTAAATTATGTCCTCTGAAAGTTTCAAACGGGCTTCCGTCAGTGTCCGAGAGCGTGAAAGCTAAATGTTTTTCGGCTGTCAACTCAGTCTGCGGCTGGAACCAGTGAGACCAATGCGTTGCTCCCTTCGAAATCGCCCAGTCCTTCATTGCTCCGGCTACGATATCGGCGGCTTCAGGGGTTAATCTCGCGCGGCCCTCCATTGCGTCAATGACTTGAGCGTAAATTTCGGGATTTAATTTTTCTTTCATTACGCGGCGGTCAAATAACATTGTGCCAAAAATTTCTCGTATAGGCTTATATTCTGTCATTAATCACACTTCCTTTTACGTTTAAGCAAGAAAATTTTCTAAAACTTTGCTTAACTTCGCGTGATTATAGCATAAAAATATCCCCCCTGAAAATTCAGAGAGGATTTATAAATTTCTTAACTATTTTTATTCGCTGATGTCAATTGCCGTTTCTTCCGTCTGTATCAATTTTGCACCCTTCGCAACTGTCGGTACGCTGGACCACAAAACGTTGTTCGCTATAATCCCGTTCATCAGGGCTTTCACCTGTGTGGCCGTAATATTGCTCTTCGCATATTTGAACGAAAGCGTCGTATTTGTGCCGGTTGACGTTCCAAAAGTGAGCGATAATTTATTGATTACTGCCATTGTGATTTTCACCTCCTTTCATGATACTCACTCATTTTTGCGCTATGCTGCTGTCTCCAAACTTGCAACTTCGGTTCTGTCGACCTGTACGATTTCCTTCGCGAGGCATTCCTCAAGAAGCGCCACTACCGCCATAACTTTATCAGCATTGTAGCCGGATGTACTCAGACTTCCGAGTGAAATTCCCACAGTTTTGACGTTGCCTTGCGTATCCAAGCCGTTGTTGAGCTTGATGCTGACCGATATTTTATTAACTGTCGTTGTCGTTGCCATTTTTCTTTGCACCTCCTCTCTCGTGCATTACGTGTGATATTATAAATCATAAATGCTATGTGTCAAGCATAAATTTCAAAAAAGTTTTCAAGGCTGTCAAAAATGGGCAAAAAAAGCTCCCCCGTTGAAAGCGAGAGAGCCAAAAACTCAGTGTTAAAGGGTTATGCGAAGTATTCTTTAGCGATGAATAACGCCGCGAGTACGACCATCAAGAATGATATATCCTTAAATTTCCCCGTGAAAATCTTGATGATTACGTAAGATACAATTGCAAATTCAATTCCGACGGCGATAGAGTAAGCAAACGGCATCATGAAGAAACCGAGCAATGAGGGGATTAACTCCGTCCAATCGTCAAAGCTCAAATCGCGCAAACTCATCATCATGTAAACTCCGACGATTATTAACGCAGGAGCCGTTGCATATGCGGGAACCATGCCGACAATTGGAGTGAAGAAAATTGCGCCGACGAACAACAGAGCCGTAACAATCGCCGTAAGTCCCGTACGCCCGCCCTGAGCCACGCCCGAAGAACTTTCGACATAGCTTGTTACGGTTGAAGTTCCAAGTGCGGCACCGGCCATTGTCGCAACAGCATCTGCCATCAACGCACCTTTAGCGCGCGGCAAGTTTCCTTTTTCGTCAAGAAGTCCTGAACGATTGCAAACACCTACGAGAGTTCCGAGTGTGTCGAAGAAATCAACGAAGAAGAACGTGAACACGACTACCCAGAATTGCGGCTCCTTTATGAGGGAAAAATCAAATTGGCAGACGAGAGGCATAATTGAAGGAGGCTCGGAGATAAACTTTTCGGGGATTTCAACAAGGCCTAACCCTGCGGCTATTCCCGTGATTATCAGGATGCCGATTAACAGCGCACCTTTGACGTTTAACGCCGTCAGAATTGCCATAATAAACAAGCCAGCCATTGACATTAACATTGGAACGTTATCCCTGAAATGTCCAAGTCCGAGCAAAGTCGCGTCGTTATGAATGATAATTCCTGAGCTCTGAAGTCCGATGAACGCGATGAATAAGCCAATGCCCGCAGAAATGCCGATTTTTAGAGATTTGGGAATTGCATTCATGATGGCTTCTCGTATGTTCGTCAACGTCAAGACCGCGAAAATTGCTCCTTCGATGAATACAGCCGCTAATGCCATCTGCCAAGTTACAGGAGCGCCGTTAATCTTCATCGTCAAAACTACACCGAAAGCAAAGAACGCGTTTAATCCCATTCCAGGCGCAAGAGCAATCGGATAGTTCGCGAACACAGCCATTAAGAAAGTTCCTAATGCCGAAGCAAGGCATGTAACGACAACGAGAGCTTGAAAATCCATGCCCGTATTGCTCAGAATTGACGGGTTGACGAAAATAATATAGCTCATAGTTACGAAGGTCGTAATGCCCGCGAGAACTTCAGTGAAAAACGTGCTTCCAGTCTCGCGAATGTTAAATAAAGACATTTTTTTATCACTCTCCAAAATGAAAATGAAAATATATTATCGCACAAAAAGTTTTTGAACGCCGCCTTTAGTTATGTCAACATAGCCCAAATCCGTAATTCTCAGTTCAGGGATAACGCTAAGCTGCAGGAAGCTCAAGACCATAAACGGGTGGGGGATTTTTACGCCTAAGTTTTGAGCGCAAAGTTCCATTTTTGAGAGTTCATTTGATGTCTGTTCTGGTGAAAAATAACCCATCAGGCCGGCTATAGAAAGAGCCAAACACCCCGTAATATTTTTGCCATCAGCTGTTACCAAGCCTCCGCCCATTTCTGCAAGTTTAGTTAGCGCCGTAATTATGCTCGTGTCATCTGCTCCTGCGGCCAGGAAGTTATGCGCGTCGTGTGCTATGCTTGAGGCCAAAGCTCCCCGCGAAAGTCCCAAGCCTTTGACAAATCCAATTCCGAAACGGCCTGTGTCATGATGGCGTTCAAGGACAATAATTTTTGCAATATCATTTTCTGGGGTTGCCTGCTCAAACGGGATTTGCAAAGTTTTAGTTATGACGGTGCCAGGAGTTACGCCGATTACGTTAATAATTTTGCCTTCGGGATTAACTTTGATTTGTTCGATTGATGGAATATTTTTCACGTGAATTTTTACAGTTGGGGCGGCGCGTTCTGTGTCGTCAAGATGGAAGCTGTCATCATCTTTAGCGATTAAGCGGCCATTTTTCCATGTTGATTGGACCGTAAAATTTTCGTCGATAATTTCATTTTCGAGTATTGCGAAGTCGGCGATTTTTCCCGGAGCGATTGAGCCGCGATTATTGAGCCTGAAATATTCTGCTGGTGAAAGCGTAATCATTCTGAGAGCGATAAATGGGTTAATATTTTCCCTGAGCATAATTCTCATTTTCTCGTCCATATGTCCGCGTTCGACTAAATATTTTGCGGTGATATCATCGCTGACGACCATACAGCGGGCGGCGTTGAGGGGATTTTCGCGAATTAACGGGAGCAGAGTTCGTAAATCGTTGAAACTTGCGCCCTCACGTATCATGATAAACATTCCGCGTGATAATTTTTCGCGAGCTTCTTTAATGTCCGTGCATTCATGGTCCGAGTTTATGCCAGAGGATAAATAGGCGTTTAAACTTTTTCCCGTTACGCCTGGAGCATGGCCGGTTAATGGGACGTTTCCAGCGGCTAAAATTTTTCCCCATGCTTCGGGGTCGCCGTTGATAACAGCGGGAAAATTCATCATTTCGCCGAGATGCTGAGTTAAATTTTTCTCGAACATTGATTTAATCGCGGTCATGTCGAGTTCGTCGTAAGGTGTCTCGTATTCAGAAGCCGGAACACATGAAGGCGCTCCGTAGAAAATATCGATTGGGAGGCCTTGACTTGCTTTGAACATGTAATCCAGGCCCGACATTCCAAGACAATTAGCGATTTCGTGAGGGTCAGCAAATACGGTTGTTGTGCCGTGAACGGAGACAGCTTGAGCGAAATTCGGCGGTGTCAACATGGTATCTTCAATATGAACATGCCCGTCAATCAAGCCTGGAACTAAAACTTTGCCTTTTGCGTCGTGAATAATTTTTCCGTCGTATCGGCCAATTCCCGCGATTGTTGAGCCGTAAATTGCAATGTCAGCGAGTTCATAAGTCAGAGTGAAGACGTTAGCGATTTTTGCGTTTTTTATCACGAGGTCTGCAAGAATTTCACCCCGTGCGATTGCCGCGAGTTTATTCATGATTATTTTTCCCCTTTGAAGATAAATAGTTTGCTTGCTATGTAGTTCAAGATTATCACGAGAATGTTAGAAATAGTTTTGATAATTACGTCATTGAAATTCAGCACGTCAACGAAAATATACATTATAATCACGTCAAGAATTCCTGTAGCAAGCCTGCAAATGAAAAATTCGCCTGCCTCTGAGATTATGCCTGAGATGGAGTTAATATTGCTGTGAAAGACGTATTTACGATTTGTGTAATAAGCGAACAGGACGGCAATAACCCAAGCAATTATAGTTGCAGGAACGACGGGGACATAAAAAATTCTTGTTACCAGCCAATAAATAAAAATGTTTAATATCGTTGTGAGAACTCCGAAAATTCCGTAAAGAATTAATGACTTTAGAGTTTGTTTGTCCATGAAATAGAATGCTCCTTAAAAAGTGTAAAAAATTATTCTATCACGCTGTTTGCATGTTATCATAAAAATATTAGTCTTAAACTTTACGCTTTAATCACGGAAGCATTCATAACAGACGAGAAAAAATATAGAATGCTCCTTAAAAATTGTGAGAAAACCTTGCATGTTATCTATTAATTTTAAACTTTACGCTTTACACTATAGAAGCATTCACGACAGACGAGAAAAAATATAGAATGCTCCCTAAAAATTATTGAAAACGTTTCATGCTATCATAAAAATATCAATCTTAAACTTTACGCCTTAAACACGGAAGCATTCATAACAGACGAGAAAAAGTATAGAATGCTCCCTAAAAATTATTGAAAACGTTTCATGCTATCATAAAAATATCAATCTTAAACTTTACGCCTTAAACACGGAAGCATTCACGACAGGCGAGAAAAAGTATAGAATGCTCCTTAAAAATTGTGAGAAAATATTTGCATGCTATCATTAAATATAAATTTAAAATTGGAGGGAGCTTTATTGTCAGACAACAAGAATTTTTACATAACCACGCCGATATATTATGTAAATGACATTCCGCACATTGGACATGCTTACACGACAACGGCCTGTGATGCGATTGCGCGCTACAAAAGGATGAAAGGTTACGACGTTCATTTTTTGACGGGGACTGACGAGCACGGCCAGAAAATTCAAGTTTCAGCCGAAGCAAAGGGGAAAACTCCGCAAGAACTCGTTGATGAAATTCACATGAACTTCAAAAAGTTATGGCAGGTCTTGAATATTTCCAACGATGATTTTATCAGGACTACGGAAGAACGCCACATCAAGAAAGTCCAGGAAATTTTTTCACGCTTAATTTCTCAGGGCGATATTTACAAGGGAAAATATTCCGGATATTATTGCGTGCCTGATGAAACATATGTTCCTGAAAACGCGATAATCGAACATGACGGCAAAAAGACTTGTCCGGATTGCGGGCGGGAATTAATCATCATGGAAGAAGAAAGCTATTTTTTCAAGGGAAGCAAATACGTTCCCGAACTCATAAAATTTTATGAAGAACACGTAAAAGCCGTAATGCCGAAAATTCGCTACAACGAGATTATGAGTTTTCTGAAAGGCGGCGTGAAGGAGCAATCAGTTTCACGAACGAGTTTAAAATGGGGAATTCCCGTACCAGGCGACGAGAAGCACGTAATTTACGTATGGTTTGATGCGCTGATAAATTACATTTCTGCTTTGGACGACAAAGATTTTAATAAATATTGGCCTTGCGTTCGTCATATGGTCGGAAAAGATATAATCCGTTTTCATTGCGTAACTTGGCCGTTGATGCTGCTGGCTCTGGGCTTGCCTTTACCTGTTGAGATAATTGCTCACGGCTGGTGGACGGTTGACGGCGAGAAAATGAGCAAAACTCGCAAAAATGTTGTAGACCCGTTCAAGATAGTAGATGAATACGGACTTCACCCGTTCAGATATTTTTTGCTTCGTGAAGTTCCATTTGGAAACGACGGCGATTTTTCGGAATTGGCCCTTGTGAACAGGATTAACAGCGACTTAGCCAATGATTTGGGAAATTTATTAAATCGCACACTCCAAATGATAAATAATTATCGTTCTGGAATAGTTCCCGGAAGTTCTGAAATATCGCCCCTGAGTGAGTTAGCTCCGGAAATATTATCACGTGTCGACGAGGCCATGAATAATTATTCTTACGATGAAGCATTAAAATCAATCTGGGAATTTATTTCACGCGCGAACAAATTTATTGACGAAACTCTCCCTTGGAAACTTGCGAAGGACGAAACCCAACAGGGAAAATTAGATTACGTTCTGTTAAATCTTTACGAGGCTTTGAGGCTGTCGGGATTATTAATTGCTCCGTTTATGCCCGACACGTCAAAAAGACTTTATGCCCAGCTTGGAATAAACTCTGAGCCGGTGAAGATGCTTTATGAAAATTTCTCATGGGGAGCCGGAGCCGGAACGCGAATTAATAAAGCTGAAGTGTTATTCCCCCGAATTGATGTAAAAGCGTGGCATAAAGCGAAAGCCGAAGTTTCCCCCGTCGCAAGAACCAGTGAATTTTCCTCATTGAGAGATAACATGAAAGCTGGAGTTTCCTGCAAGCAAGCAGAAGCCAACGCCAGAGTTTTCCCGTCTCAGTCGACAACCGCCCAACCGCAACCCGCCCCCGTCAACGCCGAACAAGTCAACGAAATCGGGATTGAGGACTTTGCGAAAGTTGAAATGCGTGTAGCAAAAATTATCAACGTTGAGGAAATTCCGCGCTCAAAGAAATTATACAAGCTCGAAGTCGATTTAGGCTATGAAACTCGCACGGTATGTTCAGGAATAAAAGCATTTTTCTCGCCCGAAGAGTTAATGAATAAGCGTGTAATCCTCGTTACGAACTTGAAGCCCGCAAAGCTCTGCGGAATTATGAGCAACGGAATGATTTTAGCCGCCAGCGTGAAACATGACGGAGTTGCTGAGACGTTGACGCTTTTAACACCTCTTGACGAAAATATCCCGTTGGGAAGCAAGGTTAGCTGAATGTTGAGCATTCGCAAAAAGGATTATGATTTTCTCAGCGGCGAAATAAATTCATGGGTTGACGACGAGATTATTAACTCGGAACAGGCCGAAAAAATTTTGTCGCTTTACGAAATCAAGGCTCGCAATCTCCCGAAAGTTTTATTGACAGCCGGAGGAATATTATTATTTCTGGGATTTGTGAGCTTTATTGCGGCGAATTGGCATGAACTTAATAAAATTTTTCGTGTCTGCATAATTTCATCCGGATATTTAATCTCGCTTGCAAGTTATATTTTTTCCGGGAAATCTGAGACTAAGACGGGGAAAAGTTTTTTATTGCTGGCGAGCGTAATTTTCGGTTCAGGAATATTTTTAATCACCCGCATGTATGATATTAAGATGACTTTTGCGGGAGTTCTAGGCTGGTGGGTAATTCAAGTAATCTTGACTGCATTAATCACGCGCGACTTGTGGCAAATTTACTTAGCTCAGATAATCGCTTTAATCTGGATGAACGACACCGAAGCAATAAATTTCTGGGCCTTGCAGTTTGTTCGGACGGCGCGGGTTTCGTTAATTGAGTTCTTTTCGCCCCTGAGCGCGTTTGCGTTGATTATAACTTTATGGCTTGCCTGGAATTTAATTCATGACAGAATAGCTTTCATCATGAACATGTTCTTGACGTTATTGCTTTTAGCGTCGCGAATGAGCTTATGTTTCGGCGGGACTTTGACGTTGATAATTCTTGTGATTTCAGGGGCTTCGATGTCGTTTATTTCGCGCTGGCCCGACATGGAAAATTTAGGCTTGTTAATGCTGGGCTTATTCGGATTATTATTGACTTGGCCGGAGTTCTGGCGTGGTGAGTTTTTCGCGAGTTACGGAAAAATTTTTGCTGTCATTAATGCCTTGATTGTCGCTGTCTTAATGATAATAAATATTTATCGCGGACATTCAGCGGTTGGAATAACTTTTTGCGTGATGCTTGTCTGCCGGTATTTCTTCGACCATTTATTTGGCTATATTCCTAAAGCATGGGGATTTACGCTGACGGGAATAATTTTTTTGTTTGCCGGAATATATTTTTATCGCAAGAAGTCATGAAGTTTTGCTCCCCCTGTAAAGAAATTTGCAGAGGGAGTTTTTGTTGTCAAGTTCTGAAAATTTTATTTCCCTGTGTTCTGAGATTTTTGGCGTGAGCTTCTGCACCTTTCAAGTTTCCCTGATATTCGAGCCTATATTTGTTCCAGTTGAAATTTTGCATTGACGCGATGAAAATTTTTCTATTAAACTCTTCCTGCCATTCATCGAGATATTTATAGATATAGCTTGCAGTCGCCGGAGCCGTCTGAATTATGAACGCTTCGGAGTTGTTGGCGCTCGTAATTTTCCGAATGAAACGCTTAACTTTCATTGCAATATTCTCCTCACGTTCAACGAACCCGTTATCATTGCAGACAGGACAATTGCGGGTTAAAATGCTTCGAAGGTCAGGGCGTTCACGTTTGCGAGTGAGTTCAACAAGTCCCAATTGAGTAATGCTGAACACGTGAGGTTTGAGCCTGTCATGCCGCAAAAATCTATCGAAATGTTTCAATAATTCCTGTTTATCCTCGTTTAATTCCATGTCAATAAAATCAATAATAATAATTCCGCCGATTGAACGTAATCTTAATTGCCTTGCGATTTCTTCAGCTGCCTCAAGATTAGTCGCCAAAACTGTATGCCTCATATCAGGGGCGCTTGTGAATTTGCCGGTATTAACATCAATAACTGTCAGGGCTTCGGTCTGGTCAATCACTAAATATGCTCCGCTTCTCAGCCAAACTTTGCGTTCAAGAGCCTTGTTAATTTCCTCTTCAATCCCGAAATATTCAAATATCGGCGTAATCCCTGAATATAAATTTACGCTGGGTTTTTCCGGGTAAAATCTCTCGACGAAACTTTTAGCCTGTTCATATTCCTCCGGATTATCAATAATAATCTCGCTGATGTTCCCTGAGATTTCATCGCGTAAAACTTTTCCCAAAGTCCCAGTATCACGATAAAGCAAACACGGGCCGGGAGTATTTTCAGCTTTCGTGTGAATTTCTCCCCATAAATCCAGCAAAGATTTTAAATCCGCGCGCAATAATTCTTCTGAAATATTTTCTGCGGCTGTCCTGATAATTATTCCGAAGCCTGGAAGTTCAGCCTTTAAGTCATCAGCAATTTTCTTAAGCCTCTTGCGTTCTAAATTGTCAAATATTCGCCTTGAAACTCCGACTTCATCACTTTCCGGCACGAGCACAAGCCAGCGTCCAGGAACGGAAATTCGCGGGCTTACGCGTGGAGCTTTATTTTTGCGGGCATTCTTCGTAACTTGAACAATAATATCTTTGCCCGATTTTAATGCTTCAGGATTAGGGGCTTCATTGAGATATAAAAAAGCATTTCGGGGGTCATTTTTGCGTCTTGTTGTTTTGGAGGTTAGAGCTACGAACGCGGCTGTTATTGCCGGAACAATCGTATCAATTCTTGCCTTGAAGATATCGCCTTGACGAGTTTGAGGCGCGAGAAATTCATGCGGGGAATTATCTTCTTCGTCGTATTCATCGGAAAAATTATAATCAATGAAAATTTCCGTTAATTTTCCGTCTTCAAGAACAGCAACGCGGGATTGTTCGGGCTCTTTCAAGTCAGCAATAATTTTTACGTCAGTCATGATAAATAAATTTTCCCATCAAATTTGCGATTATTCTATCATGATAAAGATTTTCCAGTTGAAATTGTGATAGAGATATTAATTTCATGGCAAGTAAACTTTTTCTCCGTTGAATTGGCCTATAGCCGCGCGGACTAAATTAATCTCGTGCCAGCCGTTTATAGCATTCTCGCTTATCAGAAATTTCACGAAGCCGCCTATTGGATTTTGAGCCGGAGCCTTAATAATAAATCTAAGCCAATCATCACATTCTTCATGAAGAATAATATTATCACCGAAGAATTTTTGCGCATAATCATTGAGCTTGAAACTTGTGCGAGCAAGATATTCCGCATGAGTGCATAACTTTCCGATTGATGGGGAATTATCATCTGGGAAAATTACTTGTGAAATATTAAATCCTTCAGGAAGTGAATTATTCATGACTTCAAGAGTTGCGCGTGAGCTTTCAGGGTTGAATGTCTCTTGTGAAGTCGCCTGTGAGCTTTTATGTCTGCAAATATCGTGTGAATTTTCGCGTAAGTCCCCTAAATCGCACGTCTCTTGTGAAATTGCCTGTGAGCCTTCAAGTTTGCAAGTTCCCTGTGAATTTCCTTGTGAGTTGTCAGGGTTGCGGGTCTCTTGTGAGTTTTCTCGTGCTCTCTCAGGATTGCGAGTTCCCTGTAAGCTGTCATCAACAAAATACATGTCAACTGGTTCATTAAGCGCGACAACTCCTGCGGGTAATTCCGGCCCGAAAGAAATTTTTGCACGAGGAGAAAATCCCTGTGTCATGGCCAATTTCAGCCCAGCACGTACAGCCGCACGAGAAAACAACTGAGCCAGCGCAATATGTGGAACGAAGCAAGCTCCGCCGCGTTTTGAGTAAATAAATCTCGTTCTTATTATCATAATTTATATTTATAACACAGTTATTAATATATGCACAAAAAAATTTTATTTCATACCGTAATTTATAGCACATTTTAGAATATAATATTAACGAATTTTTTTCAGGAAGTGAATTTTATCGTGAGACTTATCGGCTCAATTATAAAATATTTTATATACATCTGCATAA
>JAFTCP010000046.1 GCA_017454625.1 Synergistaceae bacterium
AGAGCAGAGCCATAACTATGCTTTTTATTCAGGATGGTTCTATAAAGGACTTCATCGAGATATTTTAGTTACTTCATCACGCAATATCATCAAAATCGTTCAGGAATATATAAATTTTGACAGCGTAATAGACATAGGCTGTGGAGTTGGTCAAATTTTGCGTGCATGTTCGGAAGCCGGCGTTAAGACAATACGCGGAGTTGACGGCATATGGGTAAAACAAAATATGCTCGTAATTCCTTCAGAATATTTCACTCCGTCAGATATTTCACAACCAAATTTACCCGAAAAGATACCCGAGAAACATTTTGATTTAACAGTCTCATCAGAAGTTGCAGAACATATTAACCCCGAAGACACAGAAAACTACATGAACAATCTTACATCGTTTAGCGACGTAATATTATTCTCGGCGGCAATTCCCGGACAAGGCGGAACTCATCATGTCAACGAGCAGTATCCTTCATATTGGATTGAGAAGTTCGAGGCGAGAGGATTTATTCCTGTTGACTGCATAAGGCCTAAAATTTGGTGGGACAAGTCAATCTTCAATTATTACCGTCAGAACTTATTGATATTCGTGAAGAAAGAGAGCTTGAAGAATTATCCGAAACTTGAAGCTGAAGCAGGAAGGCCAATTCTCGACGCTGTTCATCCTGATTTATGGAAGCCTGAGACAATCGGCGAAATGAGCATAAGGCAGTTAGTCATGAGATTATTCACGAGCATTAAATATATTATTCCTGTGGGTGTATTATATATTTTGAGGCGGCTGAAAGCTAAATAGTTTATAATTAACTCATCCATAATAAAAATTTATTCACACGGAGGAGTTCACATGCTCAATCTCAAACAGGACATGCGCGACATAATCGACAGCGCAATTAAAGCCGTACTGCCAGAGTCAGCCGTAAAAGAAGCCCTGAATAATCCCGCATTCACATCACGAAGAGGCAAGGGAAAAATCATCGTCGCATCAATCGGTAAAGCCGCCTGGAGAATGGCTAAAGCCGCAAGCGATATTTTAGGCTCTGGAATTTCCGGCGCAGTCGTAACGAAATATGATCACTCAATGGGAGATATTCCCGGGCTTGAAATCTTCGAGGCAGGTCATCCAGTTCTTGACGAAAACACACTCAAGGGAACTCGTGCTTTGCTTGAACACGTCAAAAATCTTAGTCCAGACGACACAGTTTTATTCTTAGTCAGCGGCGGAGGTTCAGCACTCTTTGAGCTTCCTGCTGAAGGCGCAACTTTATCCGACATGCAGGACATTAGCAGTCAACTTTTAGCGTGCGGAGCTGATATTGTCGAGATGAACACAATTCGTAAGCATTTATCGAGCGTAAAGGGCGGAAGGTTCGCGAAGTTGTGTGCTCCGGCTCATGTGTTTATGGTCGTGTTAAGCGACGTTCTCGGTGATAGACTTGACAGCATAGCTTCAGGCCCGGCGGCTCCGGATTTATCGACGAGTGAAGAGGCTTTAGCGATCGTTAAGAAATATGATTTGAAGGTTAAGCCCGAACTCATGAAGATTTTAGCGCAGGAAACTCCGAAGGAATTAGACAACGTTACGGCCGTCATAACCGGAAGCGTTACGGCGTTGTGTCAGGCGGCCTGTGAAATCGCGAAGGGTAAAGGCTATAATCCTCTCGTCCTCACTACAACGATGACATGTGAAGCAAGAGAAGCGGGCTCATTCATGGCCAGCATCGCGCGTGAAGTGAAAGTTTCAGGTCGTCCCGTTCAGGCTCCGTGTGCAATCATCGCTGGAGGTGAGACAGTCGTTCATTTAACCGGGCACGGAATGGGCGGACGTAATCAGGAGTTCGCTCTTGCCGCATCAATGGGAATTTCCGGATTTGATGACATCGTGATAGCTTCGTTAGGTTCAGACGGAACAGACGGACCAACTGACGCTGCCGGAGGAATTGTTGACGGAAAAACCGAAGCAACGCTCAAGGCTAAAGGCATAAGCATTCCCGAAGTTTTGAAGGAGAACGATGCTTATAACGCACTGAAAGCCGCCGACGCATTGTTAATGACCGGACCGACCGGAACAAATGTTAATGACGTTGCAATCGCGCTTATAGGCTAAATTTTTGACAGGAGCGTATTTATTTTTCCCATAAGTCGACACCAACAAAAAATTATGAGGGGAGTAGAGTAAAAATTATTCCCCTCGTTTTATATCTAGTCTCGTGCCGCCATCGCTGCCCCGATTAAGCCAGCCTTATAGCCTAATGTACAGCTTACGATTTTTGCGCATTTCGGCTTTATTCCCTCGTAGACTTCCGCAATAACTTTCTCTCGCAACGGAACAAGCAATCTTTCTCCCTGTTTGCCTATTCCTCCTCCGATGCTGATAACTTCCGGTTGAAGCCCGTTAATCAAGTTCGCAAGTCCGCAAGCCAAATAGCCCGTGTATTCGTTGATGATGTTAATCGCGATTGGATCCTGCTCGTCAGCCGCGACAAAAACTGTATGGCCACTCACAACTCCTTCACGTTTTGCGATTTCAGCGAGCGTGCTATTGGGATGTTCAGCAATTGCTTCTTTCGTCATGTTGATTAATCCCGTCGCCGAGCAGTAAGCCTCAAAGCAGCCGTGTCTTCCGCAAGTGCATTTTCTTCCGCCGTAAGCTATAACCATATGGCCGAACTCACAGCCGCTGAAAATTTTCTCGTCGATTACGAAGCCTGAGCCTACTCCGGTTCCAAGCGTGATAATCATTGCGCTCTTAGCTCCTTTTGCCGAACCCGCAACGACTTCACCGAGTGCCGCCGCGTCAGCATCATTAACGAGCTTTGCAGGAATATTAAACTCCGCGCTCATCTTCGGGCCAATCGCAAAGTTCCGCCAGCCTAAATTGTTGTTGTAAGTTACTATTCCGTTCTCAACGTCAATAACTCCAGGCGAACCCATCCCGATCGCTTTAATCTCGCTCATGTCAACTTTTGAGCCTTCAATCGAAGTTTTCACAGCACGGATAATGTCTTGCAACACAACGTCCTGCGGTCTGTCTGCTCCGGTTGGAACGCTGGCTTCACTGATAATCTCGCCGTTCTCGGAAATTACACCGGTCTTAATGTTCGTGCCGCCAATGTCAACGCCAATATAATACGCCAATTTATTCACAGCTCCTTCATGGGGAAATTAATTAAGTGTGAATAATTATATAATAGCTTACAGGCTCCGACATGAAAGATAGATATTTTTTCACAGCTAGTTGACAATAAGAAATTTTTTCACACTTTATAATTTGCTGATCTGACAATAAAGATTTTTTCACGTCCTCATGTATATTTTATAGTCTAACAGCAAGAAAATTTTCTCACGTCTTCATATGGTTGGCAATGAAGAATTTTCTTCACAGCTTATTATTGGATTTATATTTGCTAGTCTGGCAACAAGGAAATTTTTCTCATGACTTTCTATAATTTGCTGGTGTAATGATATGGGAAGTTTCCGCACGCCTTCATACTCAGTTTACTTCTTTTGCGGTCTTCATGCTGTAGCCGTGATAATTTGCCTGTTTTCACTATGAATTATTATTCTCGATAAAAATTTTCCCCCACAGCCTTAATGTTTAGATATAATTTGCCTATTCTCACATAAAGGAGTTTTCTTAACATGAAACGAAGAATTATTATTGCCGTTCTCTTAATTCTCGCCGGGCTTTCGTCGTTATGGCTCAAAGCTGAAGCTGAACAGGTGCGCGCGGGATTTGCCATGAACACGATTATCAACATGCGCGTATATTCCAGTAATGATGACGTTCTCGATGAGGCTTATAAATTGTTGGCCGAACTCGATAACATGCTCTCAATGTACAATCCCAACTCCGAAATCTCACGCATAAACTCACTCGCAGGACATGAAAAGTTCTCTGCAAGCCCAGAAGTTATTGAAGTCGTCGAGGCCGGGAAAAAACTTTATGACTTCACACACGGCATCTTCAACCCGTTAATCGGTTCAGTTACGCAATTATGGAAGATTAACCGCGCTGACGGGAAAATTCCGACGAGTGATAGCCTTGACGTGGCAATAAAACTCAGCGACATTAATAATCTCGTGATTGACGGCAAAAGTATTTTCCTGAAACATGAAGGCTGTGTGTTGGATTTGGGCGGCATCGCTAAAGGTTATGCCAGTGAGAAAATTGCTGACATGCTCAAAGCTAAAGGCGTGAAGTCCGGAATTCTTGACTTGGGCGGAAACGTCTACGCAATCGGCAAAAATCCTGAAGGCGAAAACTGGAAAATCGGCGTTCGTAACCCTCTCGCTCCAACAGGAAGCCCCGCTCTCGTCTTAAATATCAATGACTGCGCAGTAATCACGTCAGGAAATTATGAGCGTTACAAAATCGTCGACGGCAAAAAATATTCACACTTCTTCGACAC
>JAFTCP010000047.1 GCA_017454625.1 Synergistaceae bacterium
CTTTGCTGGCTGAAACTCGCTAAACGATGACGAACAAGCTGATGTGATGCAACTCGGCTTAATCCGTCAATCCCAAATGTGAAGCTGACGTGTTCAAACGTTGATGTATGCCCGCTCCTGAAGAGTTCTGCGATTAACTTGCGTGATAAATTCTGTTCTTCTCCGTGCAATAATTCCTGAGCCGTAATATCTCGATAACAAATTCTCGCCGCCGCCGCAACTAAAGCATCGGGGTCTTGTGTATGTGCTAATAAAATTACGTCCATAGCATAATAAAAAAAGGGGACATGATAAGCCCCCTGTTAAAATCTCGCGAAAATTTTATACGTCTGTCTTCTGGCCGTAGTTGATGCCCTTGTACTTCTTCTGGAACTTTTCGAGCCTTCCTGCTTCGGTCAAAACTCTGCCCTTCTTGCCGGAATAAAACGGGTGGCACTGTGAGCAGACACCTACGCGGATTTCCTTCATCGTTGAACGCGTCATGAAAGTATTTCCGCATGCACACGTAACTTTGCACTCTTGATATTCGGGGTGTATACCTTTCTTCATTGTAAAAATTTCCTCCTGATGTCTTAAGCCGGGATACTCAATCGCTGAAGTCCTTTTCTCGCGGACAACAAAAGCTGCCCAGAAAAGTAACATCTTCACCGATAAACTTTCTTGTGCGTCAATTCTCAAGCTGTCTTGAAAATAGTATCAGCCGGCAAATTTTGTAAATTAATGTCTTAAGCCGAGACGCTCAATTAACGAACGATAACGGTTAAAGTCCTTCTCCCTGAGATAGCGCAAAAGTCTTCTTCTGCTTCCGACCATCTTAAGAAGTCCGCGTCTTGAATGAAAATCCTTCGTGTGAACTTTGAGATGTTCCGTGAGTTCACGAATACGCTCGGTTAAAACGGCAACCTGAACTTCAGGCGAACCCGTATCATTCTCATGAGTTTTGTACTCGGCGATAACTGCTTGTTTTTTTTCCTTCTGGATCATGAATAAATAAACCTCCTGAAAAATTTCTCACCGCTTCAATGCCGGGAATAAAGCCTAATCCAGCGGGCTAAACTCTAAGCAAAGAGTTAGAGAGTGTAAGCGGGAAATATATTAGCACAAAAAACGAAACACAGAATATCTTTACATTAAAAATTTTCGCATCATAAAAATAGAACGTGTTATATTTTGCTGCTCATTCTTTTTGTTCTGTAAGAATTTCACATGCTTATTATTCACTTGCTATAATATAAATCAAAATTTCCACAAAGGAGCTAAACTCAAACATGAAAATAGCACTTGGCACTGACCACGCAGGATTTGACTTGAAAAAGGCAGTCCTTGATTATCTTGGCGAAAGAAATATCGAAGTGCTTGATCTCGGAGCATATGAATACGACGGAGAAGACAGCTACACAGATCCGGCCTTCCGAGTAGCCGGCGCAGTTGCTGACGAGACAGCAGATGCGGGGATATTGCTTTGCGGGACGGGTTACGGCATTTCAATCGCGGCTAATAAAATTCCAGGAGTTCGAGCTATGGCATGTTACAACCCTGAGAGTGCCAGGAGTGCTAAAGCTCATTTGGACTTGAACGTTCTTGCAATGGGCGGGCGCGTAATGAAGCCTGAAGAAGTCCCGGCAGTAATCGCAGCATGGCTTGATACGAAATTTGAGGGCGGAAGGCATTTACAGAGAATTAATAAAATCTCGGCTGTTGAAGGCTCAATGTTAAACGTTCATAATCAGGGCGGCGGGAGAATTACGATATTCAATCACCCGTTAATTCAGCACAAAGTCGGAATAATCCGCGATGTCAACACCAGCGTAAAACAGTTCCGGGAATTGTTGCAGGAAATTACGGGCCTTATGGTCTATGAAATTACTCGTACGCTTCCGCTTGAAGAAAAAGAAGTTCAGACACCTATCGAGAAAACTATTGTTCATACAATCGGCGGCAGAAAGATGGCTATTGTTCCTGTTTTACGTGCGGGCTTGGGAATGGTCGACGGAATTTTACAGATTGTCCCCAACGCAAAAGTCGGGCATATCGGCCTTTATCGCGACCCTGCAACTCTTGAACCAGTTGAATATTATTGCAAGCTCCCGTTTGATATTGAGGAACGAGATATTTTCGTGCTGGATCCGATGCTTGCAACAGGCGGCTCATCTTCGGCGGCAATTACCCTCATCAAGAAACGCGGAGGCAAAAAAATCTCTCTTGTGTGCTTAATCGCGGCTCCCGAAGGAATTGAACGAGTTCATAAAGATCATCCTGAAGTTGGAATTTTCGCGGCGGCTCTTGATTCTCATCTCAACGATCACGGCTATATAGTTCCGGGACTTGGCGATGCAGGAGATAGATTGTTCGGGACGAAATAAATTGCTTGACGTAGTTCTGGCGGATTTTAGCGGGTTTTGTCGTCTGACTTTGAGCTTGTGAAATTTTCTAGAGTAAGAAAAATACTTAATGAATTTTTGCAGGTTGAGTTGTTTGATTTTATGCTTGTCAGAATTTGTAAAGTGAGAAAATTGCTTGATAAACTTTCGCTGGCTAAGCTGTCTGACTTCAGGCTTGCTAAGATTTGTAGAATAAGAAAAAAATGCTTGATGTAAAAATGTTTATGTTCATGTTGGCCGGATTTTTCTGGGGCGGGTTGACTGCTCCAGTTTCAATTCGGCTTGCTGGACTTTACGGGATTTTAGACATTCCTGACGCTCGAAAAATTCACACGGGGAACATGCCGCGCGGCGGAGGCTTGGGGTTATGGCTTGGCTATTTGCTGATGTCCGTAATAATGTCCGATGAACTTCCAGAATTGCGCTATATTGCTACAGGAGCAACGGTGATATTTTTCTGCGGTTATCTTGATGATATGTGTTCGCTAAGCCCGTACTTAAGGCTTGTGCTTCATTTAGGTTCTGCGGCTTTGGTCGTGCTTCCTCTGGGTTTGAACTGGCTTGTGAGTTTCATAGCTATAATCTGGCTTGCTGGAGTTACGAGTGCTTATAATCTCATCGACGGAATGAACGGACTTTGCATTTCGATCTTCATAGCCTCTTCAATCGCTTTATTCTTTCTTGGCCGGGCATATTCCGGGATTTACATGGGAGCAATGGCGCTTGGAGTTTTATGCTGGAATTTTCCATCAGCTCAAACGTTTTTAGGCGACGGAGGAAGTACATTGCTGGGTTATCTCTTTGCGTCGCATTTCTTGACCGTAACGCTTCCGAAATTACAGCACGCGAGATTTCACGAGATAATCTTAATGTTCGTGTTGTTCGGCGGAATTCCCGTTGTCGACACATTGACGGCTTTCACACGAAGAATTTTGACCGGAAAATCCCCGTTTTTCCCAGATAAAAAGCATTTGCATCATATTTTAATCTCGTTGACCGGCTCAAATATTTTAACCGTGAGCATAATTCTTGCGCTTCAAGTTATCATGCTGGCATTAGGCGCGAGGGTTTATTTACGTTTGCCATGATGAGCGATTGACTATGAGAGAGTTAGCGGGGAAAAAGTTATCATGAAGAAAATTACTTGCATTGTCGGAACTCGTCCGGAAGCTATAAAGATGGCTCCAGTCATCAAGGAATTACGCGCTGACGAAAATTTTCTTGTTACGACTTTAGCGACGGGGCAGCATACGGATATGTTAATTCAGGCGCTCGATGACTTCGGGATTAAGCCTGATGTTGACTTGCATATTATGAGGTCGAAACAGTCTCTTGATTACGTAACGGCGAGTGTTCTTCAAGGTGTCGGCCAATTTCTAGACGAGAATAAACAGGATTTAATACTCGTTCACGGCGACACTTCAACGACATTTGCGGCTTCGCTTGCTGGATTTTACCGGCATATTCCGATTGGACATGTTGAAGCTGGACTGAGAAGCCATAATTTAAGCCTGCCATTTCCGGAAGAAGCTAACAGAGTTTTGACCGACAAGATTGCGGATTTATTCTTTGCTCCGAACAAGGGCGACGCTGAAAATTTATTGAGTGAGGGAATTGGCCGGGAGAAAATTTTTATCACGGGAAATACGGTTATTGACGCGCTCTATGACATTCTTAAACGTCGCGAGGGAATGAATGAGCCGGAATTTATGCAAAGTGTAAAATCTCGCCCGTTAATCTTGATGACAGCTCACAGGCGGGAATCTTGGGGCGAAACTCTAAAGGGGATTTGCGCGGCTGTAAGTGATGTAATTCATGAGCGCAGTGATGTAATCTTTCTAATCCCATTACATAAAAATCCGGTTGTCCGCGACGTAATTCGTGAGAGCCTGAAAGATTTTCCCGACAACGTAATTTTCACGGAACCGCTGAATTATCCTGACTTCGTTTATGCCATGAGCCGGAGCGTTTTTATTCTCTCAGACAGCGGAGGAGTTCAGGAGGAAGCCAGCGCACTTAACAAGCCCGTGTTAATCATGCGTACACTCTCAGAACGTCCCGAAGCAATCACACACGGAACGGGTTTACTCGTTGGAACTGAAAGAAGCAAAATTTTCACGGAAGCTATAAAAATTCTGAATGAGCCTGAATACTTGCAAAAGATACTCGCGAAAAATATTATGCCATTCGGAGACGGGACAGCAAGCAAAACTATTCATGAAGCAATAATGAAGATGTTTGAATAAGCTAAATACTTATCGCGAAAATAGCGGCGAGACGACATCAAGAAAAACTCATGAACTCATAAAAATTTTTCTCAAGGAGGATGATTAACAATAGAAAACACAATGAAAATTCGAGGAGGAATTCCTCTCAAAGGCACGATTAAGACACAAGGAGCAAAGAATGCCGCACTCCCGGTAATGGCTGTATGCTTGTTACTTCGCGGCGAGACTTTGACGCTCGACAACGTGCCGGATTTATACGACATTAACACGATGAAGGAACTGCTTGAGACGCTGGGAATTGACGTTGAAGTTACCGGCTCAACTATGGATTTTCATGCTCCCGAAGAATTGAAGTGGGAAGCTCCAGATAATTTAGTCCGGAAAATGCGCGCGTCATCTCTTGTGCTTGGGCCGTTACTCGCTAACTGCGGAAAAGTCTCTTTGCCATTGCCCGGAGGATGTTCGATTGGAAGTAGGCCGATTGATTTACATCTTAAGGGTTTAAAGCAGATGGGAGCCGAAATAGAAATTCAGAACGGTGTAGTTCATGCCAGCGTCAAGGGAAAATTGCGGGGCCGAAGAATTTATCTTGATTTTCCTTCGGTTGGTGCGACAGAAAATTTGATGATGGCGGCTTCACTTGCTCAAGGAGAGACGATAATTGAGAATATCGCTCGTGAACCTGAAATTGACAACTTAGCGGCAGTCTTGCGTTGTGTTGGAGTTCCTGTTGAGCTTGAAGGGACCGGAGGCGTTCGCATTCAGGGCATCGAGAAGGCTCACTCAGGACATGAACGCGTTATCCCGGACAGAATCGAAGCATGCACGTACATTCTCGCGGCTGTAATGACAAATGGACACGTCAAAGTTGAGGATTTAGTCCCGTCCCATATCGATGCAATTTTAGCGAAACTTGAAGAGTCCGGAGCGAAATTTGCGGTTCATCAAAACACGGTTGAAATTTTCCCGTCCAAGAAAAAATTACATCCCGTTTCAGTAAAGACAATGCCATATCCCGGCTTCCCGACTGATTCACAACCTCAAATGGCGGCGGCATTATCAATTGCACGAGGAGTAAGCACAATCGAAGAGAGCGTTTTTCAGGCGAGATTTCTTTACGCTCAGGAATTAAACCGAATGGGCGCGGATATTCAGATTTCACGTGATGTAGCGATAATTCGCGGCGTTGAAAAGTTGCAGGGAGCAAGCGTTAAAGCGTCGGACCTGAGAGCTGGAGCAGCCTTGATAATCGCGGGATTGGCCGCTGAAGGTGAGACAACTGTTGATGACATGGTTCACGTTTGGCGAGGTTATGAGGCGATCGACAAGAAATTACGGAGCATAGGCGCTGACGTTGAACTAGTTTCATAAAAAATGGAGAACTCACAGGCTGAAGAACTCGCAAAAATTGAGATTTACGCATTTGTCGGCCCGGCAGGAACAGGAAAAAGCCACCGTGCAACTCATGTAGCGCGTCAAAATGGAATTGATGTATTAATCGATGACGGCTTAGTAATCTCGCGCGGAAGAATTTTAGCCGGACGAAGCGCAAAATCCGAGATTAATCGTTTACGGGCAATCAGACGGGCAATTTTTGAGTATCCTGAACACCGTGATGAAGTTGCAAATTATCTCGCTAAAAATCCGCCGAAAAAGTTAATGATACTTGCGACTTCTAACGAGATGATTGCGAAAATTACGGCGAGGCTTGGGCTTAATCCTCCTGTGAAGACTATTTACATCACGGACATTGCTACACCTGAGGAAATAGACGCGGCATTACGTGAGCGCAAGGAGAAGAAACAACATGTTGTGCCGGTTGCGAAGGCTCAAATTCAGCATAATTTTGCGGGAAAACTCGTAAGCCAAATCCGAAGTTTCTTCAAAGGACGCGACAAGGACGAGAGCAGAAATACAATCGTTAAGCCCCTGTTCAGCTTCAATGGAAGAGTTGTAATTAGTTCCGATGCGATTATGGCGATGATAAATAAATTGCTCGAACTCGGTAATCACGTCAGAAAAGTTCACGAGGTAAATTTGCATACTTACGACGACAAAATCGAGCTGACTATCGAAATCGACTTAAACATTGGAAATCGGAGCGCGTTATCGATTGCCAGAACGTTACAGCGGAAAATTCAAATGGGATTGAGTTATTTTACAGGGATGGAAATCCGCAAAGTTAATATCAGAGTGAACGAGATATTTTTATAAGCCATGACTATTGATATAAAATCAGCGTGGGAAGAATTAAAAGCTCAAGTTGAAACCTGTACGAAATGCGGGCTTTGTGAGACAAGAAATCATACAGTCTTCGGTGAAGGCCCGATTGAAAATTGCAGGGTTGTAATCATCGGTGAAGCTCCAGGCGAGGACGAGGATAATTCAGGCCGACCATTCATAGGTAAAGCTGGGCAATTGTTGACTGATATACTCGAAAAGGGCGGAGGAATTTTACGCGAGGAGATTTACATTACTAATATCGTGAAGTGCAGACCGCCGAATAATCGAGACCCTGACAAGAAAGAAATGATACCTTGCAGCGAATATCTTGAAGCGCAATTATTATTACTCAGGCCGTCAATTGTTGTAACTATGGGAAGAATTTCAACGCAATTTCTTCTTAACACTTCAAACGGGATTACCAGCCTGCGCGGAGAATGGAAGGATTGGCGGGGAATAAAGTTACTGCCTATGCTTCATCCGAGCTACTTAATGAGGCAGGAAGAACACGGCGACAGAAAACCTAAACACCAAACATGGCATGATATATTATCATTAAGAAAGAAACTTGATGAGCTGAAAAATTTTGACATGAAAAATTTTGACGAAGAGAGCTGAAAAATTTTGACAGACGAAAGAAAACCCCGACACTTAGCGATTATTCTTGACGGCAACGGACGCTGGGCGAAAAAACGGAACCTTCCGCGCTTAATGGGCCATCGTGCAGGTTTGCGAAAACTTGAAAACATGGTGAGGCTTGTTAAGCGTGAGGGAATACGCTATTTTTCCGTTTACGCGTTTTCGACGGAGAACTGGAACCGGCCAATTATGGAAGTTACGGGCTTAATGAGCTTGTTCCGTTATTACATTCGCCGGAAGGTTGACGAGATTAAATCCGAAGGCGCGAGAATAAGATTTTGCGGACGTAAAGACAGACTTCCTGAGGACTTGCTTGAACAAATGAAGTGGGCGGAAGATTACACGGCTGACCAGAAAATTTTGGACTTCATAATCTGCATAAATTACGGCGGACGTGCTGAAATCCTCGATGCTGTGAACTCGTTAATCCAGTCTGGACACACGGGGCAAGTTACGGAGGAAGATTTGCGCAAACATTTTTACCTGCCCGATGTTCCTGACCCGGATTTAATCATCAGGACAAGCGGCGAATTAAGGTTGAGTAACTTCTGGCTCTGGGAAAGCGCGTACAGCGAGTATTATTTCACGAGTATACATTGGCCGGATTTCGACGAGAACGAATTACGCAAGGCACTTGATGATTACGCGGGAAGGGAGCGGCGTTATGGCGGGCTCAAAAAATGACAGACGGGAATTAAGACTGCGGACCTTCAGCAGTATATTCATAGCAATAATTATTCTCGGTGCGATAAATTACGGCGGCTATATCTGGACGATTGCGGCTTCAATAATTGCGTTGTTATCGCTCTCGGAATTTTACAAGTTAATCGGTCGTCTTGACGGCAAAAAGTTTTCTCCCGGCGTGGGATATATAATCTCGGTGATATTTTTCTTTGCGGCAAAACAGGAGCGGGCTCAGCCGATAATTTTAGCGATGATTTTAGCGTTGTGTGTCTGCGGAGTTTTCGTTATCGAAGTCTTCAGGCGGCAATTAACACGTGGAACAAGTTACGCTGTCAGCAATGCTGGAGGAATTATCACGGGCGTGTTGTATATCACAATCCCTTGGACATGCATGATAATGCTGGGAGATTACGCGTTCGGTCGGCAATTGCTGGTTACGTTGTTTCTCTGCACATGGGGCTGTGATGTTGGAGCATACATCGGCGGAAAATTATTCGGGAGCATAAAACTTTGCGAGTATGTCAGTCCGGGCAAAACGGTTCAAGGCTTTGTTGCTGGAATAATCGGAAGTTTAATCGCCAATGCTGGAGCAATTTATTATTACCGTCTTCCGACTTACCCATTAATGATAATAGGCTTTATCTGCGGGATTGCTGGACAAGTTGGGGATTTGGCGGAGTCGTTGATTAAGCGTGAGACGGGACAAAAGGATTCCGGGCGTTTAATTCCTGGACACGGGGGAATGCTTGACCGTTTCGACAGTATTTTGTTCAATGGCTTGTTGACGTATCTAATTTTGAGGATAATATTACAGCAATAATTATGCAACCGGCAGGCGTTATGTGTTCCGTGTAATGCTTGACCTGATGAAGTTTTATGTATAGTTATGACAATGAATTATAAGGATAAATATTAAATGATTAACTTAGGAATAATCGGAGCAACCGGCAGCGTTGGAAGTTCCGTAATGTCGGTCTGTGAGGCGTGGCCTGATAAGATTTGCGTTAAGGCGTTGGCGGCAAATTCACGTTCTGAGAAGTTATCAGCTCTTGCGCAAAAGTTTCATGTTGATAGAGTTTATGCGTATGAGACTGACGGAGAAGAGGGCCTCGAGAGATTAGCTGTTGACGATGAGATTAATCATGTTGTGTTTGCTTCGTCAGGGACTAAAGCGATTAAGGCTTTGTGTTCAGCGTTGAAGGCCGGTAAAAATGTCTCTCTAGCCAACAAAGAAAGCATCGTTGTAGCCGGTCAATGGGTAATGCCACTCGTGAAACGTCCTGACCAGTTGCGTCCTCTTGACAGTGAACATAATGCTATATGGCAATGCTTACACGGCGAAGATAAAAACTTTGTGAGCAAAATTTATCTCACAGCTTCGGGCGGGCCGTTCAGAAAATTTTCGAGCGAAGAATTGAAGCGTGTAACTCCTGAGATGGCATTGAAGCATCCAGTGTGGAACATGGGAGCAAAGATTACTATTGACAGCGCAACTCTCATGAACAAGGGCATTGAGTTAATTGAAGCTATGATTTTGTTCGGACTTGACCATGAAAAAGTTGACGCGTTAATTTCTCCCGGCTCGTTCGTACATGGACTTGTTGAGTTCGACGATGGCAGTGTTAAGATGCTTGCGGCTGAACCAGATATGAAACTTCCGGCGGCTTCGTGTTTGTTCTGGCCTGAAAGATTTTTCCCGTCTCCTGAGTTTGTGAGGCCTCGTTATGATTTTCATGATGTCATGTTTGAGACGATTGACACGGAACGTTTTCCCTCCGTTCGAATTGCTCGTGAGGTTATGAGGAAGAAAGGAGCATATCCTGCGGTGTTGATTGGTGCGGATGAAGCGGCTGTTGATTTATTTCTGAAGGGGAGAATTTCATTCACGAATATCCCTGCATTAATCGAGGAAACTTTGAGCGTGCGAAATTGGCCTGAGCCTAGAAGTCTTGATGAGGCGATTGAGCTTGTTGATGAGGGAAGACGTGAAGCGTTGAGGCTCTCAGAAAAATTTGCAAAAAATATCCTTCTTAGCCAAAAACACGAGAATGGGAAAATTTTATTGTCCTGAGACTTCAACCTTTTTCATGAATAAATCGCGTATCATTTTCAGAAAACTCCATAACGGTGTAATGCAATATTGTCCAACAAAACTTGGCATATACAATATAACGTATAAAGATATTTTTGTCTTAATAGATACTTGGGGAGAATGTATAGCAAAATCAAAATATTTTCTCAGATCATCCCTGATGTATTTTATTTCATCTTTGGAGGCACCAGTTTCAATGGCTCTTCTGGAAAAATGACAGATAGAACCTACGTGCATAATTTTTAGATATTCCATGATTATGGGGGTATTACCCGGATAAGCCATCATGATTTTGTCTGCTTCTGTAAGTGATTCAATTAATTTACGGGTATTCATACTAAAAGTTGAATTTTGGAAATGCTTTAATGCCGTATAGATTTGCTGATTTTCATAATATACGCCATTGACATAATGAAGATATTCAAATACGAATAGGCCGTCTTCGTGGTTGTTTATCCCCTCTTTGAACTTGAGATTATGTGAACGTATTATGCTCATCTGGAAGATTTTATAGCATGAGCTTGCAAGATGTAGATTTCTCCAGTTTTGTAATGTTTCTTCGATGTTTGAAAAAATTTGCTGTCTTGATTCTTCATCCCTACGCTGATAATAATACATTGTCCCATCGCCTCGCATAAAAACTTCGCGATTAGAAGCAATAATAAGTTTGTCCGAATATTGGAGCTGTTTATCAAGTAAAAATTTAACTGCATTATCTTCGAGCCAGTCATCAGAATCAAGAAAAGTTATATAATCACCCTGTGCTTCGCGTATTCCGTAATTCCTTGCTGCTGAAACTCCGGCGTTATCCTGATGAAAAACTTTTACGCGTTTATCTTTTGCCTCGTAAATTTTTGCGATTTCAAATGTGTTATCTTTGGAGCCGTCATCTATTATGATTATCTCTATGTTGGTGTAAGTCTGTCTGAGCGAGGATTCAATTGCCCGGTGAATATATTTTCCTCTATTATAGGCGGGAATTATTATCGATACGAGCGCTGAATTATCCGATGTCGTCAAAATATTTTCTCCTCTTTTAATTTATTTCCCTGAGATTATATCACCCAACAAGATTTTTGCGTGTTCACGTGCTTCAGTCATATCCGGCGAACCTGAAAGCATACGCGCAATCTCCTTTACCCTCTCTTCGCCGTCAATCCTCTTCATGAAAGATTCCCCGTCCGAACGCTGAATGAGAATATGCAAATCTCCAAGCGCCGCAATTGATGCCTCATGAGTTACAAGAATTACCTGACACTTGCGCGATAATTTCTTTAACTGCATTCCAGACAAAACCGCCGCGCGTCCGCCTAATCCCGCTTCAACCTCGTCAAATACGATCGTCGGAGGCAGCCACTCATCAGGAAGAGAAAGTTGTAACGCAAGAAGTAATCTGCTGAGTTCTCCGCCTGAAGCAATCTTCTCAACCCGGCCTGAACGCGTCCCGTCCTGCAAGATAAATTCTGCCTCATCAGCTCCTGTTTGATTGAGCTTGTTTAAATCCGTGAAATTTATTCGGAAAGTTATATTTTGCATCGCAAGTTCCGAGAGCAAAGAATTTACACGCAAAGTTAATTTTTCAGCCGCTTCATGTCTCGCCCGCCGAATTTCCATAGCCAGAACGCTGGCTTTCTTCTTCTCGTCAAGTGAGCGCGCCGATAACTCCTCAAGCTGAACATAACTTTTTTCGAGCCACTCAAGATTTGAATAAATTTCATCGCAATAATTCAATAATTCGTTCTCATCAGGAATATTGCATAACCTTTTCAGCTTTCTCAAGGCTCCTAATCTCTCTTCAATATCGTCGCGAAGATTTATATCATTTTCTTCATCGCCGAAATTCCCAGCAAGATTTTTTACGGCTTCATGTAATTTCTCGGCTGATAATCTCACTTCGTCGGCTTCTTCATCGTTCATGAAGTCATAGAGATTTTCAAAGCACGCTTCAACATTCCCTATTAATCCCTGCTCGGATAATCCGCCTGTCAGTAAATCAATGCTCTCTTTCGCGCGTTCTCCGGCTGAAATTTTATGCGTCAGGTCAGCAATTTCATTCTCAAGTCTCATCTCTAAACCAGCTTCGGGCCTAGCCTTCTTCATTAACTCGAAGATTTCCCTAGCATTCGCGTATTTTCTTTCAATCTCAGCTCGGCGCTTCTTAATCGCTCGAAGTTCCCTTGTGCTTGTCTTGGCCTTGTCGAAAATTTCCCGAAATTCCGCAAAAGTTTCATTCCTGATTTTCTCAGGCAGACACGAATCAAGCATCGCTAATTGTCTTTCAGGCTCTAATAATTCCATCTGGGCAAATTGGCTTTGTATACGAACAAGGGAATTTACAATTTTCGCGCATTCACTCAAGCCCACGCTGGCATTATCAACTTTTGCTCGTGAACGTCCTGTACTGAGGATTTCCCGCGTTATGGTTTGCTCCGTAAATTTTGCTTCAACCGTCCCTTTATCTTCGCCGGCACGAATAAACTTTATTCCTCCTCTGCTCCCCGTCAAAAGTTCAAGCGCACGTACAACGCTGGATTTTCCCGCTCCACTCTCGCCAGTTATGACGT
Source organism: Synergistaceae bacterium (assembly GCA_017454625.1). Taxonomy (GTDB): domain Bacteria; phylum Synergistota; class Synergistia; order Synergistales; family Aminobacteriaceae; genus JAFUXM01. Next base: position 12,812 of record JAFTCP010000047.1, read on the forward strand.
TAAAGCCTTCCGAGAAACTCAATGAAGCCTCACGAATGCCGCCGATATTGTTTATTCTGAGCTGCTCAATCATTATTAATTATTTAAACGCCTGACCCCAGCCCAATTTTTCACGCACGATGTCAAGAAAATTTCTTCCCGGCAAATTCACGGTCCTAATCTTCTTTGAACGTGAAAGTTTTATATCGATCCTGTCGCCCGGAAAAACTTCATATGCAAGTTGTCCGTCCTGAGTGAGCATTAAGTCCCGTGAGGCTCCTTTTGGGATTAACGAGATGCAATCATTTTCAGACGCTAATAACGGCCTCGAATAAAGCGTGTGTGCGCACAACGGGGCTAATATCATTGCGTCCATATGCGGAGGAATTACCGGGCCTCCTGCTGAAAGCGCGTATGCTGTTGAGCCTGTTGCTGTTGAGACTATTGCGCCGTCAGCCGGAAGAACGCAGAAAAAGTTGAAGTTAAATTTAATCTCAATGTGAAGTAATCTTGCTATTGCGTTCGTCGTCAAAACTATATCGTTCAAGGCATAAATTTTGTGAGAAGGTGAACCGTCATGAAAGAGCATGCATTTTAACACTCGGCGTTCAAGAATTTCAAAGTTATCATTCAAAATATTTTCAAGGTCATGTTCATATTCATCCGGCCTGCTCGAAGCCAAAAAGCCCAAATGTCCGAGATTAATCCCGTGTAAAATTATGTCCGTACCCATTACATAACGTGCCGCGCGTAAAAATGTTCCGTCCCCGCCGACAACAACAGCAAGTTTCACAGTTCTTAGCCATTGTTCGTCGTCAAGTCCTGCGGTTGTCAAAGCACTGGCTTCCTGATGAGGCAGCATAAACGGACAGCCGTGCGAGTTTCCCCAGCGCAATAAACTTTTCGCCATTTCGACGGCTTCGGGTTTGCGTAAGTTTACAATCATTCCGAGTTCTTTCATGTCAATTTTTTCTCTCTAAATTTTTCTCTGTCAATTTATGTTAATATATTTTACTCTACATGAAGAATAAATTTTTATCGAGGCGTAAAACTTTTCATCTTTAATTAACACTCGAACTCTTTATGTGATGAACGCCACTTTTTAATATCGCAATAAAAAACTCGCGACAAAATCACAAGAACTTTTCTCGCTTTCACAAATCAACTCTCAAACTCTTTATATAACATGCTAGCTTGAATGCCTTTATTGTTCTGATATTTCCCGCGCGTGTAATTCTCGTAAGGCTCCGTAATCGTGTGATAATAAATCTGCGCAATCTGAACTCCCGCATAAATTCTCACCGGCTGAACACAAAATAGCTCAAGCGTCCAATATCCCGCAAATCCGACATCTCCGAAACCTGCCGTTACGTGAATGCAAATTCCAAGCCTGCCGATTGAGCTTCTACCTTCAAGCATGGGAATATAACCCTCTGTACGAGTATATTCAATTGTCCGGCCAAGATATAATTTTCCAGGCTCAAGCATAAAGCCTTCTGGGGGAATTAAAATCTTCTGAGAAGGATTATTTTTGCGCATGTCTAGAGTTTCGTGCGTGTATGTCAATAACTCATCATGAAGCGACAAATTATAACTGTTAGGATTTAATCTTTCCTCATGAAACGGCTCAATGAAAATTTTCTTGTCAATCTGATTTTTTATCTCTAACCCTGAAAGTATCATGTTAATTTTATCCCCTTAATAAGTGTAAAATTCTCGTGTCGAGTGGAACGTTTTAGTGAAAAATAATTCCTGTCTTGTCTGATATATTATCTCTAAGCTCGAAAGTATCATGTTAATATTGCCCTCCTGTAAATGTGTATAAATTTTTGCGTCGAGTGAAAAATATTCTTGCTTACTTGATGCCTTATCTCCAAAGCTAAAATTATCACGTTAATATTTTCCTTCTGTCATCGAAATAATATAACACGTTATATTTTGCTAAAAGTTTTGAGTTTTTCGCGCTGATATAATATACGAAATCTAACATGAAAGGCTCTTCCATGAAAAAAATTCTTAACATTCGGGAGGTTAGGCAGCTCCCTAAAAATTCAGACTTCAACGTTATGGGCATAGTCTCAAAATTAACACGCCGTAAAGACAGAAACGATAATCCTTTTTGGGAAATGACGATAAGCGATTCTTCCGGCGATTTAGAGGGCAAAGTTTGGGCGGCTTCAACTTGGAGAAATACTCAAGGCGGCGACAATTTCCCTATTGACCCGGACAACTGCGGCTTGAAGTTCGAGGGCTCAACCGTTGAAATTATCGGGAAAATTGCAGAATACCGCGAGCAAATTCAATATAATTTTAACGATATTTATTATCTTGACCAAAATGAAAATCCTCCGCATCTTTTTGTTCGTCATTCTCCCGTAAAAAATGACTTTCTTGAAGACACGTTCATAAACTTAATCGCTGAAATTTCGCATGAAGAATTACGTAATTTTGTCGAAGCTGTCTTCTTCAAACATGGATTATGGGAAAAATTCAAGACTTGGCCCGCCGCAATTTCCCTTCATCACGCTTACACCGGAGGACTTCTTGAACATTCTGTTTCTGTTGCGCTCGGAGCAAAGGATTTAGCAAAACACTATAAAGATTTCGCTATTCCTGTCAACATGGATTTAATTATCGCCGGAGCATTATTACACGACATAGGAAAACTTGAAGCGTACTCAATCTCGCCCGTTCCTCAGATGACTTTGCCGGGAAATGTCATAGAACATATTACACTCGGCTATTGCAAGTTCATGAAACTCGCTGAAGTTGAGAAGCTCGACGAAAAAATTACGCTTGCTCTCGGTCATATCATGGTAAGCCATCACGGACGGCGTGAATTTGGCTCGCCTGTTTTGCCGGAAACTCCTGAAGCTATGATCGTAAATGCCGCTGATGATCTAGATTTTCGCCTGAGTTACTGGAAATTGCAAATTGAAGCTCTGAACAATCAAAGCGACGTTACGGATTATTTGCCGTTGATTGAGCGTAGACTTTGGCGGGGGATTAATTTATGAGTTACACGACGGACTTTACGCGAACGAAGATTATCTTGATGAGCTGTAAATTTTCTCAGAATAACGATGAAACTTTAGACTTGCCGCAGAGAGGGAGAAAATGAGTTACACGTTAAAACTTTCACAGGATGACGATGGCCGGAGGCTTGACAGGACTTTACGCTCAATTTTCAAATGGGTAACTCTCGGCGAAATCATGAAGGCAATTCGCAAGGGGGAAATTCGGATTAATTCCGCCCGTGTTCGTGAACCAGGAGCGCGAGTTTTTGCGGGTGATGAATTGACTGTGAATTGGCCTTTACGTGAGGATGAGAAAGTTATCAAACATTCTGCATCTTGGGGGAAAATCAAAATTATCTTTCAGGGTGAAAACGTTCTCATTCTCAACAAACCCGCCGGAATGCTCGTACAGCCCGACGAACCAAACGGAGACAGCGTAATTTCGCGCGTCTGGGGAATGCTCGGAACAAAAACTCCTGCGGCAGTTCACAGATTAGACAGAAACACAACGGGAGTTTTGGCCGTTGCTCTTCACGGTGATGCTTTGCGTGCAATGGAAGAATTATTCAAGTTAAGGCATGTCCGAAAGTTTTACAGGGCCGTTGTCGTTGGAAAAGTCCCAGAAGAAATCATGATTGAGGCTCCGTTGTTGAAAGATGCTGAGAATAACATCGTGAAAGTTTCTGATGAAGAAGGCTTGACAGCAATAACGAAATGTTCAAGACTTGCGACAAACGGAAAATTTTCACTCGTTGAGCTTGAATTGTTGACGGGAAGAACTCATCAAGCACGCGTGCATATGGCTCACATCAAGCACCCGATTTTAGGCGACAGGAAATACGGAGATTTCAAGGCTAATAGATTAATGAAGAGTGTAACACGTCCTTTCCTTCATGCTTATTGTCTAGAGTTCCCGGAAAATTTGCATGAGGCTTTGAGCGAGATTGATGGGAAAAAATTTACTGCGAATTTGCCGGAAGATATGAAGAAATTTATTGAAGCTGAGGGGATTAATTATGAGGAGTAAAAATCTTTTCACGAGAATATTTTTTGCGCTGTTAATCTCGTGGGCATTCTATTACGCTGTTGATAATTTCACCGTTGCTCATTGGAACAATAACGACTCTTTGATTGTCCGCGTGATTGAAGCCGGTCCAGAGGGAATAATTCCGCCCGAAGACGAACACGAAGAATCTTATGAGATGCTTGAACGTGATACGATTTTGCAAATTCTTTCAGGCCCTCACGAAGAGGAATTAATGAACGTTAAAACTGTCAGGCTTGCAGGAAGCGGATTAGACGTAAAGCCCGGCAATAGATATTTATTAGTCTGGGACATGTTCAGCGACGGCAGAGTGCAATATTCAATCGCTGATGCTTTCAGGGTTCCTTCTGTTGCGGGAGTAATTATGACCGTCTGCACGATTTTGATTGCTCTCACGGGAATGCGGGGCTTTCTTGCGTTGTTAGGTCTCGGAGCTTCAATCATGGTATTAATTTTTACAATGATACCGTTGATAACTCAAGGCTGGAACCCCGTTATGCTCGCGATTGCCGCCGTTTTCATGATCTCAACTGTAACAATTTTATGTGTCGTTCATCATGCGCGCTATAGATTGGTGGCTTTGCTCGGAAGTTTCGGAGGAGTTTTGAGCGGATCTCTCTGCGGCTCATTAATGGTTTACGTCTGGGAATTATCAGGACTTGCAGGAGAAGGCGCGGCGTTATTGGCTTCAACTCTTCCGGGCTTGAACATGCGGGGAGTTTTGCTTGCGTCCGTTCTTGTAGGCTCAATCGGGGCTGTCCTTGACGTTGGAGTTTCGATTACAGCCTCAATGTCAGAGTTCGTTGACTATGATAATGATATTCCGCTGGACAGGCTTTTACTCGCTGGCTTAAACGTCGGAAGCGAAGTTTTAGGGAGCATGATTAACACGCTGATACTCGCTTACATGGGAAGTTCTCTTCCTATGGCAATATTAATCTGCAGTGCCGGCGTTGAGCTTTCAGGAATTCTTAATGACCCGTATATTGCGCAAGAAATCGTCCAGAGCTTGGCCGGAACATTGGGTTTGTTATTCACGATACCAGTAACTTCATTTTGTTTCGTTATGCAGGAATCTTTGAGACGCAGAAATGATTGACATTGCTTTGGAGTTTTGCAAAATTGGGCGTTTACATTGCTTCAAAGCCGAGCGATGCGGGGGAAGAATAATTACATTGCTTTAGACTTGGACATTACTACATCATTATGTTACACATAGAAATTTTAAGGGAGGAAAAATGATTAAGGCGATAATTGACATAGGCAGCAACTCCATAAAAATGCGAATTGCCAGAGTTGATGACGGGAAAATTAACGTTATCCGTGATGAGACCGAAGTCGTGAGATTGGGGCGAGGGATGTCGTCAACCGGAGTTCTCAGCGAAGAAAGCATGAATGCCGCCTGTGAGACCGTAACGAGAATGACGAGACGAGCAGAGAAAATCGGAGCTGATATTTTCATCGTCGGAACTATGGCACTCCGGACCGCAAAAAATTCTGAAAATTTCGTGAAATTAATTCGCGACAACACAGGGCTTGAAGTTCATATATTTTCGGGCGAGGACGAAGCAAAATATTCCTGGCGCGGGGCTGTTGACGGCTTCGATATTCACGGGAATGTTATCATGTTCGACACAGGAGGAGGCAGCACCGAGTTCGTCTCAGGCTCAAACGGAGCAGTAAATAAAATCGTAAGCGTTCCGATTGGTGCTGTAAATCTCTCGGAACGTTTTTTTTACGAACACGACCGGCCAATTAAGAAAAAGTTTTGTGATGAAGCCGCCGCTAACGTGAAAGATTTATTCATGGATTACAAGATTGACGAGTTTCCAACCTCTCAGTGTCATATAATCGGTGTAGGAGGAGGAGTTGTCGCGATGGCCGGAGTAAAATTCGCGTGTGAAAACTTTATGCCGTCGAAATTACACGGAAGCGTATTAACTCAGCAGGATATTATCAGGCAAATTCGTATGTATTCGTCTCTCACGCTAAAGGAACGCGAAAACGTAATCGGCCTCCCGAAGTCAAGAGCCGACGTAATTTTAGGCAGTGCGTGTATAGTCTTGGAGGCATTGAGAATATTAAACGCCCCATCATGCATAGTGAGTATTAACGGTTTGCGGCATGGATTATTGCTTGATTAATGGCTGTGAAAATATTATGTATAGTGAGTATTAATGAGATTATCGCTTGATTGATGAAAAATTGAGCCTTGTAAATATATCTCATGTATTGTCAGCATTAACGGGATTATTGCTTGATTGATGAAAAACTTTGTGATAAATATACCTGTTAAAATGTTATGAAAATCTGAGAGGTGAGAATGAAAATTGCTGCTTGAATTGATGTCAAACGGAACATTAGCAGAATTACCGCCAGAAAATATACCTGATAATATCGCCATGCCCGAAGAACCTGCCGTGATGCTCTTGCTTCCTCATAATAAATACTTGCTTGGAACAGGCAGCGGAAAATGGATTTACTCAAGCGACAAGCCCGGAGTTGAGCCTCAAAACGTAAATTTATATGACAACGAAACACTTTCACTCTTGAACGAAGGGACAGGCCCGACGATTTTACCGCCCGGAACTGTGAATACTCTTCGTAAAGAATTATTGCAATTAACCGAACCTCCGGGACAACATGAAGCGGCTGTGTTGATGCTGAGGACTTTTATGCGTGATAATCCCGCGTTTAGTCTTGACAGTTCAGAGTTTCTTGATGAGAAAAATTTTGCTGAGTTAATGAAGAACGATTTAGTTTTGAGTAAAGCATACTGGGCCTTGAGATTTGCTCTAGCACGCGGGGAAATGGAAGCGCTCGGACGACTTAAAGCCTGGCTTAAAGCTGACCCTGAAAATTTCATGAAGGCTAAACATTCTGCCCGTATATGGTTCTCACTTCTTGAGCTTCCTGACAAAAACGCAATGGCTGAACTCGAGGAGCTTTCGTTTACTCAGCTTGAGATTTCTAGAATGGCCGCACAGAATGCTTCTCCTTTAGTCTTGTATAATCCAATGTCAGGCTGGCTCGTTCTCGGTAGGTTTGGACGTGGAAGAGAGCCGATATTCACAACTTGGACGTATCTTAATCATGAACTTTGGCAGGAACTCAGGGAAGATAAGAAGATGACTATACATGATATTATTCACGCAGTTTGGGGAGAATTTGACACTCAACAGGCATTGAATGAACGTGCGAAATATAAGGGGAGTTGATGAATGAATATAAACTTTTCAGGAGTAAGCAAAATTTTTGAGCCTGATATTGCCGCTTTAGTCGACATTAATATTAACATTGAGCAAGGCGAGTTCGTTTACGTTGTAGGTCAGACGGGTTCGGGAAAATCTACACTTCTTCGCTTAATCACCCGTGAGCTTTTGCCGTCAAGAGGACTTGTTGCTGTCGGAGGCTATGACTTAAGAAAAATGCGGAAGGCTGATATTCCGTATTATCGGCGTGATGTCGGCTTAGTTGCTCAGGACTTCAAGTTAATTCCAAGTCTGACAGTTTACGAAAATATCGCGTTCGTCATGGAAGCAATGTCAGTTCCCAGAAAAATTGTTGCGGAACGGACAAAGGACGTAATTAATCAGGTTGGCTTATGGCGAAGACGAAGCATGAGGCCCGCGCAGTTATCCGGTGGAGAACAGCAGAGAGTTGCGATTGCTCGTGCATTGGCCAATTCACCGTCATTATTTATCGCTGATGAGCCTACGGGAAATTTGGACTTTCATACGGCCGTCGATGTCATGAAAATTTTATTCGGCATCAATCAAGCCGGCGTAACCGTCGTAATGTCAACGCATAATCAAAATATAGTGAATGCTTCACGTCAAAGAGTAATTGAGCTCGACAACGGAAGATTAATCAGGGATGAAAAAGGAGGCACGTATTCAGGATAATGACTACACTGAAATATATTTTGCGGGACATGTGGAGGCTTGTTGTTCATCATTGGGTTCTCGGCCTCTTAACATTGATAACCGCAGGAGTAATGTTATGGATATTGGGCGTAACAACTTTATTCTCGCTAAATCTGGAAAATTTATTGTCGCGTTTGGAAAGTGAACTTGTTGTGCAAGCCTATCTTGTGAAGGATAACACTCTAAACGTTGACGCTATCGCCGAAAGAATACAGGGACTTGAATACGTTTATTCGATGAAGATATTTTCTCCGTCGGATTCTTTAGCAAAATTGCAGGAAAAAATGGGTTCTCAGTCGCGAGCGCTTGAGATGTTAGGCGATAATCCAATTCCGTATAATTTCGAGATACATGTTCATAAGGCCGAAGATGTTGAGCCTTTAGTCAGCGCGTTAAAAGCCATGCCCGAAGTTGAAGACGTTGTTTATGCGGGAATGGTTGTTCGTAGAATTTCGGCGTTATCAAGAATTTCATCACGAATTGCGTTAGTCATGTTCATTTTGTCCGTAATAATCACGGCTCTCGTCGTCTACAATACAATTCACATCTCGCTTTATTCCCGTCGTGAGGAGATAGGCATAATGTATCTAGTCGGAGCAACACGCTCTTACATCGCAACGCCGTTTGTCCTTGAAGGAACGTTATTAGCTTTGTTCGGAGCAATAATCGCGGCCGCTGGAATTATCGGAGCATATTTTCCGGGCGTAAGTTTATTGCAGGCGAACTTACCGTTTTTGCGTACGAGTTTGATAACCGAGAAAAGTATAATTTGGCGATTTTGCGGACTTCTTGCGGGCTTCGGAGCAACTTTAGGCTGGGTATGCAGTTACTTAGTTGTCGCGAGATTTATTAACTCTATAACGAGGCCGGAATGATGAAAAAACTTTTTCTCGTAATAATTCTCGTGTTGATAACATTTTCCCCGTCTATAGTTAACTCTGCCGCTAAGAGAAGCAGTATTGATTCCCAGATTGCCGCCGAAGAGAAGAAACGTGCTGACTTGACGAAGCAGATTGCTGATTACAACAAGCAAATTCGCGAGATGGGGAAAAAAGTCGAGGGATTATTGACGAAGGTAAACAGCCTCCAGCAGAATGAAAGTGTCGCACGTCAGGAGCTTACGGTCTTGGAGCTTCAGAACAAGAAAATTCAGGAGAATATCGTTATGCTTGACTCCAACATGAAGGACGAGCAAGTCAAGATTAACGAGCTTTCGGAGCAGATGAGGGATCGAGTTCTTGACATGTATAAATACGGCGAATCCGAAGAGATGAGAATGCTTTTTGCGTCCCGTAGCGTCTTTGAGGCCGTCGAAACTGCGTATTTATTGAAGCGTGTAACTCAGCGTGATGCGGCGATACTCTCACAGCTTCATGCTCGCGTTCAAAATCTCGATGCAACCCGCCAGAACATGGACGAACAGCAATTAAGACTTCAAGAGAAAACTCAAGCCGTCCAAAATCAGCGCGATAAATACAAACGGAGCATTAACGAGACGAACAAGTTTATCACGTCAATCCAGAAGCAGAAGGAATTGGCCGAGAAAGCCGCGAAAGAAGCCGAAGAAGCCCAACAAGCCGCTCAAGCCATGATTAAGAGACTTCAACAGCAGAGAACAAGAATTTACGCTCCCGGAATTGGTCAAGGCTCAAAATTCGACTGGCCAGTTCGCGGGGTTATCTCAAGCCCATACGGTTACAGAATACACCCAATACTTAAGCGCAAAATTCTTCACTCCGGAATTGACGTTGCCGCACCAAACGGAACTCCCGTAAAAGCTCCGGCTAACGGAGAATGCATCTATAACGGCTGGCTTCGAGGCTACGGAAGAGTTGTTGTTCTGGATCACGGCAAGGGATATTCAACTTTATACGCGCATTTATCAGCAAGTCTCGTGAAAGAAGGCCAAGTTGTTAATTCTGGAGCTGTAATCGCCCGTGTCGGCAAAACTGGAAATACAACGGGCTATCATTTACACTTTGAAGTGAGACAATACGGAACTCCTGTAAACCCGATAAAATATTTGAAGCGTTAAGGAGAGAATTTATCATGAAGAAATTTTTAGCGTTAATCATGATTTTCCTGATGAGTTCGCTGGCTTATGGAGCAAATTTAGACAGTCAGATTAAAACTCAGCAGAAAAATCAAAACGACATGAAGAAGAAAATTCAGCAGTACAACGAGATAGCCAAGCAAAAGTCCCGGCAGTCCAAAGATTTATTGAGCCAGTTATCTCGTCTTAAGCAGAATGCGAACGCCTCTCAGGAACGAATGAATGACCTTGAACGCGAGAATGATAAATTGCAAAATTCCGTAAGTGTTCTTGACAGAAATATTGCCGTCGTAACTGAATCGATAAACATTTTATTGACGACTTTACGCAACAGGCTCGTAGACATTTACAAGTTCACTCCCGAAGAAAACAGCCTCAGCGTAATTCTCAACTCCGAAGGTCCACACGAAGCGATTAACACGGCGTATATGCTCCGGAGATTTGCCCGTCATGATATAGCCATGCTTCAGGAATTGGCCGAAAAGGAACAGGAATTAACGCTCGCGAAAAGTCAGCTTGAGAAGAATAAATCTCAAATTGCCAAGCAGACCGACGAGCTCAAAAAGAAACGAGCCGAGTTCGACAGCACGATTAAGAAGACTGACAGCCTGTTGAAGAACGTCCAGAGTGAGCAGAAGAAAGCTGAGGCCGCCGCCCGTGAGCTTGAAAGTGCGCAAAAAGCCGTCGGGAACAAAATTAACTCGCTCATGAAACAGAAGACTACAGCCGCCAAAAAGAAAACTTCAACGTCAACGAAAGCCGCATCGTCAAAAGCTCCTGTACAGGGTTCAAAAGCCGCCGTCCCCGTAAAAGATACGTCGACAGTCTCAAAGAATGCTCCGAAAAATTTATCATGGCCGCTCAACGGGACAGTAACAATGCAATACGGCTCAAGAGTTCATCCGACATTCAAGACGAAAATTTTCAACTCAGGAATTGACATCAAAGCCGCCGCAGGAACTCCAGTTAAAGCCGCCGGGCCCGGAGAAGTTTTATATCAAGGCTGGTTACGCGGTTTCGGTCAGGTTGTAATCATAGATCACGGAGGAAATCTTACGACCGTTTACGCTCATTTAGGCGGAACTTCCGTGCGTGAAGGTGCGAACGTTCAAACCGGCGCTGTAATCGGCAAAGTTGGTAATACCGGGACTGATTCGGAATACGGATTGCATTTCGAGGTCAGAAAGAACGGAAGCGCTCAAAATCCCATGAACTATTTGCGAAGGTAAAAATTGCTGTATAATTCTTGCATTCTCAGAAGGCAGGTGCGAATTTAATATTGAAGAGTTTGTTTAACTTGAAAAATTTCACTAAGAAGAAAGCATATATTCTCGTTTTTATTTTCCTGGCATCAATCGGATTTCTTTACGGCTATCAAGCTCAGTCCGCAGATTTCTCAGAATCAGACTTCAACAGAATATCCCCGTTCAATGTTCGGTCGTTATGGCTCTTGCGTCAGATTAGATACATCATTGAGAATTATCAGGTTGACGCTGAAACTAAGCCGGCAAACGAAGACGATTTATTACACGGGGCCGCTAAAGGGATGGTTGAGGCATGGAAAGATCCATATACGCGCTTTGTCTCACCTTCACAGCTTAAGGACGAGGAGATTGAACTTGAAGGAAAGTACGGCGGACTTGGAATGTATATAGGCGACCGAGACGGACAAATTTTAGTTATCAGCCCTATGGAAGATTCTCCGGCAGAACGTGCGGGCTTGAAGACGAAAGATCAGATTGTGAAAGTTGACGATCAAGTTGTAATCGGCTGGACTTCGGATAGAGTTGTTCAGATTTTGCGCGGTGAACCTGATACGAAAGTTACCGTTTGGGTTCGTCGTGAAGGAGAAGACGAGCTTTTAAGTTTTGAGATTACACGAGAGATTATCATGTTAAAGAGTGTTCGTAATGAGATGCTCTCTGATGATATAGGCTATCTCAAGTTGACACAGTTCAAGCATAACACTCACGAGGAAGCCAGAACCGCAATTCGCGACATGATGAAAAACGGAATGCGAGCTTTAATCCTTGACCTGAGGAACAACGGCGGAGGATTACTTGATGCCAGCGTAAAAATCGTAAGCATGTTCGTAAAAAGCGGCTTAGTTGTCGAGACAAAAGGACGTTCCGAACGAGCCAACGAGAAATATTACGTTGACAAGTCGCAATACTTAACGAATATGCCTATGGTCGTTCTCATTAACAGCGGAAGTGCAAGCGCGAGTGAAATTGTTGCCGGAGCTTTGAGCGACCGAAAACGCGCGAAGTTAATCGGTGAAAAAAGTTTTGGAAAAGGAAGCGTTCAGACATTGTTCCCGTTGACTGATGGAAGCGGAGTTTATGTTACTATAGCGAGATATTACACTCCGTCGGGAAAAGTCATAGATCACGTCGGGTTGTCGCCTGATATTGAAGTCAAGGGTGAACCTGATAGAGTTATAAGCAAGGATGTACAGTTACAGCGTGCAATCACGGAAGTCAAGAAACAAATTCGTCCGGTTGCAGGCAGGAGATATTAATAGAGGAATTAAGGAGGAGTAGGAATTTTGAGTTCCAAAAAGAATGTTGACCTTCTCGTCGGAGCGCAGTGGGGCGATGAAGGCAAAGGAAAAGTTGTTGACATGCTCGGTTCGGAAGTTGACGTTTTCGTTCGTTTTCAGGGCGGAGCTAACGCAGGTCATACGGTAATTTCTGACGGTCAAAAGGTTGTGTTTCACCTGTTACCTTCAGGAATGCTTTATCCAGGGAAATTATGTGTTCTCGGCAACGGCTTAGTCCTTGATCCTGAGCAATTTTTGAACGAAACAGGGGAATTATTCGCAAAAGGTCAGGACCGCGCGAGATTGGCCGTAAGTCCTCATGCTCATGTAGTAATGCCGTATCACAAGATGCTTGATAAGTTGCAGGAAGAAGCACGAGGAAAGGGCCGCAAGATTGGCACAACTGGACGAGGAATAGGGCCGTGCTACGTTGATAAATATTCGCGTTCAGGCTTAAGAGTTGAAGATTTGCTTGATGCTGATGTTCTGCGTGAGAGATTAACATATATTCTTGACGAGAAAAATCAAATTTTCACGAAACTTTACAATCAGAAGCCGTTACCTTTCGACGAAATTTACGAGCCGGCTAGAAAATGGGGCGAGGCATTAGCTCCTTATGTTGACGACACCAGAGCTTTATTGCGCAAGGCGGCTGACGACGGACAGCATATTTTGCTTGAGGGAGCTCAGGCGGCATTGCTTGACATAGATCACGGAACTTATCCGTACGTAACGAGTTCTTCAACTTCTGCGGCAGGAGCTTTCACGGGAACAGGATTAGCCCCGAATGATTTGACACGTGTAATTGCTGTAGTCAAGGCTTATACAACGAGAGTAGGCGAAGGCCCGTTCCCGACAGAAGATTTTGGCGATGACGGCGAGAAATTGCGGACTAACGGCGGCGAGTTCGGAGCGACAACAGGAAGACCGAGACGCTGCGGATGGCTTGATGTTCCCGCGCTGAAATATTCTATGGAACTCAACGGAGCAAACGTAATAGCTCTCACAAAGTTAGACGTTTTAACCGGAATGGGCGGAATTAAAGTTTGCGTTGCCTATGAAAGAGACGGCGAAAAGCTCACAACATGGCCGAACGATACGCGCTCACTCAGCGAGATTACGCCGGTTTACGAGACTTTACCGGGATGGGACGACGACATCACAAACTGCAAGAATTTTGACGAGCTTCCGGCCAATGCTCAAGCCTACGTGAAGTATATTGAGCAGGTTTTGAACGTTCCAGTCGGATTAATCGGTGTTGGCGCGGACAGAAACCAGACGATTAACAGGGGAATGTAATTTTTGTACGTACCTGAGATAGATTTTCTGACGGCTGAGGACATACCTGCAATCCTGAGAATTAACGCGAATTCCGAGATGTCGTGGCCTGAGGAAATTATCAAGTCTGATTTGAACAATAAATCCAACAACGAGATTACTTACATTGGGGCCTTCGCTTTGACAACGGAGGCTCCGCTTTTAGGCTATGCTGTTCTTGGCCGTGAAAAGAGATTAGGCGTGTTGATGGCGTTAATCGTCGATAAGAACTTTCGCAGGATGAAAATAGCTTCCCAGTTGTTAATAGCCGTAAGCGACTGTGCAATGTATCTGAACTTCAAACGGTTAATGCTCCGTGTGAAGAAGTCTAATTCTGCCGCAATAGCTCTGTATTCTCAGATGTCATTTGTCCGGGAGAAAGTTAGACAGGGTTATTATTCCAATGGTGAGGATGCTATAGTGATGAGCGCAAAACTTCCTTTAACGCTGAAACTATGAAGACGCAATCATGACGAGCAAGAAAATATCATGAGAGTATATATTCCGTTTGATGACGGTTCAAGTGTTTCGTTCGACGGCGAGAGTTTTACGCTTCACAAGAGGCCGAAGGATATTGACGCGATTGACCAGCCCGGACATGACAAGCCGAGTAAAGCTGAAGTCGCCTGGAATTTTCGCTGGGGTGAGTTAGTGCGTGCGCTTGAGAATGCCTATAGAAAGCAGGAGGAGTTAAAGAAACGTTCATCCACGAAAAAGATTTATAAACCGTAACAATATTTACATACCCATGATAAAACGAACCCGCATATTTCAGCGAGTCCGTCTTGTTTATCATGCTAATTCTTATGGCTTAATGCCTCGTCTCGTGCCTCAGGCTTCAAAATCCATTGGCCCCAGTCAAACCTTATTAATCCGCTCACAATATACAACGCAAACAAGAACAACGGCGCTGAACTCTTCAAGCACACGA
>JAFTCP010000048.1 GCA_017454625.1 Synergistaceae bacterium
ATCCAGCCGGAACTTTCACAAGCCGCAAAGAACTCCTTCAATGGAAGTGTCGGAGCTAATACCATTCTAAAATTTTCTTCGCCGTGTTGATGAAGGATTTCTACAGCCTCAAGCAAAATTTTTACGTCCCTGCATGCTCTTTGTCGGCTTCCAGGCAGAATTAATATCACGTCGCCGCGTTGGTGTTCCGAATTTTCCAAAGTCATCACGGGACTTCCGGGATATGTCGCTTTGTCTTCGTGCAAATAACTTGCTTTATTCTCGAGCAAATCCATAACCGGACTTCCGGAATAAACTGCTTTTCCTCCTAATTGTTCAGCGCTCTTAGCGTCTCGCGTCCAAGTCCTGAGCGTGAATTTGTTGATTAGCGCGCGTTCAATTTTCCAATGACCTGATAAATATACTGTCTTAGCCGTCGCTGTGAACATTGGCCGTTTTCCTGAGCCTAATAGAGTGTGAAGAATTAAGTAAACATCGCCGACACAAATCGGAGTTCTTATCTCGTTTGCAATTTTCACCCAGTCGCCGAGCTGTGAACGAATATGCTTTAGCAATCCCGCGCGCATGTCTCCCCATAAATCTTTTACGCTGTATTTCACAACTCCTCCTGACGGCGTTACCGACGGAGCCGATTTTACAGAGAAACTTTCACGTGAATACGCCTCACCTCGTCCAACCAAAGGAAACGCTGACACTTCGGACAACGGGAATTTTTCACGCAATTTTTTCGCTAAGACAACGCCGATCGCGTCTTCACCGTAACCATTTGAAGCAACAATAATTTTTGGACGTAAGCAGTCGACTAATGCCGCAAAAAATTTATCGCGTTCGTTCACTATGACTTTAACTTTGGGGACGATTAACGGGATTTCTCCACTCCATGCGTAATTTTCCGGGAAGTTGTATAAATCCTTCTCAGTGCAGATTACAGCTTCAGCGCCAGAACTCAACGCTGAAGTTTTTATTTCGTCGATGTCAGCGCTTGAATATTTATGATGATCCGTGAAAATCTTTTCACCCGTGATGACAAAACCTTTGGACGAGATTAACCCCTTGAAACTCTCAGGACTTCCGATTGCTGAGAAAGCGAAAACTTTTCGTATGCCGCGCAAAACTTTTGAATCGCTGAAAGTCTCTGCTTCAAGTGAAAATTTCTCGATTTTAATTTGTCCAAGTTTCCCGAAAATCCCTGTTCCTCGCAAAATCCAACTGTCAATCTCCAATCTCGACGTAAAAACTCTCTCAGGATTTACGTATTTGCTCACAGTCTCACGGAGTTTAGCGAGCTCGCATTTATCAACTTGGTCTGACTTCGTGAGGACGACAATATGAGCGCGTTTCAGTGCCGAAATTTTCTCACGCATAATTCCGGACGGGATTAACTTTCCATTTCCAAATGGGCACATTGCATCAATCAGGACAATATCAACATCACGCCCCAGCACTCTGTGTTGAAACGCGTCATCAGCTACAACGAGTTCAACGCCCGAATTTTTCAGCTCTCTCACGCCGTCAATTCTTTTCTTGGCAACCGCAACAGGAACATCCGGAAGCTCACGCGACAACAATAACGGTTCATCTCCGGTTAATTCGCGTTTTCCTTCACCGTTTCGGATGAGAATTACATTGTGAGTTTTTCCCGTATAGCCGCGAGTTACTATGCCCGCTTTCACCCCGTTTTCACACGCGAATTTAGCAAGCATCTCTACAAAAGGTGTCTTGTTCGTTCCGCCGTAAGTAATGTTGCCGACGCTGATTAATGGCAATGGCGGCTCCTCAGTTCGCAATAACCCATGACGACGCAGAAAATCCATAAACGCAATCACAAGCCCCATAAGAAACACAGCGGGCGAAAAAATTATGTTGATTAACAGGCTAATTTTCTCACCCCTGACATGACGCATGTAAAATCTCAGCATCCGAACTGCATCCCGTACAAGTCAGCGTAAAATCCTCCGGCTTGCAATAACTCTTCATGAGTTCCAGACTGAATAAATTTCCCGTCCTTCAGCACTAAAATTTTGTCTGCCTCCCGAACCGTCGTTAATCTATGCGCGATAATAAAAGACGTTCGTCCCTTCATGGCTTGATTTAAGGCTTTTTGCACCTGACGTTCAACAGCAATATCGAGTGAGCTTGTCGCTTCGTCGAGGATTAAAATTTTCGGGTCTCGGATTACTGCGCGCGCAATGGCTATTCTCTGACGTTGTCCGCCTGAAAGTGTTACGCCTCGTTCTCCGATTTCAGCCTCGTATTTTTCCGGCAACGTCTCAATGAAACTCTTTATGTCCGCAATCTCCGCAGCTTCGATAATTTTATTCATGTCAGCGTCTTTGAGGCCGTAAGCGATGTTGAAAGCTATTGTTCCCTTCATCAACACGCATTCTTGCGGGACAATTCCAATCTGACGGCGTAACTCCTTCAACGGATAATCCCGTATATCAACTCCGTCAATCAATATTCGTCCTGAAGTCGGCTCGTAAAATCTCGGTATCAAGTCAGCGATCGTAGACTTTCCCGCTCCGGTCGGTCCGACAATAGCGATTTTCTCTCCGGCTTTAACGTCTAAGTTTATTCCGCTCAAAACTTCCTGGCCTTCATCGTAGCTGAAATAAACATTATCGAATTTTACGGCTCCGGAAATTTTCACATGCTCAACTTTTGCTTGAACATCAGGCGTTTCAATCGGAACTTCCAGCATTTCATAAATCCGTTCAGCGCTGGCCATTCCCGTTTGAAGAGTATTCATCTGGTTCATTATGCTCCGGATTGGCTGGACCATGAAGGCTATGTATCCTGTGAATGAGATTAATTCTCCGGGCGTTAAAGTCCCGTTAATTACGCTTTGACCTCCGAACCAGAATACTATTGCGAGCGCGACGATTAAGAACTCCTCAATTACTCCGGCCAAAATCCCCTGAATTGAGACAGCTTGAAGCAGAGCCGTAAAATTCTCGTGATTGGCCTTGCTGAAACGTTCGAGTTCCTCATCTTCCGTTGCAAATGAACGAACAACGCGGATTGCCGAGAATGCCTCCTGAGCTGTCGCCGTAATATCCGCTAAATGTTCCTGGACATTATGCCCAGCCTTGCGAAGTCGTTTAGCCGCGAACGAGAGCATGAAAGCTACGACAGGGAGCACGAGAATTATTAAACAAGTCAGCTTCCAATTGATATATAGAATGAACGCGAACATCCCGCAAAAAGTTACGAGGTTGAACATTAAATCCACGAATGTGCTTGTAACGAGATTTTGAAGCGTCGCAACGTCGCCGGTAATCCTGCTCATCAACTCACCAATTCGAGACGCGTAAATCTTCTTAAGGCTCATCCTCTGCATGTGATCGTAAAGCGCAATCCTTATGTCCATTACAACACGCTGGCCGGCCTCATTCATTAAGTAACGCTGAAAATATGTTGTTACTGCTTTCAATCCGAAGATTATCACGATTGAGATGCAAATCATGTTCAGCATGAAAGTATCTTTTGAGATTAAGACATCATCAACAATGCTTTTGAAGAGATACGGCGGCAGAACGTTCAAGCCCGATGATGCGAGCATGAAAAGCATTGCGAGAATTAATTTCACGCTGTATTTCTTCGCATAGGACAACACAAAAATTAAAGGGCTGTTTTTCTTCATCTCGACGTTACAATATCACACAATCTTGAAGCGGCTCCGCTTTCTCCCGACATGCTCAATAATTCTTTGCGAGTTTCATCGAGAGCTTTCGTGTCATTAACCCATTCGCAAATTTCTTCTGCAATGTCTTCCGGCGTAACATCTCCGTAGAGTTCAGAGAGAATTTTTTTCTGAGCTGTCCTGTTTGGAAGCGATATAAAGCCTCCCCAGCGGTTGATAATTCTCATTGCTCCGATTTTACGAAGTTTCAGGCCAATTAACGGGATATTAGCGAGAATGCCGAGAACTCCTGCGACGGGTACGAACTTCAAAAATTTTTCGGGAGCAACGACAAGGCCCGGAAGTCCGCAATGCATCATCTCAAAATTATTCGTCCCAGGCTGAGTTAATGCAAAATCGGCTTCTCTCATAGCAACGCCCGCTCCAAAGCGTACGGGATTTAATCCGGTTTTCTTCCATTGGGCAAGCTCACTTGCCGGCATAAACTGAGAAAATAACGTGCGAACTCTTACGTCAGGAATTTTAGCCTTCAAGCATTCATGAACTTCACAAAGCCATTTTAACGCGGCAGCTCTTATTGCAATACGGCTTCCCGGCAAAAATAAAATTCTCGGTGAACCTTTCGGCCAACTCCAAGAGTTTAACGCTGAAGGAGTTATGTCCATCTCTAAAGCGTCCTTCACGAGGTCGCCGATCGCTGAAGCTGAAGGGACATTTTGAGTTTGCTCTTCGTAAGCCGTCAAAATTTTCGCATCCTTAATTTCCCGTCTGGGGCCGTAAGAATAAATCGTTAACGGGGCTTTCACAGCTTCGGACATTCTTA
>JAFTCP010000049.1 GCA_017454625.1 Synergistaceae bacterium
GACAAGGGAGTAAACGCTTGGGGACAAGTCGCGAGTTTCAAGCTCACGAAATATTTTGAGCCGGACAAGTTAAGGCTTGCGATTAATTTTTACCTGCCTGAAGATATACGAGTTATGAAGATTTCGCACGTTCCTGACGATTTCAACGCTAGGTACTCGGCAGTTTCACGGGAATATAAATATTTCATCTATCATGGCCAAGTATGTCCACCAATGCTATATAATTTCGTGTGGTGGCGTAAGGGTAAAAGCTGGAACATGGAACTTGCGAAGGAAGCGTGTAAATTAATTCAGGGACGGCACAACTTCAGAGCGTTTTGCAGGGCCGGAGAATGTCCCGAAGATGCTTACAGAACAATTGACAGCCTGAAAATCCGCAACAGGGGGAATATTTCAATCATAAGCGTAAAAGCTCAGTCATTCTTGACAAACATGGTGAGAATTATAGTCGGCAACATTAATAACGTCGCACTCGGAAAAAATAATCTCGACTGGCTCAAAAGTTTATTGGCCGGAAGTGAACGCGTTCAATCAGCAATGACTGTTCCGGCATGCGGGCTTTGGTTCTGGAGGGTTAATTATGTTTGATTTCTTCGGTGAAAGTTATTACGAGTATTATTATTCTCCGACATCGACGAGAAACAGCAAGATTATCGCCTTCGTATTTTCGTTTCCGTTTCTAATCCTTCTTGGCTCGGACTTCTGGAACTTGATTAATCAGCTCTTAACTCTTTATCTTGGAGCTAACGAGATTAACGCGGCTTTAACATGGATAATCTGCCTTGTCGTCTTGGGATTGTTGGTGCTGCTGAGAAAATTTATCGCTCAGGTAATCCATGATATGGCCTTCGTCGAGACATACCACAGGAACAAACCGGGACTTAAGGGGGATTTATGCCTTCTCAGCGCAATATTTATCTCTATGGGGCTTGTGTTGAGTTCGTTAGCGTTTTTAGTTTTTCCGCGCGATTATGAATTTTTCGACCTAACACCTTTTGAGGAAATTACGCCGGGAAAAATTTATTACGTTGAGGATTTAGAGATATGGTTCGCTTATGCTGAGAACAGGACGAAAGATAACGAATACTACATATCTGCATTCATCAACAAGGACTACGATTATTGCATAATGCCGTTTGATGCCGGAGGGAGCTTGAAGCTGCTTGATAAACTTGACGACAGAACCAGAATTCATGTAATCTCCTGCTATGTAAGATTTTCCAAACTTGACGGCAATCTTCCGGAGTTTTTCAATCATACGATAAACGCACGCAGCTGGCTCAAGAAATATCGCATCTACAGCAAACTTAACGCCGAATATATCTGTGCTGAGAACGAGAACTTTATGCTTCATGCCATCACGAACAGGGAAATTTTGAGGGCTGTAATGTCGTTATTATTAATTTTCACGGGGATTTACGCGTTGAAAGAGGCTTTTATTGGAATTTACAAGACTAACAAGAAGAAACTTCCGAGACTGCCGAACAGAAACTTTATAGACAAGGGAGAATATTTGAGCGGAGTTTTCAAGGACGAGGACTTAATGAATGACATTCAAGAGTTAATCGATGAATTTAACGGTTTAATCGAAGAATTTGACGACGACGATAACGAAGAGAACGAAGACAACGAGAACGAAGAAAATTATGATGCAGACGATGAAGCAAATGATGATATATAATCTTGGACGACAATTTTTAAAGGAGGATTACTCACATGAAGGATTATGATCTTGAACGTTTTGTTACGGCTCAAAACAAGAACAGAGAGAGTTACGCTGTCGCATTGAGTGAGATTAAGGCCGGGCAGAAACAAACTCATTGGATATGGTATATTTTCCCTCAGCTCATGGAATTAGGGTATAGTCAACGCGCAAAGGATTACGGGATTACTGACATTGACGAGGCAAAATTATATCTTGCTCATCCTGTTTTAGGCGAAAGATTACGTGAAATCTCTCAGGCCCTCTTAGATCTCGAAAGCGACGACGCTAATTATGTCATGCACGGCTACCCTGATGACTTAAAGCTGCGTTCGTCTATGACGTTATTCGCGCAAGTTTCGGAGGAAGGTTCAGTGTTTCATAAAGTGTTGGAGAAATTTTTTGACGGAAAACAGGATGACGAGACTATAAAGTTACTCAAAAAGTCCGCTAAGTCTTAAAATTTGTTGATAGTTTCAGTGTCTCATGAAGTGTTAAAGAAATTTCTTGACGAGAAACAGGAAATTGTAAAGCCCTAACGAGTTCATGAAGATTTTACGGCGGAAAAAGTTGATGAGGAACTTGAAATAAAAAATGAGGGCCTTGCTTCTCACAGGGTCCTCATGCAAATTCTTGTTAAAGTGATTAATCTGCTGCTTCGAGGTTTCGAGGAGTTACGCAGGAGACTTACTCTTTACAGCTTGACAACGTTAGCGGCCTGCGGACCTTTCTCCCCGTTGACGACATCGAAAGAAACCTTCTGACCTTCATTGAGTGTCTTGAAGCCCTCACCCTGAATTGCGCTGAAGTGTACAAAAACGTCCTTACCCTCGTCGGCGGTGATGAATCCGTACCCTTTGCTCTCGTTGAACCACTTTACGGTACCCTGTGCCATGAAAAAAAAGCCTCCTGATAAATGTAAAAATATTTCTTCGCCCAAAATAATCACACGGGCTATTTAATATGAAAAGATTATCATATTTGCTAAAAGTATGTCAAGTGAAGAAAAATTCTATTATATTCTAACAATTTACGCTTAAGTGATAAACTCGCAATCCCTCATGACATGCCGCCGCGACAATAACAGGACACATGAAGGCTTAACAGAATTGGCCGGAGACTTTTGATTAATCGCATTATCACTCGTTATGTGTCAGGTCTTCAGAGCAGTAATAAGTATCAGCTTCGCTCGCCATCAAAGCAAGAATTTCATGGTTGCTGTATAATTATGAAAAATTTTTCATGGGAGCTTGTTTAACAGGCTGAGAGGGAATTTATTCCGACCATCATAACTTGATCCGGATAATGCCGGCGCAAGGAGCATAAAAGCAGGCTGTTCATGAAAACTCGAAGTGAAAAATCATGTTCAGCACCTCTCACATAAATCACAGCTGGATAAAAGAAATTCTCACACTAAAATTTTAAGCTCAAGTGAGAAGTATCATATTCAATGCTGGACAAGAGAAAATTCACACTAATTTTAAGCCCAAGTGAAAAGTATCATGTTCAGCACGCATCATGCTGGGCAAGAGAAATTTTCACGTTAATTTTTAGCTCAAGTGAGAATTATCATGTTCGGCATTGCATAAATTATTGCTGGACAAGAAAAATTCTCACAACAAATTTTACGCTCAAAGGAGAGAAAATATCATGTTCAGCGCTTATCTCGAAAACGTGCGCGAAAAATCCCCGTTAATTCACAACATCACGAATTACGTAACTGTTAATGATGTCGCTAATGCTTTGTTAGCTTGCGGAGGAAGTCCCATAATGGCCGATGACCCCGACGATGCTGAGGAGATTACGGCGATATGCAACGGGCTTAATATCAACATTGGCACTCTCAACTCACGCACAATCCCTGCGATGTTCCGAGCCGGAGCACGAGCTTATGAGCTTAAACACGCGCTTTTGCTTGACCCGGTCGGAGCTGGAGCAAGTTCACTTAGAACGAACACGGCCTTAAATCTCATGAAGGAAATTAAATTTGATGTAATTCGCGGCAATTCTTCGGAGATAAAAACTCTCGCGTCTGGTTCGGGAAAAACTCACGGTGTCGACGTTGATAAAGCTGACGTTGTGAGTGATGAAAATCTCGCGTTTATGGTAGAGTTCGTGAAGAATTTTGCGAAGTCCTCAGGTTCAGTGATAGCGTTGACGGGAGCAATCGATTTAGCTTCGGACGGAGAAAAATGCTTTGTCATCCGCAACGGACGGCCCGAAATGGGAAGGATTACGGGGACAGGCTGTCAGCTCTCGGCGATTATGACGGCTTACGTCGCGGCCAATCCTGAGAATAAACTTGAAGCTGTTGCGGCTTCAATCTGCATGATGGGGCTTGCGGGCGAAATCGCTTTTTCACGTTTACAGCCAGGCGAGGGAAACTCAACGTACAGAAATAAAATCATCGATGCAATTTACAACATGGACGGAAAAACTTTAGACGAGGGCGCGAAGTATGAAGTTTTCTAAGGAAGATTTATTGCTTTACACCGTAACTGATAGATATTGGCTGAACGGACGAAGATTAATTGATGATGTCAGAGATGCAATTTCCGGAGGAGCAACGTTAATTCAGCTTCGGGAGAAAAATTTAGCGTATGACGAGTTCAAAGCTGAGGCCCTCGAAATTCAGGAGTTATGCCGCGAAAAAAATATCCCGTTCATAATTAATGACGATGTCAAGTTAGCGTGTGAAATCGATGCAGACGGCGTTCATGTCGGACAATCTGATATGGAAGCCGGTAATGTTCGCGCGTTAATCGGTAAAGATAAAATTCTCGGCGTGTCCGTGCGAACTCCGGAGGAAGCGAGAATTGCGGAAGCTAAGGGAGCGGATTATCTCGGTGCCGGAGCTGTCTTTCATACTGGCTCAAAGTCAGACGCTGTTGACATAACACACGAAACTTTGAGGGAAATTTGCTCGTCCGTGAAAATTCCTGTTGTCGCAATCGGCGGAATTAGCTTGAAGAATATTCATGAGCTTGCAGGTTCAGGGATTGCCGGAGTAGCCGTGATAAGCGCGATTTTTGCCGCAGAGAATGTAAAATTGGCCTCTCAGGAATTACACAAACTCTCAGCAAAATTTTTCAGGTCATGAGCATAAACGGAGCAATTTTTGACGCTGACGGAACATTATTAAACTCAATGCATGTCTGGCGCAATCTTGGTGAACGTTACTTAATCACGCTCGGCATTGTTCCAGAAGAGGGATTATCAGGTAAATTGTGGCCTTTGAGCTATGATGAGGGCTGTGAATATCTCCGTAAGAATTATAACTTGAAGCGTTCTGTGAGTGAAATTCAGCAGGGAATATCAAGGATGATTGAGAAGTTTTACGCTGAAGAAGCCGAGTTGAAGCCTGGAGTTCGTGATTTTCTCGACGCTCTCAACGATAAAAATATTCCTATGGTAATTGCGACATCAGGCGACAGGGATTTATTGCGTTCTGCTCTCGTAAGGAATGATATAGCTGATTATTTCGCGGCTGTCTTCACATGTTCGGAGCTTAATACGGACAAACAACACTCGAAAATTTTCACGGCCTGTGCAGATTTCTTGAAGCTCAAGCCTGAGAATATCGCCGTATTCGAAGACAGCTTGTTTGCGATTGAGGCGGCAAAGTCAGCGGGATTTGTAACGTTCGGAGTTTATGACGCTTCGAGCATTAACGATAAAGAGAGAATTATTGAGACGGCGGATTATTTTATTGACGATTGGAGGAAACTTTGTAATGAAAACAGCTTTGACGATTGCCGGAAGCGACAGCTCAGGAGGTGCGGGCATTCAGGCAGATATTAAGACAATGACCATGAACGGAGTATTCGCGATGAGTGCGATTACGGCGTTGACGGCACAAAATACGCTCGGAGTTACGGGAATTATGGAGGTTACGCCGGAGTTTTTGAATAAGCAGATTGATGCGGTATTTAGTGATATTTATCCGGACGCTGTAAAAATCGGTATGGTCTCAAGCGCAAAATTGATTGAGGCTATTGCTGAGCGATTGAGATTTTATCATGCAAAAAATATCGTCGTGGATCCCGTCATGGTCGCAACCAGCGGGGCAAAATTAATCAACGATGACGCAATCGAGACTTTAGCACGTGAGCTTCTCCCGTTAGCTTCACTCGCAACTCCGAATATTCCCGAAGCCGAAATTTTGTCGGGAATGAAGATTAACGATGAGGCAGGAATGATTGAAGCCGCGAAGAAAATTAATGCTAAATTCGGCTGTGCTGTTCTTGTCAAGGGCGGTCATAGGGTGAATGACGCTAATGATTTGCTGTGCTTTAACCCTGACAACTCCGAAGCCCAACACATCAACTTCACAGCTTCGGCAGACTGCGGGCATAATGAGAACGAGAAACTCACAAAAAATTCTGCAGTTTGTGAATGGTTCAAAGGAAAACGAATTGACACGAATAACACTCACGGCACTGGCTGTACGTTATCAAGTGCGATTGCGGCCAATTTAGCGAAGGGATTTACGCTTGATGAGGCTGTGAGACGCGCGAAAGATTACATTTCCGGAGCTTTGGGAGCAATGTTAGACTTAGGCAAGGGCTGCGGGCCGATGAAACACTCTTTCAATCTCACGGGGAAATTCGCGGAGAATATGAGCCTTCGTGAAAGATTAATGCGTTCTGTAGCTGACATTTGGCCGGAATATAAT
This sequence comes from Synergistaceae bacterium, assembly GCA_017454625.1. Taxonomy (GTDB): domain Bacteria; phylum Synergistota; class Synergistia; order Synergistales; family Aminobacteriaceae; genus JAFUXM01. Next base: position 6,378 of record JAFTCP010000049.1, read on the forward strand.
AATCACCCGTTTGTTAAGGGAATGGAAACAGGGACGCTTGAGCCTGAGAAGTTCAGATTTTACATCATTCAGGACTATTTATATCTCAACGAGTATTCCAAAGTCTTCGCGCTCGGAGCCGCCAAAGCAAAAAGTTTAGAGACGATGAAATTATTTTCGTCCGTGATTGACGCAATCGCAAATGTCGAAATGGATATTCACAAAGGTTACATGGGACGCTTGAAAGTCTCTCAGGAGGAAATCGACAGAACCCAGCGACATCCGGCCAATTTAGCTTACACGTCTTACATGCTCAGGGTTGCTTACGAGGAGGAGGAGCCGGAAATTCTCGCGGCAATATTATCGTGTGCGTTAAGTTATGAGGACATCGCGAAAAAAATCGTCGAGAATAACCCGCAATCCGTCAATCATGAACTTTACGGGAAATGGATACGGAATTATTCAGGCGAAGAATACTGCGGCTTGAACAATGTGCTTGTTGCTTATCTTGAGAAGTCAGCGGAAAATTACTCGGATTTACAGCTTGAGCATCTTTGCGAGATTTTCAGGGCGTGTTCAATCCATGAGATGAATTTTTGGGACATGGCCAATGCGTAGATGTGTGATAATCGGCGGAGCTGAGATTAAGAATTATGCTTTAATCCGGGAATATTTCAGGCCCGACGACTATTTTATTTACTGTGATTGCGGACTTAAGCATGAAAAGTTTCTGAGTGTTCAGCCTGATTTAATCATCGGTGATTTTGACTCTCACGCTAAACCTGAAGACTTACACAATGTTATAGTCCTGCCGGTTGTGAAGGACGACACTGACACGATTTTTGCCGTCAAAGAGGGAATTAAACGCGGCTTTGATGAATTTTTGCTGATTGGCGCGACCGGAGGCCGTCAGGATCATAATCTCGGAAATATTTACTCGCTGTTAATGCTGAAACAAAACGGGAAAAATGCTTTAATCGTTGATGATTATTCGGAGATGAAAATTATTCAGGCAGGAGAAGTTGAACGCGTAAAGTTCGGCTGCAAATTCTTCTCGTTAATCAACATTTCAGGCTTGGCACGAGGAATTAATATCACTAACGCAAAATATAATCTCGACGACGCAGAAATCTCACCTGAATATCAATACGGCATCAGCAACGAAGTCTTAAGCCCCGACAATGACGCTGTAATCTCATTACGTGAAGGATATTTGCTGTTAATCATCGTGAGAAAGTAATTGACATACTGAAAAGGTTATTTATTGTGTAAGGAATATTGCAAATTGTGATAAAATTTACGCTTAAATATTCCATGAAAGGACTTGAAATTGATTATGCCCAAACTCAGCGACAGAGTAGGGACTTTCACAGACTCCGTAATCCGTAGAATGACTAGAATTTGCAACAAGTACGGAGCAATTAATTTATCGCAGGGATTTCCTGACTGGGATCCCCCGAAAGAGATGCTTGATTCACTTGCTAAGACAGCTTATACCGGCCCGCATCAGTACGCAATTACATTCGGAGCTAAGAATTTCCGTGAAGCTATTTGTGCCAAGCAGAGCAAAGCAATTGGCCGAGAGATTGACCCTGAGACCGAAATAGTTATCACATGCGGTTCAACCGAAGCAATGATGGCCGCAATGATGACGATCTGCAATCCTGGCGATAAAGTTATGGTGTTCTCGCCATTTTACGAGAATTACGGTGCTGATTCGATTTTGTCAGGAGCTTCACCGATTTACATTCCGTTAGTTCCGCCGACGTATGATTACGACATTAACTTAATCGAACAGGGCTTCAAGGACGGAGCAAAAGCAATCGTAATCTGCAACCCTTCAAATCCCTGCGGAAAAGTCTTCACCGAGAAGGAATTAATGGAAATCGGAAAATTGGCCTTAAAGTATGACGCGTTCATAATCACCGATGAAGTTTACGAGCATATTGTGTTCGACCCGTATAAACACGTCTACGCTTCAGGACTTCCGGGAATGTTCGACCACGTTATAACCTGCAACTCGTTATCGAAGACTTACTCAATCACCGGCTGGCGTTTGGGATATTTAATCGGCCCGGCAGATGTTGTTGACGGAGCACGAAAAGTTCATGACTTCTTGACAGTCGGAGCGGCGGCACCATTGCAGGAGGCGGCTGTTCATGCGTTCCAGCTTCCAGACAGTTATTATGACGAGCTCAAGAAGAAATATACGGAAAAACGCGATTTATTGCTCAAGGGCTTAGACGATGCCGGCTTCAAGCATAATATTCCTCAGGGTTCGTATTTCGTCATGGTCGACATCTCGAATTTCCTAGAGCTTCCGCAGTTTAAGGGTTGGACTGATTTAGAGTTCTGCGAATGGGTAATTAAGAATATCGGCGTAGCGGCTGTACCTGGTTCAAGTTTCTTCCGTGAGCCGATAAATAACTTAATCCGCTTCCATTTTGCACGTTCAACAGAAGTTCTTGAGGAAGTCGCCAGAAGATTAAAGAAGATGGCTGAACTCGTGAAATAAATTGAGCATATTAGTAGCTATGAGCGGAGGCGTTGACAGCAGCGTTTCCGCTTATTTAATGCGTGAAAAGTATAAATCCTGCAAGGGCGCGACAATGCTTTTATTCCTGAATGAAGCTCTCGGAGTGTCAAGCAAATATCCCTGCTGTTCACGCGAGAATATTATTGACGCTAAGGCCGTGTGTGATGTCTTAGGGATTGAACACGAAATTTTGAACTTTATGAATGAGTTTGAAGAATGCGTGATAAAAAAGTTCGTGAGAGTTTACGAGACCGGCGGAACTCCTAATCCGTGTATTGACTGCAACAAGTTCATAAAGTTTGCTTTATTTCTGGAATATGCGAGGAAGTCAGGACTTGAACGAATTGCGACGGGACATTACGCAAGGATTGAATATGAAGGCGTGAGCGTCGCGAGAAATTCGGAGCCTGAGGGATTTTCACAGATTGAATATGATGTATCAGGACTTGAGAGAATTGCGCGTGATGAACATGATGCTTCAAGACATGAGGAATTTTCGTGTGATGCTGAGCTTGATAGAATTTCACATGACGAGCATGATGTTTCAGCGTTTATGAGAACTTCGCAAGGAGAGCAAAACACTTCAGGGCTTATTTCACGCACACCCGGCCGGTTTTTATTGCGTAAAGCTGTAGACTTATCGCGGGATCAAAGTTATGTTCTCTATGGTATGACACAGGAGCAATTATCATATACGGATTTTCCCTTAGGAAGCATGAAAAAGTCAGAAGTTCGGGAATTGGCCGGAGAATTGGGATTTGTCAACGCGAGAAAACATGACAGTCAAGATATCTGCTTTGTGCCTGACGGGGATTATGCCGGTTTCATTGAGACTTACACGGGGAAAAAATATCCGGAGGGAAAATTTATAGACGCTTCGGGAAAAGTTTTAGGCACTCACAACGGAATAATTCATTACACGGCGGGCCAGCGTCGGGGCTTGGGGGTTGCGGCAAAATCGAGATTATATATTTCTGAGATTAACACTGAGACCAACACGATAACTCTTTCCCCTGAATGTCTCATGACTAAGCGAATAACCGTAAATGATGTTAATCTAATCGCGTTCGGTGAGCTTCCCGAAAATTATTCAGCGAGCGTAAAAGTCCGTTATCGTCAAAAGGAAATTCCAGCGGTGATAAATCAGGTTTCGAGTGATGAGCTTGTGATTGAGTTTCATGATGAACAAAAAGCTCCGGCCATAGGTCAAGCGGCAGTAATTTACGACGGAGATTATGTAATTGGCGGCGGAACAATAGCCGGAGTTGCGAGCTGATTAAATTTTTCAGTATGATACAATGACTTTCAAGTTTATATTAACAAGGAGGCATTTATCATCATGCGAAAGATTTTAGCAGTATTAATTTTCGTCCTGATTGCGGCATGTTCGGCTTCTGCTGAAGTGAAGATTGACCTTGACCGTTTTGAGTGTCAATTATGTCATGAGACTTTCTTCACGTTCAAAGGAGATGCTCTCGAAAGGCTCTCATTAGTTGACCAGTCCAAAAAAGTTTACCTTCTCAGCAACAAGAGTAAGCACCTCAAACCCTGCAAAGATAATCTTCCTGCGCATTCTCTCAAGAAACTTGGAACGAACAACGTATATCCAGAATTCATTGCTCAGAACATGGATAGAATTGCTGTAATCGACGGCGGCGGCTCGTTGAACCAGAAATTAATCAAGTGGAAATGCATGCTTTGCGACAAAACTTTTTACTCGTTGGGCGGCTTTAACCTGAATATTAAGGACTGGGATTTACAGCCTGAACATATTATCTCTTACAAGGGCAGACGCGGCATCACTAAGTGTTCAAAGATTTCTGAGGGATATTTCGGTCATGTCTTCAAGATTGCGGAGGAAGGCTCTATGACATCGTACAAATTCGCCGACAGCAGCATTCTTGATAACGTTTATTACGTGAAATAATCAGCTTTGTTGCTCTCTAACTTGCTTTTTCGTGTCAGTTATGAGGCTCATGCAGAGACGTAAAGGAAGCTGGGTTAACATGAAATCGCTGAAAACGTTTTGTGCTTCATTCGTTCGTTTCGTTTTGTTCTAGCTTCTAATGCTGAATTTATAAGGAGTGTGATTAACATGAAATCCATGAAAATTTTTGTCGTATCGTTCGTTCTCGTCGTATTAGTTATGAGTTCTTGTGCCAGTGCTGAACTTCCGAAGACGTATAAGGAGTTTAAGGCTCGTTATCAGACCGAAGCTAAGACGTATCAAGGCGCGATAAAGTTATATTTTGAGGCAGTATTCGCTTACATCAACAAGGATACACGAGAAGAAGGCGGGAAGATGCTGCGTTACGCGCTTCGTTCGGAAACTCCGATTGACCGTTCGACTTATTACGCGACTTTTGCCGACCGTCTGAAAGATCCTTCTTGCACTCATATATTCAGGAGCTACGCAAAGGGAACGTCGCCTGAGAATGATTATGCGATGTCGCCCGATGACTTCGAGATAAATTACACGGGAAAAGTTGAGGACGCAAGGGATTATTTGCGGGTGTTCCTGAGGAGTTCCGGAGCTGACAGCCCCAGAGCCATATGGGTTAAGGAGTTTGATGGCGGTTTATGGTTCGTGATAAATAATGCGTCGACTTACGTTGAAGTGAAACAGCCGAAATCCGAGATTGACAGACGAAACCGAGCGTTTGATGCGGATTACGACGAATAAATTTTTTAGGGAGCTGGGATGTTACGTTCCGGCTCTCTTTATAATATTTACCATTAAGGCACAAAAAATCAGCACCCCCCGAAGGAGATGCTGTGTAATCTTCTCAAAACCTTTAGCCCATAGTGTCCCAGCTCTGGCCTTCTTCGATCTGGTCGCTTCCAGTCAGATATAATTCTTTCGGAACTCCGGCTACAACAATTCCTGATTTCGGGTCAACATAATAATTCTTCGCGTCAAGTTCCGGATCTTCTCCGATTACTGTGCCGTCCGGAATAATATTATGTCCGTCGATAATCGCTCGCTTAATTCTGCAGTTACGGCCAATTACGACATCATGCCCGATAATGCTCTCTTCAACAACGCTTCCCGCCTGAATTAAACAGTTACGCGCAAGAACGGAATTTGACACGTCGGCTCCGAAAATTCGGCTTCCTTCGCTTAACATGACCCTGTTAATGTTGCAAGGATGTCCGCTGTCAGGATAGCAGTATGAAGGGGGATCTCCGTAAGAAACTGTGCGGATTGGCCACATTGGGTTGTAAAGCGTCATTTCCGACTCGTGGCCGATTAACTCCATGTGAGCCTGCCAGTACGCTTTAAGAGTTCCTACGTCGCGCCAATAAGGCTTGTCAGTTCTCCACTGGTGAACAAGTTCGGTCTCTGCTGACGGATGCGGAAGAATATTCGTCGAGAAGTCATAAGCGCAAACTTTCATTCCGTGTGCTACAAGGTCTGGGATTATGTCCTTGCCGAAATCGTGATGCGTTTCTTCCTTCATCGCGTCGTCGTCAAGTGCTTCCTCAAGAATTTTACGCTCGAAAACGTAATTGCCCATCGAGACATAAGAAAATCCCGGCTTTCCTGGAATTTCAGGCGGATTAGCAGGTTTCTCCATGAACTCGATAATTCTGCCGTTCTTGTCCGTCTTGATGCATCCGAACTCCGTAGCATCCGCAACAGGTACAACATTAGCGGCAATCGTTACGTCAGCATGCTGTGCCATGTGCCACGCTATCATTTGGTCAACATCCATCTTGTAGATGTGATCTGCGGCGAAAATACATACCCTGTCTGCCCTGAAACGCGTAATCATGTGTTTAGCCTGATATACTGCGTCCGCTGTCCCCTGATACCAATGTTCTCCGCTCCACATCTGCGCAGGTATCGTTGTTACGAAGAAGTCCCGGCCCCTCATCGCTCCTCCGAACTGCCAGCCTCGTTCAATGTGCTCACTAAGTGATTGGCTCTTGAACTGAGTGAGAACGTATACCGAATAAATCCCGCTGTTGATTAAATTGGAGAGTGCAAAATCAATGATACGATACTTTGCGGCGAAGTAAACTGCAGGTTTCGCGCGGTATTTGGTTAGGGGCATCAAGCGTTCGCCTTTTCCTCCGGCCATCACTATGCCTAACACTCTTCCGTGTTTGCCTGTGTACATGATTGAAACTTAACCTCCTTTTTATATTAACAAATACCCCTTGCAATTTCTCACAAAGGGCATTAATTCTTTACTGCATTAAATCCTCGTACATGTCGTTGTACAGTCCGGCCGATTTATCCCACGTGAAATCCTCGCGCATTCCCTCAAGCATAATCTTCTTCCACGCGGTTTTGTCGTTGTAGTAACGATCTACGGCTCGGCGAAGTGCCCACATCATTCCGTCAACATCGCAAGTCTGGAATGTGAAGCCGTTTCCTCCTTCGGGCCTGTCAACATCGAACACTGTATCGCGTAATCCTCCGACCTCACGGACAACCGGAACAGTCCCGTAACGCATCGAAATCATTTGAGATAATCCGCAAGGCTCAAACACAGACGGCATCAAGAAAATATCTCCGCCGGCGTACATTAAGTGCGACAAAGGCTCGTCGTAACCCTTGAAGAGTTTTATGCTTCCTGGATTTTCCTCTGCGGCTTTCATAATTCCGTTTTCGATCCAGTCGTTGC
>JAFTCP010000050.1 GCA_017454625.1 Synergistaceae bacterium
GTTGTTGAAGCTCATTGCAGGTATAAATCATCATTATTCTATGATGAGGAAATTATGATTGAGACGACCGTAACGAAATTAACGAAAGTCAGCGTTGAGTTCACCTGCAGAATTTTTCACGCCGAGACTAAGCAGCTCGCCGCCGAAGGTTACACGAAACACGCTTTTACATCGCCAGACGGGAAATTAATACGCAACGGGAATAATCTTTATGAATGGCTGAAGGATAAAATCAGCCTGGAAGAATAAACACGACTAAAAAAGTTCCCTCCGGCCAAGAAGGACCAGAGGGAAAAACTTTCAAATTCTACCTTACAGGCTCAAGAAGTCCGTAGCTGTTCTCTTTGCGTTTATAAACAACGTTAATCTCGCCGGTCGCCGCATTCTGGAACATAAAGAACTCATGCCCGACAAGTTCCATTTGCATGGCCGCTTCGACAGGATCCATCGGGTGAACTTCGACTTTCTTCACCTTGTCAATCGCCGGAGCATTCACGTCAACTTCCGGAGCTTCGTCAAGACTGAACGAGAAATCCTCGCCAGCTCCCAATTGCGCACGATCCTTGAGATACGAATTATACTTCTTAATCCTGCGCTCCAAATTCTTTAACGCCTGATCAAATGCTTGTCTCGGCTCTTTTGCGTTCTCTTCGGCACGCAGAATTACTCCGTTAGCATTGGCCGTAGTCTCAACGTTGAAGCTGCCCTTGTGTTCCGTAACTACGATTTGACAGTTCAAGATTTTCCGGAAGAACTTCTCCATCTTAGAGATCTTCTTCTCCATATACTCCCTGAGTTTGCCGTCAATTTCTGTGTTGCGCTGTACAAACCTGATGTCCATGATTAGCACCTCCTGAAAAGTATTGAGTATATTATATTATATTTGCGTCTGCATTCCCATTGCAATAATACTTGCTAGCTCATCTGAATTTACACTTTTCGCCTCGCATCGGCCAATCTCCGACGGAACAACAAGCTCAATATTTCCTCCTGCGATTTTTCGGCCATTCAGGACATTTTGAGCGATGATTTCAGGCTTAAACTTCCTGCATGTTACGGGTAAATCATTTCGTTTGAGAGTGTTAATAATCCTGTCTTTCGTGTCTTCATTGCACCATTCCATTTTTGCCGACGCGTTCGCGACAATCCCGATGCCCTGTGCTAAAGCTAATCCGTGCTGAATTTCATAGTTGCTCAAGCTCTCAATCGCATTGCCAATCTCATAGCCCAAACACTTGCTCCGACTTTCCCCGCTCACACTGACGCTGGCGTTGCCGACGGCATCATTGCTCACACACTCAGCTTCGTCTCGGACGGATTTATCATTGTCAGTCTCTGCAACATCAACTTTGGAAGATTGATTTTTCCCGTCATTGCTCACGCCCGCACGAAACTTTATACAGCCGTCAATTATGCTCTCGATATTCCCGTCGACTTCTCCGCGCTCAAAAATTCTAAATAAATCTTCTCCGGCCATTATTGCAGTTTTCAAAGTCTCAGCTATTCCCGATTTATATTCCTCAGGTGATAAAGTTCTCAGGCTCTCGGTGTCGCATAAAACAAGTGAAGGAGTATGTATCATTCCGGCTAAATTTTTCCCCGTGCTGAGGTTCAAGAACGCGTTACCGCCGACGGAAGCCTCAATCATTGCCGCTAAAGTCGTCGGAACAAGCACGAGCCTCACGCCTCCCATGTAACAGCCAGCCGCAAATCCCGCCGCATCACAGACAACTCCGCCTCCAAGTGCAACGACACAACATTTTTTGCTTAAGCCAAGTCCGGCCATGTCATCGAGCAATTTCGTTACTGTCATAAAATTTTTCGCGCGCTCATGGGAATTTATTAACAGCTCACAAATTCGTAATTTCGTGCCGTCTGGTTTGGGGCATTCCTGAAAGTTCGTGATTACCTTCTGAAGATACAATCCTGATACTTTTTCGTCGGTAACAAGCAGAATTTCATGTTCGGTCTCGCTGGTTTCTTCCTCGTTGAGACGTAAAATTTCAAGTCCCAATCTCTGAATTAGTCCTTTGCGTATCTTGATACTGTAACCGGAATTAACTTTAACTGTCGCGGGCATCCTGTAAATCATCCTTCCTTATGAAACATTAGAGCTTGAGCGTAAAAAAACACCCTCTGAAACACTTTGACTGCTTCAGAAGGTGTAAGGGTTCTTCGTGTATTAATGTGCGATTGTAAATCCTCTTAAGTCAGCCAAAGTGAATTAAACCTCTGATACCAATACCAGAAGTTAAAGCTAAATCCGAAATAAGCTGAATTAAGATTGATGTTGTTCACTGTAAAAATTTCGCTCCATTTATAAATATTTCAAATTGTGAGAATAATTACATGATTTCCCGAAATTGTCAAGCCGAAAAAAAAACACCCCATCGGATTTTACTCCGACAGAGTGTTTGTGTTATTCGTTAATTCTGATTTACTGCTTGATTAAGCCTGAAAATTACTCGGCCGCTTCAAGAGCTTCAAGAGTTACAACGTCGCCAGCTTCCGCATCTTCCGCTGTATCTTTGGTCTCTTCAGTTGCAGGAACCTTCACCGCGATTACAGGTGCATAGGTTACATCTGCATTGAACCAGGCCGCCGGTACAACTTTGCGCTCCGCAGGAACTACTTCAATCTCCGCTCCGGCTTCGTCGTAGAACTCTGCGATCTCGTCATCTTCGCTTGCCGCCGCGTTTCTCGGGAATGCGAACCATACAAGCTCCGCACCCTCCGGCGCTTCTTCAACAAGTGCAACTGCGTCGAGGTCATAAAGTCCGTCCTCAGTTACCGTTACTTCAGGAAGTACTGCCGCGATCATGTAGCCTTCAGCCGCGATTGCCGCTCTCTCGCCCGCTGTGAGTGCCGCTTCGGTTCTTGCCTCGCCGAGTACTACGTCGCCCTCGCCCTTTGCAAGTTCCTCTTCAGCCTCTGCTTCGGTCTCGTCAGCGTCTTTCGCTTCGTCAGCCTCTTTAGCCTCATCCTCTGGGGCCTCGCTGGTGCTCTCATTGTAAGGTACAACCGAGATTGCAATTGTCTTATCAGCTGATGCCTTAGTCTCAGGGTTCGTTACTCTGACTGTTACGCTGTCAGTTACGGTCGTCGTGTTGCTGTTCGGGTTGAACTTCGCCGCTACAGTGATCGTAAGAACTGCACCTTGAGCGTCCTTATTAGCTTTGATAGCCGCCGTAATTCCCTTCGTTGTAGGCTTGCCGGTCTTCGTGATTTCCCACTTATTCTTCGTCGTGCCCTGTGTGGCATCCGTAAGGTTGAGATCAACTGTTCCGGTTACTTTCTTCGCGTCAGCATCAAGCTGGATTGAACTGTCGCCTTCAATTGCAGGATCAGGATCATTGACTACGATCGCTAATTTGCCCTTGTTCGTCATTCCGAAGTTGCTGAGGGTCAAGTTGATGTTCGTTCCCTTAGCTTTCGTAGCTACCAAGTCTGAAGGTGTACCTGTGAATTTTCCGATTCCGCCGGACTGATTGTCGGTATCTTCAAGCTCTAAGCCAATTGCACTAAGAGCTGTCTCATCCTTCGTCGTCGCTAATGCATACTTGACATCCGCGCTTCCTTCTGTTCCGCTGAACGGTGTAAGGTCAGACGAAACAGGGAACTCTGTGGCTGAGCCGCTGCGGCTAATCGTAATCTTAGCTGTCTTGAGCGTCGGTTTCTGGCCCTGAATACCGATTACTACAGGAAGTCCTGAGCTGTAACCCGCGATGTTCTTCGCTCTGATGTAATACGTCTTGGCTTCATACTTTTCATCGTTGTCGTCGAGCGTCGGGTTCGTAACTGACGTTGACGCAAATTTGCCGTCGTTTGACGTAAACTCTATGCCGTAATTTCTAAGTTCAACAACGATGTCATCAGTATCTTCGTAATCGCCTGTTACTGATGAAGCATCAAGCTGCCACTTAATCTTCTGCGTATCACTCTCATAGCCGCTAGCTTTCGGCGCAATGTTCAATGCACTGCGTACTCCGACTTCCTTCTTGAGGTCAGCTGCTTTTGACTTCATCTCCGGCGGCATAAGTCCATGAACGAGCAATGTATACGTAGACTTAACATTAGTCGTAGGATCCTTCACCGTAACTTTGAACTTCGACTTTGTCGTCGATCCGGCCTTCGGAGTTCCTGAAACGTAAAGCTCCTTATAGTATCTGTCAGAGTCGACTAACTGAGGATCACGAAGAACCATCGTGAGACCGTTTACGTTGCCTGTCGGATATGTAATCTCAAGCGGATCTGAACCCTGAATACCTAACGCATAGCCCGCATAGTCGATAAGTTCAAACTCATCATCATAGAAGCCCGCCGGTTTTCCAGCAATCGCGTAAACTGTCTGCTCGGTCGTGTTTGCGTCGAATGAAAGCGGGGTTGACGCATCACTGCTCAATAACGCAACTCCGATTCCTGTTCCGGTAACGTCAACCGTAATTGTATGAACTACAGGCTTCTTTCCGGTCATGGCGTTTTCAGCATTAATCGTAATCTTAAGATCATCATAATGCTTGTTCGCTTCATCGCCGAGATATGTGAGCGTTCCTCTGACATCGCCATATGAAGTTTCGTCGCCCTCGTTCGGTTCAAACACAAAGCCCGTCGGGTTGGATGTGCCGTATTCCTGCGAGAGGTCAATCGCTGATGACAAACCGAAAAGTTTCTTGGCCTGTTTCGCGTCGACATATGCTGACAACGTTACAGGAAGAGTTCCTCCGCTGATCGTTACATACTGCGTGTTTTCAGTTCCGGAGCTAAGTGCTAATGTTGAAGTATCACCGCTCGTGAATGTGGGTTTAGAGCCGGTAACAGTAACTTCAAATGTCTTAGTCGTTGAGCCTGCCGGGTTGGTCGCTGTAGCTTTGATCGTAACAGTGCCCTTGCTGTTGTCAGGAACTCTGTCAAGGCTTCCTACGATCTTGCCGTCTGAGTCGCCCTGAAGATAATAATCATCATTCTCGCCAGCCACATACTTATCGTTTGAATCTGCTCCACCGATCACGATGTCCCAGCTCGTTACGTCGCCGATAGTTGAATCGTTCTTAAGCTCGAGCGTCCATTCCTGTTTGGTCGCAACTGCCATCTTGTTATCGTTGTTGTTGCCGAGTTTCTTCGTGGAAATCACAGGGAGCTCAAAAATTCTGTAGTCGTATGTGATTGATTTCGTTAAATTCAACGCCTTATTCTCAGCTGTAATCGTTGCTCTTACCCATTTTCCTTCAGTTGCCTTTGAGAATTTACCTGAGAGATAAGCCTGAGTATCGCCGCTAGCTACGAGTTTAATTCCCTTCGGAAGGTCTGTCGCTGACCATTTTACTGGGCCTGCTGTAACTCCGAATACCTTCTTGCCTGCTACGTCAGGATTGTACGCGTCGTTGGATTTGACATCATCAAGAGCCGCTTCATCAACATTCTGTCCGACTGCCCAAGCTCCCATTGTGTGGTCCGATGAAGTGTCGTCAAAGTTGAAGAAGTTAGCCTGAGCACCAACCGTGAACTTCGGGGAAATCTTTACGCTTCCTGCTGAGTTCGTCGCGGTAATCGTTACTGCTGTAGCCTTCTGGGTCTTTGTCGGTGTGCCGTGGAACCTGAGATATGACCTGTTAGCTGTCTTGCCGCTCATACCTGCAACACCTGGCGTGTAATAGTCCGTTGAAGTCGTCCAATCGTACGATAAACCATCTGGAAGGTTAGCAACTGTCCAAGTGATTTTGCCGGGACCTTGTGCCTCAACATAATACAAAGGCTGGTTGTCGTTGCTGGCTTCAACATCAACGTAGAAGTCTGCGCCCCATCCGTTGGTAATATCGTTAGCTTTCGTGTTGATTACCGGTTTAACAGGCGTGAACGTAAGCGTAATATCCGTGCTGTCGCAAACTCTGTTATCTCTGCTGAGGACAACGCGAAGTTTCTTAGCTACAGTCTTAACCGTGCTGTCGAATGAAACTATAGGCTTGTCGTAGCTTTCCCATGTGCCTTCGATTTTTCCGGTATGACGGTTGAACGACAGGCCCATAAGCGCGAGGTCGTCGCTGGTCATATAACCTGCACCGGTCATTGTAACGATGTCCCAGCTCTGTCCGGGGAAGCCTTTATCCTTGTTTTCCGTAAGTCCCTGTGTCGGCTTAAGCTCAAGGCTGAATGCTTTTCCGTAAGTTACTGCCTTGCTCGGTGCCGTCTTAATCTTCGGAAGAGCCATAACGTCGAAGCTGTAATACTTTGTTACTGAGTTCTTATCGGCTGCGTTCTTGGCTGTAACTGTAACGGTATAAATTCCGTCCTTGCCAGGATTGGGAACTGTTCCAGTGAGATAGCCTTTGATTGAGCCGCTTGCTCCGTCGCCTGTGTAAGCCTCTGCAGCATCCGTTACGAATGAAAGAGGGCTTCCAGACGGGGAGATTTTCGCCGTGAGAGTGAGGCCTCTGATTGAACCGCTCGTTACGAACACGAAGGGTGTATTGTCCTTTGTGAGAGCTGTTCCGCCGAGTATGGGCTTCTTGTCGGTGGAGAGATACAAGCCTTTTGCTGCGTTGGCTGCTGTTCCTGCTGCTCCGCCCTGTAATCCGCTGTCCATTGATACGGCGATTGTCGGGGCTTTTCCGGTTACCGTAACAGGTGAAACGGTCCAGTTGTTACCTGAGCCTAAGCTGGCAGAAACAATTTTTACCTTAATGTTGAAGTTAGTACCTACCGCTGTAGGAGCACCGCGAAAACCGTTAGAATTCAACGCTAAACCTGGTATAGTTGTGCTTGAACCGGATAAGCTGAAGTGTGAGCCTGAATACGTTACATTATTCGACGTAATCTTTACGTCTATTGAATATACAACATCAAGGCTCAAATCTTTATGGGACAAATTGCTAGAACCTTCCACAAAAGCTGGAATATTATTACTGTTAGCAGTAAAAGTCATCGTGTAATGCTTCACCGTTGGTGCTGTAGCCGCAAATGCCGACCCCGCCAGCAATCCCATGATCAACGCAGATAACAGCAAAATACTAAATTTGCGCTTCATGATAAAAATTAAACCTCCTTGTCCTTTCATATTTAATATAGAACAAATTTTCCTTTGGGTATCATGTGGGAGCATACCCGTTCTCTGTGCGCGAGATTTGATTTTTTGCGCTTCACCTCCGTAATGTAACTCTGTGAATTTGCAATTTACGCACTGGATACTTCGAGTTTCCGTCCTCCGTGAAGGAATTTTCTCGATTATGTCCTGTGCGGTTTGCTGACCGCGTCGAAGGCATGTATAAATGTTGCCTGATATTTAATTGTCAATAAACTGCCGCAATATTACACGGTTTGAAAAATTTCATGATGAGCAAGAAAAATAAAACCTGAATTTTTCGGATTTATTATAGTTTTCTTGTCTCTAAAAGCTATTTCGGCCGCGAGTGTGTGAAACTTTAACGTTTTTATGAATTTTTAGCGTAAATTATTTGAGAAATTGCAATACAGTGATGAGAATACCGAGAATTACTAATCCCCAGCCGAAGCGTGTCTGCATTGTCTCGAAGCCTTTATTGAGGGCTTTGATGTCTCCCTTTATTTCGTAAATATCAGTCCTGATTTCTTTTACGTCCTCTTGAAGTCCTTCGATTTGCTTTGTGTGAACGTCAAGAACATGTTTAACATCAGAAATCTCGTGTTTAACTTGAGACATGTCTGCTTTGAGTTCTTTTACGTCATCTTTGAGTTCCCTGATTTGTTCGGTGTGCGTTTTTTGAACTCGTTTAATATCGGCAATATCAATTTTGACTTGGGACATGTCGGCTTTAAGTTCCCCGATTTTCTCGGCGTGTATCTCCTGCACTCGCTTTATGGTAGAGACTTCAAGGCCGATTGCTGATGTTTCCTTGTGAAGTGCTTTAATGTCATCTTTGACCTCTGAAAGTTGTTCTTGCGTACGCTCAATATCTCGTCCGAGAACATTGACATCGCTTCGGATTATGTGAACGCCGTAAATTCTGTTTTGGTTCTCAAGGATTGCGCGATATTCTGTTAATTTCGACATGTGAAAATCTCCCTTCTTGTGATGATA
The DNA here is from genome assembly GCA_017454625.1 of Synergistaceae bacterium. Lineage (GTDB taxonomy): Bacteria > Synergistota > Synergistia > Synergistales > Aminobacteriaceae > JAFUXM01. The sequence continues at coordinate 8,051 of JAFTCP010000050.1, forward strand.
TGAAAATTTTAGCACAGCATAAACACGATAAAAATTTTTAGCAAAAAAATAGAACGTGTTATATTTTCATGCTCATGTATAATTTTCTTGCAAATAAATTTTTGAGGAGGTAAACGCGAGATGATTCGTGAAGTTTTGCCTGTTGAAGTTGAGGGATTGGCCGGAGGACGAGGAAAAGCCATTAGATACGAGATTGTCCCCAAAGATGAGCTTAATGGACATGGAAGGCTTTACGCGAGAATAATTTTGCTTCCGGGTTCAAGCGTCGGTTGGCATCAGCATATTAATGACACAGAACCTTACTATATATTACGAGGAGATGGAGACTTTTACGAGGGCGACACTGAGGACGGCGAGCGCAGGAAGTCTCATGTTCATGCGGGGCAAGTCTGCGTAATTAACGTCGGGCAATGGCACTCGCTCGAAAATAATTCGGACAGTGAACTTGAATTTGTCGCATTGATTTACAACAAACCGGGATATTTGCTCACTGTTGAGTAAATCTGTCCGGGATTACGGCACGAGTTCAAGAATAATTCTGAGCCTGAGTTTGTCGCACAAGCCGGAAGATTGGATTTAGCGTGTAGAGTTTTTTGAAACCTGAATGTTTAATGACATTTCTCAGAAAATAATTTTGACTTTGGAGTTTGAATTTTGCGCGTAATTCATGATATTTTAAACGCGAGAAAATTTATTCATGATGATTTTTGCGGAAAATAATACGGTAATATTGACATTGCGGGATTTATTTTGCTAATATTATCAGGCTGTTCACACAAAAGAAATGAAAGGAGGGAAAATCTGCTGTTGAAAATTTTCGATAGCAGAGAATAGTGCCAACAATTAACCAGTTAGTGCGTCTTGGACGTGAAGAGAAAAAGAGTAAGAGCAATTCACCGGCATTGCAGGGAAATCCGGCGCGTCGCGGTGTATGCACAAGAGTTTACACGATTACACCCAAGAAGCCGAACTCAGCTTTACGTAAAGTTGCACGTGTAAGATTAACGAACGGAATAGAAGTTACATCATATATTCCAGGAATCGGCCATAATTTACAGGAACACTCAGTAGTCCTCGTGAGGGGCGGAAGAGTTAAAGACCTTCCCGGTGTACGTTATCACATCATCAGAGGCACGCTTGACTGCGGAGGCGTTGAGAACAGAAAACGTAGCCGCTCGAAATATGGTGCTCGTAGACCTAAGGCCAATTAATAGGAAGGATTGAAGAATTATGCCGAGAAAAGGACATGTTAAGAAACGCCCGCCAGTGCCGGATATTCGCTTCAACAACGCGGCAGCATCACGCTTCATCAGTGCTTTGATGCAGGGCGGAAAACGCAGCTTAGCCGAAAAAATTTTCTACGGAGCACTTGAGGCAGCTGCTGAGAAATTAGGCGTTGAACCCTTTGAAGTCTTCGAGACAGCTATGAAGAACGTAACACCCAACATTGAAGTTCGTCCGCGTCGTGTCGGTGGAGCTACGTATCAAGTTCCTGTTGAAGTTACGCCGGAACGCGGAGTTCAGTTGTCAATCAGATGGATCGTTATGTATTCACGCGCAAAAAAGGGTATGCCTATGCATGAAAGACTTATGCGGGAATTGATGGATGCTTACAAGAACGAGGGAGCTTCGATTAAACGCCGTGATGACACTCACAGAATGGCTGAAGCTAACCGGGCATTTGCACATTACCGTTGGTAAGTAAAATTTTTAGTGTTGCAGGTGTTATTTTTTGCAGGATATTAGCAGAGTAAGAAATATAGGAATTGCCGCTCACATCGACGCAGGAAAAACGACGACCAGCGAGCGCATACTATATTACACAGGAAGCAATTACAAAGTCGGCGAAGTTCACGAAGGAACGGCCACAATGGACTGGATGGAGCAGGAACGCGAAAGAGGAATTACAATCACGTCAGCGGCCACAACATGCGCGTGGAGGGAACATACTATCAACTTGATTGATACGCCAGGCCACGTGGATTTTACAGTCGAAGTAGAGCGCTCTATGAGAGTACTTGACGGTGCTGTAGCTGTGTTTTGCGCGGTAGGCGGGGTTGAGCCTCAATCCGAAACTGTTTGGAGACAGGCCGATAAATACCACGTTCCACGTATAGCCTTCGTTAATAAAATGGACCGTATCGGTGCGGATTTTCAAGCTGTCGTTAAGGCAATGCGCGAGAGATTAGGAGCAAACGCGATACCCTTACAGCTCCCGATTGGTGCAGAAGACGACTTTGCAGGAATAGTTGATTTAATCGAACAAAAAGCGTTTTATTTCTCAGGAGTTCTCGGTCAAGCCCCAAAAGAAGGCCCAATTCCCCCAGAACTCGCAATGCAAGCTAAACAAGGACGCGAAAATATTATTGAAGCTCTCTCGGACTTCAACGACGACATTATGACGCTTTACCTTGAGGGAAAACCTGTAGGCTCAGAGTTGATACGCAAAACGCTCCGCGAGGCCGTCATCAATTTGAAGGCTGTACCCGTTTTATGCGGTTCGGCGTTCAAGAATAAATGTGTTGAACCTCTGCTTGATGCGGTTGTTGAGTATTTGCCCAGCCCGATAGATTTACCGCCGATTAAGGGAGTTTCGCCGAGTGATGCCAGCGTCGTAATTGAACGTCATAGCGACCCGGAAGAACCGTTCACAGCTTTAGCGTTTAAAGTGGCTGTTGACCCGTTTTTAGGAAAGTTATTTTTCCTGCGCGTCTACTCCGGAAAACTCGATAAGGGCGGAGCCGTCTACAACCCGACTTCCGGAAAACGTGAACGAATTGGCCGAATTATGCGCATGCACTCAAACAAACGCGAGGACATCGACAGCATGGAAGCCGGAATGATTGTAGCTGTGCCGTCGCTCAAAGACACTAGAACCGGAGATACTCTCTGCGATGAAGCTAATCAAATCGTTCTTGAGAGCTTAGAATTTCCGGAGCCAGTCATCTCGTTAGCGGTTGAACCGGCAACTCAGCAGGACAAAGTTAAACTCTCCAAAGGGTTAAACGCGCTCGCTGATGAGGACCCGACTTTCAAAGTTCACAATGACGAGGAGAGCGGACAAACCGTAATTTCGGGAATGGGAGAACTTCATCTTGAGATTATCGTTGACAGGCTGAAGCGCGAATTTGGCGTTGACGTGCGTGTTGGTAATCCTCAAGTCGCGTATCGTGAAGCAATCAGAAAACCCGCACGAGCTGAAGGAAAATATATTCGTCAGTCCGGCGGTCGCGGCCAATATGGAGATGTCGTTTTCGAGATTGAACCGATTGAAGGCGGAAAATTCGAGTTCGAGGATAAAATTGTCGGCGGTGTCGTTCCTAAAGAATACATCGCGGCTGTCGAAAAAGGTCTCGAAGAAGCCGTACAATCTGGAGTTCTCGGAGGTTACCCCGTTATCGGCGTGAAAGTTGCTCTCGTTGACGGAAGTTATCACGAAGTCGACAGCTCGGAAATGGCGTTTAAGATTGCGGCATCAATGGGCTTCAAAGAAGCTATGAAGAAGGCTGACCCCGTTTTGATGGAACCCGTAATGTTCGTTGAAGTCGTTACACCAGAAGAATACGTTGGCGACGTAATCGGCGATTTGGCATCAAGACGCGGAAGAATTGACGGTATGGACGTTCGCGCAAATGCTAGGATTATTCGGTCGTTCGTGCCTTTGGTCGGAATGTTCGGTTACGCTACGGACTTACGAAGCAAAACCTCAGGACGCGCGAATTATTCAATGCAGTTTGACCACTACGAACCTACTCCCGCCGAAGTCAGCGAAAAGATTTTGCAGGGTAGAATTTAATCAATTTTAATCACAGTAAGGAGTTATTGAACAATGGCAAAAGAAAAGTTTGAACGCAACAAGCCCCACTTAAATATTGGAACAATCGGCCACATCGATCACGGCAAAACGACATTAACAGCGGCTATCACAAAATGCTTAGCTACCGAAAGTTTCGCTGAATACACAGCTTATGACATGATTGATAAGGCCCCTGAAGAGAGAGAACGCGGAATTACAATCAACATCGCTCACGTTGAGTATCAGACACAGAAGAGACATTACGCACATATCGACTGCCCGGGACATGCCGACTACATTAAGAACATGATTACCGGCGCGGCTCAGATGGACGGAACAATCTTAGTTGTTAGCGCGGCTGACGGTCCTATGCCTCAGACACGTGAGCACGTCCTTCTTGCTCGTCAGGTTAACGTTCCCGCAATCGTTGTGTTCATGAACAAGACAGACCAGGTTGACGACCCCGAACTTCTTGACCTCGTCGAAATGGAAGTTAGAGAGCTCCTCAACAAGTACGATTTTCCTGGCGACGACACACCGATTATTCGCGGTTCAGCTCTTGAAGTCCTCGAAAAAGGCACAGGCAAGCGCGATGATCCTATCTGCAAATGCATCTATGACCTCATGGACGCTTGCGATAACTTCATTCCTGAGCCGGTTCGTGAGATTGATAAACCGTTCCTTATGCCGATTGAAGACGTATTCACAATTTCTGGACGCGGCACTGTCGTTACCGGAAGAGTTGAACGCGGCGTAATCAATGCCGGTGAGCCGGTTGAAATCGTCGGAATGGTCAGAGACACTCAGAAGACAGTTGCAACATCGCTTGAAATGTTCCGTAAAATCCTTGACAACGCAGAAGCCGGAGACAACGTAGGCGTTCTTCTTCGCGGAATTGACAAGACTGACGTACAGCGCGGCCAGGTTCTTGCAAAGCCCGGAACCGTTACTCCTCATACGAAGTTCAAGAGCGAAGTTTACGTTTTAAAGAAGGAAGAGGGCGGCCGTCATACTCCGTTCTTCGCTGGTTACAAGCCGCAATTCTACTTCAGAACAACCGACGTTACCGGCAATATCAAACTTCCTGAGGGTGTCGAAATGGTAATGCCCGGCGATAACGCTACGTTTGAAGTTGAGCTCATTGTGCCCATCGCTATGGAAGAGGGACTTCGTTTCGCAGTTCGTGAGGGCGGCCACACGGTTGGTGCAGGCGTTGTAACGAAGATTATCGAGTAAACCGAGTAAAACATCATGGCACGTAAAATCCGCATAAGATTAAAGTCTTTCGATCACAGAGTGCTTGACGTTTCGGCGGCACAGATTGCAGAGACAGCCCAGTCAACAGGAGCACGCGTTTCTGGGCCTATTCCTCTTCCTACTGAGGTCGGCAGAATTACAATTTTGAAGTCGCCTCATAAGGACAAGGACGCTCGCGAGCAGTTCGAGATGCGCACGCACAAAAGGTTGATAGACATTATCGATCCGACACAAAAGACTATGGATGCACTGATGCAGTTAAATTTAGCGTCAGGCGTAGACATACAGATTAAATTTTAGTTAGGAGAAATATTAATTATGTCAATTGGGATTCTGGGGAAAAAACTCGGAATGACACAGATTTTCGACTCGGAAGGGCAGGCCGTAGCTGTTACGGTCGTCCTTGCTGGGCCGTGTTCTGTCGTTGCGCTGAGAACCCCTGAACAGAACGGTTATTCCGCCGTTCTTCTCGGCTTTGGAGCTGTTAAGGCTGATAAGCTGTCCAAACCTCAAAGGGTCATGTTCGAGAAATTGAAACTTGAACCCAAGAAAACGCTCCGTGAGTTCAGAGTTGATGAGCTCAAAGGTTATGAAGTTGGGCAGGAGATTAAGGCTGACTTATTCGAGGCTGGAGAAAAAATCAACGTCAAAGGTATCTCCAAAGGTAAAGGCTTCGCCGGTGTTATGAAGCGTCATCACTTCGGAGGTCAGCAGTTCTCGCACGGTACTTCTGTCGAACACAGACACGGAGGCTCAAGCGGTGCAATCTCTTATCCCGGCCGCGTTTTTCCGGGAAAAAGAATGCCCGGACATATGGGAAGCGATAAAGTTACCGTGAAAAACTTGACCATTATGGCAGTAGACCTTGAGAATAATTTACTTCTGGTTAAAGGTGCAGTTCCAGGCTCTAAAAACAGTCTGCTTGCCCTCTACAAGAAAGCATAAGGAGGGAAAAAGCTAATGCCGTTCGTAAAAGTATACGAGTTCAGCGGAGAAAGAGCCGGAGAAATGGAGCTGCCAGCCGCAATTTTTGATGTTCCTGTGCATATGCCGGCAATTCATCAGGTTGTAGTCGCTCATTTGGCAAATTGCCGTCAGGGAACTCACAGCACGAAAACTCGCGGTGATGTTTCAGGCGGAGGAAAAAAGCCTTGGAGACAGAAACATACGGGACGCGCTCGTCAGGGTTCAACGCGTTCGCCGATTTGGGTACACGGCGGAGTTGCGCATGGTCCTCATCCGAGAGATTATCATCAGCGAATTAATAAGAAGGTTCGCCAGCTTGCTTTGAAGAGCGTTTTATCTGATAAGGTGCGCGATGATTTAATGTCAGTCGTCAAGGGATTTGATACGATCGATAAGCCTTCGACAAAAGCGATTAAGAATTTGTTTACGGCGCTCGGTCTTGAGAAAAAGACGCTTGTCATCTACCATAACAACGCCTTCAACGTTACGCGCTCAGTCCGCAATTTACCCGGAGCAAAGTGCATAAACGTTGCTAGCATCAATGTATATGACATTCTCAACGCCAAAAACTTAATCGTAACGCCGGAAGTTGTCGCCAAGATTGAGGAGGTATATTCACGATGAATTTAACTGCTCATGACATCATAATACGCCCGATAATCACGGAAAAATCAAGCTCACTAATGGCAATGAACAAGTACACGTTTGAAGTTCACAAGGACGCGAACAAAATTCAAATTCGCAACGCCGTCGAAGAAGTTTTCAACGTGAAAGTTGCCGACGTGAACACGATTAACGTCAAGGGTAAGTTACGCCGTCGAGGAGCCGCAAAAGGATATACCCGCTCATGGAAGAAAGCCATTGTTGCGCTCAAGCCTGACCAGCATATCGAGTTCTTCGAGGGTGCTTCGATTTAATACAGGAGAAACACGAACATGTCAATTAAACAATTCAAGCCGTATACAGCCGCCCGCCGTCATATGAGCATTCAGGGCCGCGAGGATATTACGGCAGACAAACCGGAACGTTCGCTTGTTGTCCACCTTCGCAAGCATGGAGGCCGCAACAACACAGGCCGTATAACCATGCGCCACATTGGAGGAGGACACCGGAGAGCGTACCGAATTATAGATTTCAAGCGCGAGAAATTAGGCATTCCCGGAAAAGTCGCGACGATTGAGTACGACCCAAACCGCAACGCGAGAATTGGCCTGATTAATTACGCTGACGGAGAAAAACGCTATATCATCATGCCGAAGGGCTTAAACGTCGGCGACATGATTTATTCCGGACCTGAGAGCGATATTACGCCGGGAAACGCATTAAAGCTGAAGGATATTCCCGTCGGTACAATTATCCATAATATAGAGCTTCAGCCTGGACGCGGAGCGAAACTCGTTCGTTCAGCCGGAACTTCCGCACAGTTGATGTCCAAAGAAGGCAAGTATGCTTATATCAGGATGCCGAGCGGAGAATTACGTCTTGTGCTTCTGGAATGCATGGCTACCGTCGGACAAGTCGGCAACGAGGACTACGACAATATTTCGTGGGGCAAAGCCGGAAAAACCCGCTGGAAGGGACGCAGGCCGTCAGTTCGCGGAATGGTAATGAACCCAGTCGACCACCCAATGGGCGGCGGTGAAGGAAAATCCAAGTCCAACAAACACCCCGTATCCCCATGGGGAACTCCTGCGAAGGGCTATAAGACGCGTAAACATAAGCCGTCTGACAAGCTCATAATTCGCAGACGTTACGAGAAATAATTAAGGAGCTGAAGAATAAATGCGCTCAACTAAGAAAGGGCCTTTTGTCGAACAGAGGCTCCTGCAGAGAATAGAGGATATGAACGTTTCCGGAGCCAAGAAGGTAATTAAAACTTGGTCGCGTCGTTCTACGGTTGTGCCCCAGATGATAGGACACACAATCGCTGTTCATAACGGCCGTATGCACTTACCCGTTTACATTTCGGAGAACATGGTAGGTCATAAATTAGGCGAATTTGCTCCGACGAGAAAGTTCGGACATCACGCCGGACAGGACAAGAAGGGTAAATAAGTCATGGCAGAAATCAAGACAGCAACAGCAATGACCCGCAACGCGCGAATTTCACCGTACAAAGTCCGTCAGGTTTTGACACTCATACGCGGGAAATCAGCGGCAAACGCACAAGTCATATTGAAGTTCAGCGACAAGAGAGCCGCCGGAATAATATTAAAAGTGTTAAATAGTGCTATGGCGAATGCTGAGCATAATTACGGCATGAACTTAGATAAATTGTACGTCCATGAGGCTTTTGCTAATCAAGGGCCGATGATGAAGCGTTTTCGTCCGGTTTCAATGGGACGCGCTCACCCTTATGTGCATAAGACCTCACACGTAGTTATCACACTCGGCGAACGTCAATAGTAGGAGGAAATTTTTTAGAATGGGACAGAAAGTTCACCCCGTAGGATACCGTCTCGGAGTTTCCAGCGAATGGCAATCGAGATGGTATGCCGACAAGAAGAATTACGCAAAGAAATTACACGAGGATATAAAACTGCGTAAATATATTATGAAGAAGTGGGAAGGCGCGGGCATCTCACGCATCGAAATTGAGCGCGTAGGGCCTGTTGTCCGTTTCACAATTCATACTGCGAGACCTGGCGTTGTCATCGGCAAGGGCGGAGACGAAATTCAGAAAATCAAAACTGAACTTCAGGCCATAACCGGCGGCAAAGTCATGGTAAACGTTCACGAGATAAAAAATCCTGACGTTGAGGCTCAGTTAGTCGCTGATGGAATTGCAAGCTCACTTGAACGCCGTGTGTCCTTCAGGCGAGCGATGAAACAGGCAATTTTCCGTGCGACCAAAGCGGGCGTAAAGGGAATTAAAGCTCAAGTTGCAGGACGTTTAGGCGGTGCGGAAATCGCCAGAACAGAATGGTACAACGAGGGACAATTGCCGCTTTCAACGATTAAGGCTGATATTGATTACGGCTTCGCTGAGGCTAAGACAATTTACGGAATTATCGGCTGTAAAGTTTGGATTTACCGCGACCGTAAGAACGAGAAGGCAGCTGCTCCGGCACGTCCGGCACGCAACAGGCCAGCTAACAAGGGGGCATAAGTCATCATGTTAATGCCTAGTCGTGTAAAATTTCGTAAATCCCATCGTTCCCCGCTAAGAGGAATTTCTAAGGGAGGCACAAAGGTCGATTTCGGCGATTATGGGATTCAGGCTACCGAAAATGTCTGGCTCTCAGCACGTCAGATTGAGGCCGCTCGTGTCGCAATTTCCCGTAAGATGAAAAAGGGCGGAAAAATTTGGATCCGAGTTTTCCCCGATAGACCTTACACGAAGAAGCCGCTTGAAACTCGTATGGGTAAAGGTAAAGGAGCTCCGGAATACTGGGTAGCCGCTGTAAAAAGAGGCCGCGTATTGTTCGAGTTCTCAGGAATTACTGAGGAAGTCGCGCAGGAAGCCTTCAGAACAGCAAGCCATAAATTACCCGTGAAAGTTCGCTTTGTACGCAGCGGAGGGAGTGATTAGCCTGATGGACGCGAGCGTAAAGCCGGATAAGCTCAGAGAATTAACGAGCGAAGAATTAGCCGGAAAAATTAAGGAATACAAAACAGAATTATTTAATCTGCGTTTTCAGAATGCTGTCGGGCACTTAAAGAATGTCAGCCGTATTCGTGAGGTCAGGAAGACAATCGCAAGATTACTCACGATAGCATCTGAGAAGGCCGTTACAGAAAAGGAAGCTAATAATGCCGAGTAAAGTCAGAACGGGTATCGTCGTCAGCAACAAAATGGATAAGACAATTGTTGTCCGAGTTGAGCGAATGGCAGAGCACCCGTTATATGGAAAAAGAATTAAACGCGCAAAAAAATACGTGGCTCATGACGCTGAAAATTCTTGCGGGATGGGCGATGAAGTTCGTATCCGTGAGACACGTCCGCTGAGTAAAACTAAACGCTGGGAACTCGTCGAGATTACGCGAAAAGCCCCAGTTTTCGGCGATGAATTAGAAGTAGAAGGGGAGGCTGGCGAGTAAATGATACAGCTTACCAGTGTTCTCAATGTCGCTGATAATTCCGGTGCAAGAAAATTATTCTGCATTCAGGTCATGGGCGGAAGCAAGAGACGTTACGGCACAATCGGAGATGTAATTGTCGCGTCAGTCCGTGAAGCAATTCCGAACAGCAATATTCCGAAAGGGAGCGTTGTTAAAGCCGTCATAGTCAGGACGAAAAAGGAAGTCCGCCGCCGTGATGGAACGTATGTTCGGTTTGATGATAACGCCGCAGTCTTAATCGATGCGAACGGTGAACCGAGAGGCACGCGTATATTTGGGCCTGTTGGACGTGAGCTGAGAGCGAAGAAATACATGCGGATTTTATCGCTTGCTCCGGAAGTTGTTTAACAGGAGAAATAAATTATGTCAGTAAGATTAAAGAAGAATGACCGTGTGAAGGTTATAAACGGTAAAGATAAGGGCAAGGAAGGGAAAATTATCCGCCGAATTCCTGAGCGTGATTTAGTCGTCGTTGAAGGCGTGAACGTCGTATCTCGTCATGTCAGACCGACACAGACAAATCCGCAATCGGGGATAATCAAGCAGGAAGCTCCGATTTACGCCAGCAAAGTTATGCTTGTCTGCCCTCAGTGCGGAAAAGCTACGCGCGTCGGTGCGTCCTTCCTTGAGAACGGGAAGAAAGTCCGTGTTTGCAAGAAATGCGGCGAGATAATAGATCGCGGAGGAATTTAAGCCATGACACCGAGAATGCTTGAGAAATACAAAAGCGAAGTTGCTCCGGCAATGCTCCGTGATTTCGGATATAAGAATGTAATGCAGTTGCCCAAGCTCGAAAAAATTGTTGTTAATATTGGCGTTGGCGATGCGAAACTCGATATTAAGTTTATGGATGCCGCAATCAATGAGCTTAGAGCGATTACAGGACAACAGCCCCTGTTAAAACGTGCGAAGAAGTCAATAGCGGGCTTCAAAGTCCGTCAGAATATGCCTGTAGCATGTGCCGTAACTTTAAGAGGTGCAAAGATGTGGGAATTTCTTGACAGGTTAGTATCACTTGCGCTTCCCTCGATTAAAGACTTTCAGGGAATTTCACGCAAGGGGTTTGACGGACGCGGGAATTTCAACTTGGGACTTCGTGAACAGTTAATTTTCCCGGAGATTAGCTATGACAAAGTTATACGTTCGCGCGGAATGAACGTCTCAATCGTAACGACAGCTAAGACCGATGAAGAAGCATTTGCTTTGTTAAAGGGATTAGGAATGCCGTTCAGGACAAATCAGGGGGTATAAATTTTACGATGGCAAGAAAAGCATTAAAGATAAAAGCACAGCGTCCCCCGAAGTTCAGCACGAGACAGCACAACCGCTGTCCGTTATGCGGGAGGATACACGGATATATCAGGATGTTTGATATGTGCCGATGCTGTTTCAGGAAGATGGCTCGCGAGGGAGCATTTCCTGGCGTAGTTAAGGCGAGCTGGTAGAGGAGGCAGGATTTAGAATGTACGTGAATGATCCTGTTGCTGACATGCTGACGAGGATACGCAACGCGAACTTGACATATGCGGAGAGCGTTGATGTACCTTCGAGCAAAATGAAACTGGCCCTTACACGAATTTTGAAGGATGAGGGCTATATTAAGAATTTCCGGATGATAACGACACCAGAAAAACCGTATTCGGAGATAAGAATTTATTTATCATACGGCGCAAAGCGTGAGCGTGTCATTCAGGGCTTAAAGCGCATCAGCAAGCCCGGACGCAGAATTTACGTAGGACGCGACAAGTTACCCGTAGTAATGGGCGGTCTCGGTCTCGCGATACTTTCAACGTCAAAAGGCTTGAAGACTGGCGTAGAAGCTAACAAACTCGGTCTTGGCGGAGAAGTTCTCTGCTATGTCTGGTAACGAGGAGGAATAAATAATTATGTCTCGTATTGGACGCAAGGCTGTAGACATCGCAAAAGGTGCAAGCGTTGAAGTCAAGGGAACTGACATTATCGTTAAGGGCCCGAAAGGTGAACTTCACGCAAAGTTAATGCCGGGAATTTCCGTAGATATTGAGGGTTCGCAAGTTAAAGTTTCACGCGCTAACGATGAGAAACAGCTTAGAGCCTGGCACGGAATGACGAGGGCATTAATCGCAAATATGATAACCGGAGTTACAACGGGGTTTTCAAAGACAATGGAAATCGTCGGAGTAGGCTGGAGAGCGGCATTGCAGGGGAGAAAACTTGTGATGAACTTGGGCTACTCACATCCTATAGAATTTACGCCTCCGGAGGGAATTGATATTGTCGTCGAAAATCCGATAAAGTTTCACGTCAAGGGCATTGATAAAGAGTTAGTCGGCCAGACGTGCGCACTGATAAAAGAGTTCAGACCGCCTGAGCCTTATCACGGAAAAGGTATCAAGTTCGAGAATGAATACATTCTTCGTAAAGCCGGTAAGAGCGGGGCGAAATAATTAATCATGAAGAAGAAAAGTAGAAATGATATGCGCGTAATCAGGCATGAGCGACTTCGCAGGACACTTTCAGGCACAGCCGAAAAGCCGCGTCTTTGCGTGTTCAGAAGCCTCAAGAATATTTACGTTCAAGTTGTCGACGATGAGAAGGGCCACACGTTAGCTTCAGCTTCGACACTGGAAAAGGCATTACAGCCGGAGCTTAAGGGGACATGCAACATCGAGGCCGCAAAATTAATCGGAAAAACAATCGCTGAACGTGCACAAGCAAAGGGAATTAAGGCCGTCGTGTTCGATCGCGGAGGTCATGCCTATCACGGAAAAGTTATGGCGGTAGCTGATGCTGCCAGAGAAGGAGGGCTTGAGTTCTAATATGCCCAGAAGAAATGATACAGAGACCGTAGAACTTCAGGAGCGCGTCGTTGCGATTAACCGTGTAAGCAAGGTCGTAAAAGGCGGTAAAAGATTTCGTTTTGCAGTTCTCGTAGTCGTCGGTGATGGAACTTCCCAAGTCGGCACGGGAATAGGCAAAGCGAAGGAAATCGCCGAAGCCGTGAGAAAAGGCATCGAGAAGGCCAAGAAAAACATGGTTGAAGTCCGTCATGCGGGAAACACAATTCCTCATCCTGTCGTTGGTGAATTTGGAGCCGCGCGAGTTTTATTGAAGCCGTGCCCAGAGGGAACCGGAGTAATCGCGGGTGGAGTTGTCCGTGCAATTATGGAGCTTGGCGGAGTTAAAGACGTTGTTACGAAAGTTACGGGCCGGACGGCAAACGCAATCAACATCGCTCATGCGACGCTCGAAGCAATCAGGATTTCGAGGACTGCGGACGAAATCATGAAGCTGAGGGGTTTAGCTGGCGAGGAGAACAACGAAGAGACGGCTTCAGAAGAAGCGGTAATCGGGGAGTAATTCACAATGGCAAAAATCAAAGCGAAGTGGATTAAAAGCGCAATAAGTTTTCCCGAAAGACAGAAGCGCACGATAAAAGCACTCGGCTTCAGAAAATTGCAGTCAGAAGTTGAGCACGAAGATACGCCCCAAATTCGCGGAATGCTTGAACATGTGCGACATCTGGTTAAATGGGAGGTTGTCGAATGATTACACTGAATGACTTACACCCTGCGAAAGGCTCAACGCATAAATCAAAGCGACTTGGTCAGGGCATCGGAAGCGGAACGGGCAAGACTTCAGGAAAAGGAAATAAAGGCGACAAGTCAAGGACTGGCGGCGGAGTACGTCCGGGCTTTGAGGGAGGCCAGATGCCTTTAACCAGAAGAACGCCGAAGAGAGGATTTAACAACGCGAGATTTGCGAAAGTTTTTCAGCCTGTAAATCTTAGGACGCTTGAACAGAAATTTGAAGCTGGTGCGGAGGTCGACACTGAGGCATTATTCAACGCGAGAGTTATTCGTAAGAAGGATATTCCCGTAAAGATACTTGCTGACGGCGAACTCACGAAAGCATTAAAGATTAAGGCCGGAGCATTCAGCGCTGAAGCAGTCAAGAAGATTGAAGCTGTCGGCGGAACTCACGAGGTTATATAAATGTTCGGTTCTCTGGGTGATATTTTCAGGTTACCCGACCTGAAACGCAGAATTTTATTCACGCTTGGGATATTGTTCATCTTCAGACTTGGAGCATATATCCCAAGTCCCGGAGTTGACCGTGCGGCGATGGCTAATTTGTTCAGCACTGGCGGGGGAGTTATGGACTTCCTGAATTTGTTTTCAGGCGGAGCTTTAAGCCGTTTCGGAATATTCTCGCTCGGTGTTGCGCCGTATATTAACTCAAGCATCGTCATGCAGTTGTTGGTGGTAATTTTCCCGTATCTAGAAAAGTTGCAGAAGGACAGCACGGACGGACATAAAAAAATTACTCAGTGGACGCGTTACGGAGCAGTTTTGTTCGCGCTTGTTCAAGCAATCGGAATGACTGCGTGGCTTCGAGGCTTGGGGATTATGCAGGGAGGAGCTTTTGACTGGCTTTTAGTCGTAATCACTCTCGTATCCGGTTCAATGGCTGTAATGTGGCTAGGTGAAGAATTATCGGATCACGGCATCGGCAACGGAATATCATTATTAATTTTTGCGGGTATTGTTGCGCGTATTCCTGAGGCGATTTTGCAGACTTGGAACATGGTACGTTTAGGCTCGCTGAGCGTGATTGCGCTGTTAATCGGAATTGTCTTAATGGTCGTCGTTGTAGCTGGATGTATTTTGTTGCAGGAAGGCCAGAGGAGATTATCAGTTCAGTACGCAAAGCGAGTTGTCGGAAATAAAATCTACGGCGGACAGAGCACGTTTATTCCGTTGAAAGTCAATCAAGCCGGAGTTATCCCGATAATCTTTGCAAGCTCACTGTTAATTTTCCCGTACACGATTGCTAACTATTTCAGCGACAGCACGGTCGGAAGGTTCTTCAGCACACTTTTTGCACCGAACAGCGTATTTTACATTTTATGCAACATCGCGCTGATTATATTTTTCTCGTATTTCTACACGGCTGTAGTTTTCAACCCGACGGACATTGCTAATAACATGAAGAAATACGGGGGCTTTATTCTCGGCATCAGACCAGGACAGCCGACATCTGATTACATTACGCGCGTCATGGAACGAATTACACTCGGCGGAGCGGTTTTTCTCGCGATTATCGCCTTAATTCCAAACGTGATGTCGTCAGTCTTGAACGTCAGGAGCTTTTACTTCGGCGGTACAGCTGTCTTAATCGTCGTTGGTGTTGCTATGGATACGATTAATCAGATTGAAGCTCAGTTGTTAATGCGCCACTATGACGGAATTTTGAAGAAGTCGGGCGGCGGAAGAGGCTTATTGAGGGGTTAATCATGAGGCTTGTACTATTGGGCGCGCCTGGTGCCGGAAAAGGTACTCAGGCCGTCTTTCTTAAAGAACGTCATGGATTAGCTCACATTTCGACGGGGGATATTTTCAGGCATAATTTGAAGAATAATACGCCGCTGGGGCTTGAAGCAAAAAAGTATATGGATGCTGGCCAGCTTGTACCTGATGAACTCGTTATGAAGATGGTTGATGCAAAATTAAGCGAGTTCGGCGAGAATGACGGATTTATGCTTGACGGTTTCCCGCGAACTGTTCCTCAGGCTGAGTTTTTAGAGAGCAAAATCAAACTTGACGGCGTAATTTTATTCAAGATTTCTGATGAAGCCATCGTGAAGAGATTAACGAGCCGAGCGGTCTGCAAGGAATGCGGAGCTGTTACGAACATTCACGAACACGATAAATGCCCGTCATGCGGAGGAGAACTTTACAGACGAGACGACGACAACGAAGACACTATCCGAAGCCGCCTGAAAGTTTTTCATGAGCAGACAGAAGCATTAGAGGAATTTTATCGGGCCAGAAATCTTTTGCTCGAAGTTGACGCAACCGGAATGCCCGAAGAGATTTTTGCGCGTGTACTGGAATTATTGAGCAAATGATAAAGTTAAAAACGCCTGAAGAAATAGAGTTAATGAAGATTGCCGGACGTGTAACGGCAGAAGTCCTTGACATTATGCGCGAGGTCATACGTCCGGGAATTTCGACGGGAGAACTTGACAGAATAGCCGAAGAGCACATACGCAAGAATAACGGCATCCCTGCATTCAAGAATTATCAGCCCGACCGCAGAATGACACCGTTTCCCGGAACAATTTGCGCTTCGATTAATGAGGAAGTTGTTCACGGAATTCCTGATTTCAACAGAATACTTCAGGAAGGCGACATTATCAGCGTTGATGTTGGAGCTTACGTAGGCGGATGGTGCGGAGATGCGGCGTGCACTTATCCCGTCGGTGAAATTAGTCAAGAACGTAAAAAGCTGCTCGAAGTTACCGAAGATGCTTTGAACAGGGCGATTGCTTCAGCCTTGAAGGGAAACACTTTAGGCGACATCGGGCATGCAGTAGAAGGGTACGTTAAACCTTTGGGCTTCGGAGTTGTGCGGGATTACACGGGGCACGGCATCGGTAAAAAAATGCATGAAGCTCCTCAAATTCCGAATTACGGGAAAGCCGGACAAGGTATGACGTTAAAGGCTGGCATGACTATAGCAATTGAGCCTATGATTATGTCCGGGCGCGAGGATGTGAAGACTGGAGCTAACGGCTGGACGGTTTCAACGGCTGACGGTTCCGACGCGGCACATTTTGAACGCTCTATTGTAATTCTTGATGACGGCCCGGAAGTTTTAACGAAATGGCAGAGTTCGAGATAGGACAAATCGTGATTTCCAGGCAGGGCAAGGATACGGGATTAATTTACGTTGTCTCAGGTTTTGAACAGGACGGCAGAGTAAAATTAATTCGACCGGCGAGATTTAACGTTTCCAAGCCGAAAAAGAAAAACCCGAAACACTTGCAAGTTACATCAAGACGCGCTGAAGAGTTAATTAATCACATAAAGGCAGGCAAAAACATTGACGCAGGATTTTTTTACAGGAGCGTAGGAATTAATGGCGAATAATTCCGGCAAAGAGGACGTAATCGAAGTTAAGGGCGTAATCTCTGAGCCTTTGCCCAATGCGATGTTTCGTGTTGAGCTTGAGAACGGACACAGAGTTTTAGCGCATGTCAGCGGAAAAATGAGAATGCACTTCATCCGGATATTGCCCGGTGATAAAGTTCTCGTGGAAATCTCCCCATATGATTTGACGAGGGGAAGAATAATTTACAGATACAAATAATCATATATCTCTGAATTTTCGTGTTGAATTATGAAGCCGCTTGCAGAGTAAGAATGCTAGTGTAAAATATAATTTTGCTTCTATCATTATCATCAAATTACAGAGAGTTTAGAAATTTTAAGGTGGTATAAAATAATGAAAGTTGGGCCTTCAGTAAAGCCTATTTGTGAATTTTGCAGAGTAATCCGCCGTCATGGAGTTGTACGGGTTATATGCTCGCGCAACCCAAGACATAAACAGCGTCAGGGTGTCAGGAGGTAATTTCTTAAATGGCACGTATAGCAGGAGTAGATTTGCCCAGAGATAAACGGGTAGAAATCGGATTAACATACATTTACGGGATTGGCCTTAAGACATCCCAGCACATTTTAGCTGTAACGGGCGTTAATCCTGATACCAGAGTTAAGGACTTAAGCGAGGAAGACACTCAGAAACTCCGCCGCGAGATTGAAGACAATCACAAAGTCGAAGGAGATTTAAGACGTGAGATTTCCATGAACATCAAGCGTTTAATCGACATTGGATGTTACAGGGGCCAGCGTCATCGTCTTGGTCTTCCGGTCAGAGGTCAGCGCACGAAGACTAACGCAAGAACCCGCAAAGGTCCGAGAAGAACAGTTGCGAACAAAAAGGTTGCCACGAAATAAGGCAGCATAAACAGGAGGTAAATTAAAGGTGGCAAAAAGGACATCGCAAGCCCGTAAAGGCAAGAGACGCGAGAAGAAAAATATTAATTACGGAGTTGCACACATTTTCTCAACGTTCAACAACACGATTATGTGCATCAGCGACAAGGCCGGAAATATTATCACGTGGGCTTCCGGCGGCAATGTCGGCTTCAAGGGAGCGCGTAAATCAACACCGTTCGCGGCACAGATTGCGGCACAGCAGGTTGCGAAGGGTGCTCAGGATCAGGGAGTTGTTGAGATTGACGTTGTAGTCAAAGGGCCGGGACCTGGACGAGAGAGCGCGATACGAGCGTTACAGGCGGCAGGTTTGCAGGTAAACTTGATTAAGGACGCTACGCCTATTCCACATAATGGGTGCAGACCACCGAAGAGGCGACGTGTCTAAAATCTAAATTCTGAAGGGGAGCCTGGTGGAATTTGGAGAATACAAGATTTAAGGTTTATTTCGAGGAAAAAACTCAAGATTATGGAAGATTATACCTTGAGCCGTTAGAGCGGGGATACGGCGACACTCTCGGTAATGCATTACGGAGGCTTTTGCTTTCGTCGATACAGGGAGCCGCCGTTACTGCTGTGAAGATTGACGGAGTTTTGCACGAGTTCAGCACGATTAAAGGCGTTCGCGAGGACGTAATCGAAATTTTGATGAACCTGAAGCATATTCCGATTAAATCAAAGACGGACAAAGTTGAAGTTAACGCTGACGGCTTCAAGATTATCACGCTGGACAGCGACGATTTACCCAAGAACTTTTTTACACGTTCAGAAAATCCCGGAGTAATCACGGCACAAGATATGCCCTGGGACAATGATTTTGAGTTCACTGGCGACGGGGTTTTATGCACTCTTGAGCCTAATGCGCATTTATTGATGGAAATTTACGTTGAAAAGGGAGTAGGTTATCTCTCAGCTGAACGTGAAAGACCTTCACAGCCTCCGCTTCCGATTGATGCGCTGTTAGCGGATGCGATTTTCTCACCGGTTAAGCGCGTGAATTACATGATTGAGCCGGCCCGTGTTGGTCAGAGCATTGATTATGAACGTTTAATTCTGGAAGTCTGGACGAACGGCGCAGTAACACCTGAAGAGGCCGTAGGTGAAGCGTCAAGAATTGCTGAGGATTACTTCAAGCAGATTGCTGACACCGTCGGAACAGCACCACAGGTTAAGCGGATTGTTGAAAGTTCCGATAACGTGAAGATTGTGCCGATTAATCCGGAAATTGACGAAACCGAGCAATTCTCGCATTCGATACATGAACTCGAACTCTCAATCAGGAGCGAAAATTGTTTGCTGAGGGGCGGCATTCACACGATAGGTGATTTGCTGCAGAAATCCCGTGATGACTTGTTGAAGATAAGAAATCTCGGCAAAATCTCATTGACCGAGATTGAAGCGAAACTTGCGAGCATGGGACAATCTTTAAGAGCGCCGGATGTTAAACCAGCAAAAGAGGAACCTGCTGACGACACAGCTGATGAAGAATTAGAGGCTGACGACGAGGAAGAAATTTCAACGCCGGACGACGAAGCTCCAGAAGCTAACGAAGCCGAAGAAGTAACAGAAGAAACGACAGAAGAATAGATTTTTAGACAGGGAGGTGCAAAAATAAATTGAGACATCATGTTGACCACAGGACACTTGGACGCTACGGAAGCCACAGAAGGTTAATGCTCGGAAACATGGCCGCGAGTTTGTTCTTGAACGGAAGCATTACGACGACCGTAACGAGAGCGAAGGAATTACGCCGGGTTGCCGAAAAATTAATCACGCGTGCAAAGGGCGGGAGCGTTCATGATATTCGCGTAGTGTTCTCGAAGATGCCCCATAAACAGGCTGCTACGAAATTATTTGCGGAGATTGCTCCGAAGTATAAGAGCTTTGACAAAGGGGGCTATACAAGGATTGTAAAGCTGGGCGCGCGTAAGGGCGACGGCTCACCGATGGCAGTGATTGAACTTGTTGACCGAAAAGACGACGAAAAGAAGTAATACCCCGTTAATCGAGGTACGCTCAGTTTCGTACTCTTACAGTGCAAAATCAACGGGACGTGCATTAAACCGCGTCTCGTTTTTTGTAGACAGAGGCGAACGGGTTGCGATACTGGGACATAACGGGAGCGGAAAATCCACACTCGTAAAAATTTTAGGCGGACTTCAAGATGCGAACGAAGGCGAGTGCTTAATCAACGGCGTAAACATTCAGGATATGGAGTTCCGGGAATTACGTCAGACTATAGGCATGGTGTTTCAGGATCCGGAAAATCAGATTGTCGCGGCTATGGTTGAAGATGACATTGCTTTTGCTCCGGAAAATCAGGGCTTGCCCTCACATGAAATTCAAGCTCGTGTTGATAAAGCTCTTGCAAGAGTAAACATGCTCCATAAGCGCGAAAACTCAGTGTCCGCACTCTCAGGGGGCGAGAAACAGCGTATAGCATTGGCCGGAGCTTTGGCGGCTAAAGTTGACTGCTTAATTCTCGACGAGGCTACCGCAATGCTTGACCCAAAAGGACGGGTTGACATCGAGCGAACTTTGCGGAAAATTCATTCCGACGGCATGACGATAATTCAGGTTACGCATCAGATTGAAGCAGAAAATTTTGACGACATCCAAAGGGTAATTGTTCTTGGACACGGCGAAATTATCTGGCAGGGGAGCACTCAGGAGTTCTGGGATAAAGCGGAGGATTTAGGGTTTGAGCTTCCTGAAGAGTTCAAGGCGCGAAGATATTTTGAGGCTCACAATATAAATTTCCCTGACGACTTCGCGAATATCAAAGTTAATGCAAGAGTTCATGAAGTTTCACATAAAGCAGGAGCGGAGAAGTTCAGGCTTGAGGATTTATCGTTCAGATATGACGAGAAGAATTACGCGTTGCGAAAAATTAATGCGAGTTTTTATTCTGGTCAATGGCTGTCGATTATTGGCAGGACGGGTTCGGGGAAATCAACGCTCGTTCAGCATCTCAACGCGTTATACAAAATTCAGGAGGGAAATATTTATTTCGACGGGGAAAATCTGCCGCAAAAGGGTGAAGAAGTTCATAAACTGCGTCAGAAAGTCGGATTAGTTTTTCAGCATCCGGAGGACCAATTATTTTCGGCCAATGTCAAGGAAGAGTTAGCGTTTGCGCCGAAAAATGCCGGTTTCAAGGGATTTGAACTTGATGAAGCAATTTTGTACGGACTTCAATGCGTAAGTCTCGATGAAAAATTTCTCACTCGCAACCCGATAGCTTTATCCGGCGGAGAAAGAAGGCTTGTAGCGATTGCTTCGGTTTTGTCGGCTCGGCCTGAATGTGTCGTGCTTGATGAGCCTTTAGCGGGACTTGACGCGTCTTATCAGCGAAAAATTTTAGCAATGCTCGGAAAGTTACGAGACGAGGGAAAAACGATAATTACCATCACGCATGACTTGAAGACGGCATTTAATTACAGCGACAAAATTTTAATTCTCAGGGACGGCGGATTTGTCAAAGCTGGTTCACCTCGTGAAGTTCTTGATGAGTTAATGAATGTCCTTGAGCCTGAGGCATGGCCGGATATTCTGAGGTTGTCGGTTGAAATTCGCAGAGTTAATCCCAATTTTCCCCTTCTGTATGATTATCAGGAGTTTATATCATGTATTTCACAAATGTAAATCTCGGCCAATATATTCCTACTGGCTCATTTATTCACAGGCTTGACCCGCGCGCAAAATTATTCTCGCTGCTATTAATAATCTCGGCTGTGTTCCCGTCAAAAAGCGTGTTAAGCCTATCTTTCTGGACATTGTTATTAATAGCGATTGTGTACGTGTCAAAAATTTCCTGGCGAATAGTTCTTAAGGCCGCGCGTCCTGTTTTATTTCTGGTGATATTCACGTTCGTATTTAACTTGATAGCGGGCTGGTTCAATATTGGCCTGGTTCGTGCATTTTATCGCGGCTTTTTCACGTCGGCAAGATTGTTAATCTTGATGCTGTTTGCCGTAATGCTCCCGTTGACGACTGCCCCTTTGGAACTCGCTGACGGATTAGATTACATGCTCCAACCTTTAGTAAAGTTCAAGTTTCCTGCTCATGAAAGCGCAATGATGATAGGAATGGCTTTACGTTTTATCCCGTTGTTGATGCAGGAGACGGATAAAATTATTCGTGCTCAGTTGTCGCGAGGTGCGAGACTGGATCAGGGAAATATTTTTAAGCGAGTTACGGCGTTTTTTCCTGTGTTAATTCCATTGTTCATAATAATCTTCAGGAGAGCCGACGAAATTGCGATTGCTATGGAAGCACGAGGCTA
>JAFTCP010000051.1 GCA_017454625.1 Synergistaceae bacterium
AAACTCGTCTAGTAACAATAACAGTCTGTGCTTGTATGGGGCTTTCATCTGCCCTCCACTAAATTCCATTTCTGGCATCAGAATAAATACTAACTGTGATATGAAAAGTCGGACTAACGGCTTCAATCTTTGAATGTTCGTCGGGTTCAAGACAAGATAAAGCGACACGGGCGAATCGTTGTCCATTATATCATGAATACGAAAATCACTCGTTGCCGTATTTCTCGCTACAACAGGGTCGGTGTAAAGCCCTAACTTTGCTACGGCTGTCGATAAGACCGATGAGGCTTCTTCCTCCGCTCGGTTCAGCATTTCATTCGCGACTTGCTCAACAACTGGGTGGCATGAACTTTCTCGAACGTTGCCCGTCGGGTCATAAAAAATATCGCCTTCGTGCTTGTGTTCGTACTGCTTCCATGAGTTCGCCATGTCCTCGTAACCGTCGCCCGTCAGCTCATGTAAAACTTCGGATAAATTTCCCGTTCTGCCCTCGTTTCTGGCTCTATAAACTACGTGGGTTATCGCTCCGATTAATAAAGACCGTGCCGTCTGCTCCCAATGTCCGTCAACTCCTTTTCCGTCGGGGTCAACTAATAGCGTTGCTACGTTCATCACGTCGCCCGTCTCGTAAACTGTCCCGATTCGGATTTCAGCAAGAGGGTTATATCGTGCGCTCCGTCCTTCTTTTGCGTCAGTCGGATCCCAACGTAAAACTTTATGGCCGTTCTGATGTCTCCAACCTGAAGTTAAAGCCCAGTTCTCGCCCTTAATATCAAGTACGACAACTGAATGCTCCCACGATAATAGCGTCGGGATTACTAAGCCTACGCCTTTACCTGAACGGGTCGGGGCTAACGCTATTACGTGTTCTTTTCCGTTATGACGCAAATAATATTGCTGGCCGTCCTTTGGGTTTATCCAGCCGCCTACGTAAACTCCTGCACCTTTTTCGCCTTTTTGTGGCAATAATCCGGCCTCTCGTATCTCGTCAAGTTCTGCATATTGCGCAGAGCCGTACAGATTCGCCGCGTCCTGTTTCACGTTTCGGTTTCTTATCGTTACTCCGATTAACGCCACTCCCATGAACGCGCAACCGCCCATGATTATTAAACTTTCTGTGGAGTCTCCCATATCTCGATGACTCGTTTTCCAGAGTTTCAGCCAGTCGATTATTTCAAGCGGAGAGTAAATTTTTATTCCTGCATACCTGAAAAGTTCATTGGGCAGTCGATTTTTGCCGACGTTCCATGCAAAATATTGCGTCCCTGCTACCAACGAGAGAAATATTAAAATCAGTCCTATAAATGCAAGTACGTTTGAGCCTTTACGCTTCGACAGCTTACGGAACGAGTAATTTCCCTTGATTGTCGTCTTCATTTCATGTCCTCGCTTTGAGTACGTGCGCGGCTGTGGTGCTGCTCTCGTTCAAGGGCTTTCGTGCCTCGCACTTTTTCCTGTCCGGCTGGCCATCGTAAATCTAATTTCTCTCCAGGCTGGCCTAATGCTGGGGTTTTCAGTTCAAGACGCTTCAACTCGTAAATGAAAAGACTTCGGCCTTTCACGAGTGTCAGAGTATCCTTCGTTCGCGAAATTACCTCCGCTCCTTTCAGATTCGGGAATTGACCCTGCTTAACAATTTTATTTTTCGTTATATCCTTATCAGGCGATAATCCTGCCTGTTTCAATTTTTCAAGAGCGGTCTTGTTCTCCTGAACGTTCTTCTTGATTTGGTCTAAAACGTCAAGCGTGTCGTTCTGCTGGGCTGACGCTTCATAACCTCGAAATGAGGAATTATCCAGTGAACGCGGATTTTTTAATAACGAGACTGCCGCCTCGATTTCGTTTTCTTCGACTTTGTTCAATTCTGCGATTTTCTCCTGTGATACGGTTCTGAGACTTTTCAAGCAACGGCTTCGGACTTGTTCAGCCTCGTCTATTTCTTTTTGCGATGCTCCCCGCGCGTACATGCTTCGGATTACGTTTTGCCAATCCTCTTGATATTTGGCTATTTCTTCTGGTATCCATGCACGATTGCGAGTTTCTTCAAGAGCCTTTGCCGCTTCTGGCGTTTTTGTCCACTCATTATTTTTAAGTTCGTTGTGGTAAATTATTTCACCCATGCGGTTGCGGATCAGAATTTCATCGGCTAATTTTTCGTCCTCGATTCTCTGGAGCGTTTCAGGCAATTTTTGATAAATTTCATCATGTTCTGCGATTTTCGGCTTATCTCCGATTTCTCGTTCTGCCATTTTGTCCTTCGTATTTCTCGTAAAGACTCAAAAGGCTTTCTCGTTCATGCGCTGAGACTACGTAAACGCTGGTCGAATATCCATTCTCACGCAAAGTTTTAAGCATTTCGCCGTTCGGAAGCGTATCTTTGATTATCACGTTCAGTTTTCCTTGAATTGCCTCTTCTAGACAGTGTCGTCAAGAATGATAAAATATAGAAAAATAATAGAGGGAAGAAAATTAATTAAATGAAAGAAGATTACAGACGACACGATATTTCAGATAGAGCTTGGAATTTGCTTGAACCGCATCTTCCAGGAAGACCAG
>JAFTCP010000052.1 GCA_017454625.1 Synergistaceae bacterium
AAAACTTGCACATGTCCAAAGGTTAATAAACTCATTCCCAAACAGACAAGCCCGGCCAAGATGATAATAGCGAGTTTTTGACCGAGAAATAACGCCGCATATCCGCCGAGAACTCCTGAAGCTAAGTTGCCGAGTGAATACACGGATAATAAAGCTCCGCTCATACTGTCAGAGAGATTATAAGCCTCCCTCATGTCCGGTAAAGCAGAACCGATTGTAATCATGACGATGCCGCAATAGAAAAATGCGTAGAAACACGACCAGAATAATTTGTTGCGCAAGATTTAATTCCCCCCTTGAGTTTTTACCATGTTAGCAAAAATCCCGTCAAGTTTCATTAATTCTTCCGGCGTTCCGTGTTCAGCAATCTTCTTGTCAGCGAGGACGATAACTTTATCAGCTCCCATAATCGTGCGCATTCGGTGAGCTATGACAAGGACGGTTTTATTCTTGATTAGGCGTGAGATTGCTGACTGAATTACGGTCTCATTCTCGGCATCAAGTGAAGCTGTAGCCTCGTCGAGTAAGATTATCGGGGAATTTTTGAGGATTGCTCGTGCGATTGAAATTCTCTGACGTTCTCCGCCTGAGAGTTCACAGCCATTTTCGCCGATTTGAGTTTTCCAGCCGTCAGGAAGTCGCGATACGAACTCTTCACAGTTCGCTAATTTTCCGGCATTAATAACTTCCTCGTTGCTCGCGTTCTTACGGCCAATCCTGATATTTTCCAGAACGGAATTATTGAAGAGTATTACGTCCTGAAACACGACGGAGATTAACGACATCAATTTTTCAGGGTCAACGTCCTTAACGTTCATTCCGCCGATGAAAATATTTCCCTTCGTAACGTCCCAAAATCTCGTTATTAATCGCGCGGCTGTCGTCTTTCCAGCTCCAGAAGGTCCAACGAGTGCCGTAACTTCTCCTTGCTTGGCTATGAACGAGACATCATGTAAGATTTCGCCGTTGTCTCCTGCCTCCGTAACTTCTCCTCGTCGCAGAATTTCGCTGTTATTTCCCGCTTCTGTAACTCCCTCTTGTGTATGCGAAATATCATTTAAAATTTCGCTGTCTCCTCCTGTTTCAGTAACTTCATGTAAAACTTTCTCGCCATCATCATAACTAAAGCTGACGTTACGGAACTCAATATCATAATTCCTGTTTGTGAGTTTATCACTTCCAGTTTGGATTTCAGCGTCGAATATCTCGTTTAATCTGTCAACTCCTGAGCGTGTCGAGATTATCGCGGCTAAATTTTGCAGAGAGACTTCGAGCGGGTCATAAAGTCTTGAGGCCGCCAGAATGAACAACAAAAATTCGGGCATCTTCAGTGAACCTTCGGAGAAGAGAATTGCTCCCGTTAAAGCTGTCGAAGCAAGCCCAAGTTTCAACACGAGATAAGCTGAGACGACGAAAATTGCTGTGCCGAGTTCAGAACTCATTGAGCGTCTCTCGAACTCCTTAACTTTTCCCGTTAAGCCGTCAACGTAAGCATTAGCGTAATTATTCGAGCGTAAATCCTTCGTGCATTCAAGAAATTCCTGCACGCCCTCTTCACATGAAATTCTTGCGCCGAGTGATAAACGAGAAAACTTCTGCTGAACTTTCGCCGATAATCCGACAATTCCGAACGCAACCGGAAGAACCCATAAAGCCGCTATTGCCATTCTCCAATCGATTACGAGCAGCGAGAGAGCAATTATCGACGTTGAGATTATCGAACCTATCAACGGAGCCGCAAAATGTGATTGACATGTTTCAAGTGCCGCGCAATCGTTCATGATCGAAGCTGTCAAGTCGGCTAAATCCTTTTTCGCGAAGAATGACAACGGAATTTTTCGTAATCTCTCAGCTACGGTTATCCGCCTAATTCCTGATTCCCTGTAAGTCGCGAGGAACGTCGAATTATACTGAAAGAACGAAGCCATAAACATTAAGCATAAGATTATCACGGCTGTTGAGATGTAGAACTTTGCGCTGTTATCGGTTAAAGTTGTTCCGGCGGCTCTCAGCAGGATTAAATGTTTCATGAACGAGTATATTAACCCGACGGGAAGCATTAACGCCAAATTTTGGAGAGTGCAGGCCAGACTGCCGATTAATAAGTCGAACGTTCCCTTGTCAGATAAAGCAAATCTCCTCTTGAGCCAGAGCATTATTTTCCCTCCTTATGAATATTCCATGTCAACGAAGTCTGATAATCCTTCCACATTTGCGCGAATTTCCCGTTGAGATTGATTAACTCCTCAAAATTTCCCGTCTCTATCAATTTTCCCTTTTCAAGGACGGCGATAATGTCAGCATCTTTAACGCTTGATAATCTGTGAGCGATGAGGATTACGGTTTTGTTCCTGGCGAGAGTTTTAATTGCGTCGTGTAATTTCTGTTCGTTATCGGGGTCAGCGAATGCCGCCGCCTCATCAAGAATTACGACAGGAGAATTTTTCAGGATTGCTCGTGCGACCGTCAACCTCTGAACTTCTCCGCCTGACAAGAAAACTCCTTGACTGCCTATGACCGTGTTAATCCCGTCCGGAAGTTTCGCGATAATCTCATCACATCCGGCCAATTTTAGCGCGTTCATGACTTCTTCGAGTGAAGCATCAGGCTTTGACATTCTCAGGTTATCCAGAATTGAAGCATGAATTAACTTACTGTCCTGAAAAACAAACGCAATCTCATTCATCAAGTCTTCCGGCCTGTAATCCCTCACGTCAAGATTGCCGATAAAGATTTTCCCGGCTTGAACGTCGAAGAAGCGGGCGATTAACTTTGCGAGTGTCGACTTTCCTCCGCCTGAATGTCCGACGAGCGCGAGCGTTTGACCTGGTTTTACGTTGATGCTGACACTTGAGAGGGCTTTATTTTTCCCATAACTGAACGAGACATTAGCAATTTCGATACTTGGCGCTATTCGTGAATGTCCTGTGTCAATCGATGAGAAATTTTTACTGTTGATATTATCGTTAGCTGAAGAGACATTTTCGCGAACGCTAAGGGGCTTAAGGCTCAAAATTTCGTTAATCCTTCGCATGGCATCAGCTGAGAGCATTTCGTTTTCGTTCTGTCGGATTGTTCGTGTGAGAGTTACGGAGATTAGGGGTGCGATTATCACAGCGAGGATGAAATTGCTTAAAAATTCGCGGGAAACTCCGTAAAAGAACGCCGTAAAAACTCCTGCCGCAATCAAGAAAGCAAAGCTCCCGTTGACAGCGAGGGTAAAACACATCATCGGCATTCTGAGCTCCTGAGTGTAAGCTATCGTCCAAGCCGCATAGTTTTCGATTGACTGTTTAAACCTCCGAAATGAGAATATGCTTTGTCCGAAAGTTTTCACGACTGGAATTCCCCGAACGTATTCGACGGCCTCATTCGACATTATGTTTAACGCGTTCTGATACTCCGCAATTTTCCGTCTCATGCTCTCGCCTGTCATGAAAGCCATAACGATAAATCCCAAGACGATTGGCGCTAAGCTAACAAGAGCTAATCTCCAGTCAACCCATAATAATAATCCTACAAGTCCGATTGATGAGAAGATTGCGGCGTATTTGTCCGGTAATTGATGAGCTAAATACGTCTCAGTCATTCCGCTCGTGTCAATAATAATTCGTCGTAATTGGCCGGTTCCGAGAGTTTCGATTGTTCCAAGCGGAAGAGAAGCGATGTGATGTAAAAGTTTTATCCTGATATTCGCGGCAATTCTGAAGGCGGCTTTGTGAGAGCATAACAATCCAGAGATGTAAACGAGTATTGCGATTAAAGCGGAGATTGCGGCAATTTTCCCGTAAAGCGCGATGTTTCCGGTGTCAGCGTCAAAGATTATCGAGCCTGCAATTTTCCAGACATACCAGAAGGGAATTATAGCGATTAGTGAGCTTAAAGCGGCAAGAAAACATGAAGCATACGTGAAAAGTTTATAGTTTCCTGCGTAAGATAAAAGCTCAGCGAGATTAAGTTTCTTGTTCACAGATTAATTCACGTCCTAAAGAAAGAGTTTGATAATGATAACACACTGCTAAAATATAATGCTTGCTGATAAAATATCTCCGTCAAAACTTTTCATTCATTAGCATTGCGTAAAAATTTCTTAATCACAAAGGAGGAAATGAGCTGATTTATTATTTATGCTTGAAATTGAGTGAGAAAATAAGACAACTTTCAATCTTGGAGAACTTGCAGGTGAAAATATTATAATGAAAAAAATTCTTTGTGCATTAATCGTTTTATTCGCGTTTGCAAGCTGTGCTTTTGCTGATGATGCCGTAAGCGGAGATGTTCAGGAAGTCAAGCGCGACAAGTCCGGAAATATTATCGACATGAAAAGTCCTGAGGGATTACGAATAGTTTATCTCGGAACATTCAGAACTGCTCAGCCTGAGACATTATCGCCTGATGCTGAACCTGACGAGGGAATTTTCAGCGTCTTCATGGTTCGTTCGGAGAAAGATACTCCACTTCAGCTTGATGTTCGCGACGGCTTCGACACGAGGACTAACAAATTCAGCTGGAGAAACAGCGCGCCTTGGGGCTATATTGCTGACATTGATACGAATGGAAACCCTCGCGACATTCTCGGAACTTTCTGGGTACGCGTAACTTTCTGGCATGATTTACCGTTCAAATACGGCGCTCATCCGGTTATCGCACGCATAGGCTTTGTTATCAACGACAACGAATTAACTTTCAAGAGGATACGCCCGAAGCCTTATACAGAATGGCAGAAGATCGAGCAGAAAGTTTTTGAGCTTGAGGAGAACGAGACGGAATTAGATTTTCAGCTTGACGAACTTGAAGACGGCGAGAAGACGAAAGGAGATAAGACGAAATGAGGAAAATTATTTGCGCGTTAATCTCCGTGTTAATGCTCTCGTGTTACGCTTATGCTAGTTTTGATGTGAACGTCTTGACCTTAGGGATTTAGAAACTCAATAAGGAGGAGAATTGCAATGAGAAGAATTATTTATGCGTTAATCTTTGTGCTTGCGATTTCGCTTTGTGCGTCGGCAGATGAGATTGCAAGTTTTGATGTCAACGTTTCGAGCTTCGTAATTCAGCGGGATTTTGGAAATTCAATAGGCTTCACGACACAAGACGGCCTTAAAGTTCTTCACATGGGAACATTCCGGACAAAACCGGTTGAACCTAATCCGGAGTCTCCTGACGAGGAAGTACAGCCTGATGAAGGAATTTTCAGCGTGTTCATGATTAAATCTGACAAGGATACTTCGTTGAAGCTGGATATTTTCGAGGGCTTAGAGAACCACACGAACAAGATAGCTCACAGGAGCGGCGACTGGGGATATATTTCTGACTTCATGATGAACGGGAATGCTCGCGATATTCCGGCGGGTTTCTGGGTACGCGTAACTTTCTGGCACATTTTACCCTTCAAATACGGCGAACGTCCTTTGATTACACGTTTGGGCTTCAAGATTAACGACAACATGATAACCCTAAAACGTTTCAGGCCAAGAACTTGGGGAGATTGGGTTTACGTTGAGCGTGAATACGTCGTGCCTCTTGAAGAAGATACAAAGCGTATCGAGTTTGAGGAACTTGACGTTAAGCCGGCACAATAGCAAAAATTTTCCGGGAGTGTTATTTTTCCCTGTAACGCTCCCGCAGCTTCTCAAATACATTCTTCGGCACAACATCCTTCACAGTCCCACCGAAATGAAATATCTCACGCACGCTTGAGCTCGACACGTAAGAATACTTTGGATCCGTAACGATAAAAAACGTCTCAATCTCAGGCGCTAATTTCCGGTTCATCAATGCCATCTGAAACTCATACTCAAAATCGCTCATCGCCCGAAGCCCACGAATTATTACTCCGGCTTGCTTTTGACGGACATAATCGATTAAGAGGCCGTTGAAGCTGTCAACCCGAATATTCTTCACATGCTTCAAGCTCTCACTAGCCATTTCACAGCGTTCTTGAACACTAAACGCCGAAATCTTTCGCTCGTTCACAAGCACACTCACAATAACTTCATCGAAGATTGCCGCCGCACGTTCAGCAATGTAAATATGCCCGTTCGTAATCGGATCAAATGAACCTGGATAAATCGCAGTAACTTTCATGTCGTCGCCTCGTTATTAGGATAGATAAATCATGCTAGCTTTCATATTGTTGTCTAATCACACTTCAAATAAGATTTATAACCTTGCGCGTAAATTAGTCTGCAAAAGTGATTCATCTCATTATGCCTCGAATAAAATTTTCGGGTTGAAGATAATCTTGCCGTAAATTATTACCGTCTGCAAAAGTGATAGCAATTCCGCTAATGGCAATGCCCAGATTATTCCGTACTCGCCAGCAAAATAATTCATTATGAACAACAACGGCATATACAGAACGCACTGCCTGCACACACTCAAAATTAACGAGGCCCGGCCATTTCCCATAGCTTGAAGAGCATTAATGAAGATGAAGAATACCGCAAATAATATACTGCTTGAGAGTTTTATTCGCAGGAATTTCACGGCGTAACTGAACGCTTCCGGCTCGGTCAAAAATATCGCGACTATCTTATTCGTGAAAAGATAACACGCGGCAATCATCATCAGGCTTAAAGTTATTGTGAAGTTCAGAGCAAATTTCAGCATAGCTTTATACTTCTCCCAGTCCTCAGCTCCAACGCAGAAGCCGAGTAAAGGTTGAATGCCCTGACCCGCTCCCATCGCGAAAAGTCCCGTAATCTGGTCAATCCTCATCATTACTCCGGCGGCCGCAACAGCCATATCACCATAAACCGACATTAACGAGTTCATGATAATCTGCGAGATGCTCATTAGCCATAAATCAAGACAAGAAGGAATTCCAATCGCTAAAACTCCCCAAGCAATTCCGTCCTTAATCTTGAAATGTTTCACGTGAATGCTTATCGTCGAACGTCCAAAGAGAAAATATCCCGCGTAATACATAGCTCCAATCACGATGCTGACACTCGTAGCAATCGCCGCACCCGTAATTCCCCAGCCGAACCAAAGTATCATAATCGGGTCAAGCACGACATTTAACATGTTACCGAAGATTTGTCCAATCATCGCTCCTGTCGCGTGTTCCTCAGCCCGCATAATTCCTCCGCATGCCATCGAGAATAACACAAACGGAGCTGAAGCAATTACGATTGATAAATAGCTGTAGGCCATCTTGAAAGTCTCAGGGCTCGCACCAATCGCACGCAAAATTCTCTCGATGAAGAACATAAATATCACGGCCATAATCGAACCCGTAATAATGCTTCCCCAAACGCAGAACGACGCAATATTATTAGCACGTTCCCTTTGACCTGCTCCGAGTGAACGCGAGATGAACGACATTGCTCCGGCCATGAAGATTATTCCCATAGCGATTAAGACGAGAAAAACCGGAGCCGCCAACGATACAGCCGCTAATTGCAAAGGGTCATGGGTCTGGGCTATGAAAAAAGTATCTGCCAAGTTGTAGATTAGCATCATGATTTCTACAACGATTGCAGGAATTATATTAGAAATCGCTTGTTTTCGGATTGCTGAAGAATTCATGTGAAAATTTCCTTTCGAGTTAATGCAGGGGATTATAACAGGATTAAAATTTTATGTCATTTCCCGCATGAAAGTTAAAGATGTTTCACCATATTCACGCGTTGAGATTAGCTCTAAATTGTTCGGATTATTGGCGAGAGTTACGGGCTCACGGCTTGAATGTTCGATGATAAAAATTGCGTCAGGCTCAAAAATTCCCGTCAAGTTCGGAAGAGTTATTAATGTATCAGGCCAATTTGAATTATACGGAGGATCCGCGAAGATGACGTTAAACTTTTTCTCACGCTTAATCAGCCACGACAAAGCCCGCCGAACTTCAAGCGACAATATCAACGAGTTTTCAGGTGCAGACCTCTTTATCTCCTCAGCTCTGGCCCTCACGCTCTCAACAAAAACGCATTCCCCTGCTCCTCGCCTTAAGGCTTCAAGTCCGACGCGTCCAGTTCCAGCGAAAATGTCAAGAAATTTTGTGCTCTCGTCAAGTTCACCGAGAATGTTAAACAATGCCGCTAAAACCCTCCCTGAAGTCGGCCTAACTTCCTTCATGATAACTTTTCAGCCGCGTCATTCAGTGCTGAACGTACAGCCGGAGTTAAGAAAGCATCAGCTGTTTTGTCAAGTCTCAGCAAAAATCCTTCGTCGTCGTGAGGAGCAATATGAATGTAAAATTTCTGCTCGAACTCGTCATCGCTCGTCAAAGTTTCGAGTAAAAATATTTTTCCGTCCGTAAAAGTTTTCCCGAATTTCCAGAAAGTTTTATCGTTGTCCTTTTTGCCCGTAATATTTTTCAAGCTCTCTAAACTTTCCCGCGTAACTTCGTGTGTAATCTTTATATGCATTTCCTGTGATGTTCTCCGTATAACCGTAAAATTTTTCGTCTTCCTGAATTTCAGCGTGTAAATATTCTTGCCCTCAGCCAGCCATTTTCGTTCGTATTTCGTCGTAATTGGCCGGTCAATATTAATCTCGAAGCTCTCACAATTCAAAGCCTCATGATTTCCCAGAACTCTTTTGACCTCGTAAGCGTAATCCTCGTCGTCCGTAACCATCTCAAAAATTCCGTCGACTTTCAGGACTGCCGCGAGACCGTCAGCAAAATCCTTCGCCGTAACTCGTCTATGAGCGTTGCCGTTGCCGGGCCAGGGACAAGGAAACTGCATTATGATTTTCCCGAAGCTCTCATCAACGAACAATTCACGAAGCATGTATCTCGCATCGGTGTTAATCAACCGCAAATTCTTCAAGCCCTCAGCACGCCGAGCACATTTCAATACGCATGACTGCGAAATTTCGAGGCCGTAAAGAAAAATTTCGGGATGAGCATTAGCATATTGCACGGTAAATTCACCGTTTCCGAAGCCGATTTCAAGCTCGGTGTGGTCATAATGATGTGGTTTTTTATCAATCTGACTTACAGAAGGCCGTATTGTCGCTCTGTTATCGACATAACTTGAAGAAGGCTGTATTATTGTCTCGTTATCAATAATATCTGCTTTTGCTTGCTCATAAATAGGCTGATACGAACCACAAGAAGGCAATATTGCTGTCTCATTTTCAATCTTACATTCATAATTGTATAAATGCTGACTGCAAGAATTTCCTGTTTCAGGATTATCATCAACAATACCTGCTTTCACGCTCTCATAAACAGGAAGGGGCCGGCCGCTTTCAGGATAAATTATTACCCCGTATTGCGGTCTGGCCTGAGTTGTCGCGCTTAAAATGTCCATGTGAAATCCGGAAGTCCTTCACTGAGTACGCGGGCTTTTACGTCGTTCATGATTTCTTCGAGGGCCTGTTGATTTCTGCCTTCACAGCGAACGACCATTACGGGCTGAGTGTTGGAAGCTCGGATTAATCCCCAGCCGTCCGGATAAATTATTCTCACGCCGTCAATCGTACTGCAAGTATATTTTTCCTGAGCCTTCGCGCTAATTCTCTCGACAATCGCAAATTTCTCCTCGTCAGGACACGGCACGCGAATTTCTTCGGTTGACGGGTAAATTGGAATTGCCCTCATCATGTGAGCTAAGTCATCGTTAGCGTTGGAGATTATACGTAAAAGTCTTCCAGCGGCATAAAAAGCGTCGTCATGTCCGAAAAATTCATCAGCAAAGAACATATGCCCGGAATATTCCCCGCTGAATAATGCTCCAGTCTCGCGCATCTTCGCTTTGATTACTGAGTGGCCGGATTTCCAGTAAACAACTTTCCCTCCGAATTTCTCGGCCTGTTCAGGAAGAACCATACTGCATTTAGGCTCAACAAGGACGATTGCGCCGGGATTAGTCTTGAGAATTTCGCGCCAGTATAACGTCATTAATCTATCGCCGAAGATTACATCGCCTTTGTTGTCAACAACGCCTATTCTGTCAGCGTCTCCGTCAAATGCAAATCCAACGTCCGCGCCCTCTTCTCTCACGCGAGCTATTAAAGTTTGTAAGTTCTCGCGTTTTTGAGGGTCAGGGTGATGATTGGGAAAATGTCCGTCGGGTTCGTCAAATAATGAAATGCATTCACAGCCGAGCATCTCAAAATATTTTTTCGCCGTAACTCCTGCCGCTCCGTTTCCTGAATCGCACACGACCTTGAACTTTTTGCTGAACGGTAAATCGAATTTTGACACTAACATTTTCAGATAATCATCGTCGATATTGGCCTGAGTTAATTTTCCCCTGCCTGTCTCAAAATTTCCGCTCTCAGCTATAAGCCTTATGTTCTGGACTTCCTGACCCCATAAAGTTCCGCGCTCAAAGCATAATTTAAGTCCGTTCATGTCCGAAGGATTGTGCGAACCCGTAATCATTACGCCTCCGGCAAAGCCAAAACGTAACAGGCTCCAATAAAGCATAGGTGTAGTAACAAGTCCAACGTCAACGACATCAAGCCCGGTTGATAAAACGCCGTCGATTAATGCCTTCTTAATTCTCGGTGTCGAAAGCCGCGCGTCTCCTCCTACGGTTATGCTCTTGGTTACGTCAGCACGAACTAGCCATGAACCATAAGCCCGGCCAATTGCATTAACAATCTCATCTGTCAAATCAACGTCAGCAACTCCGCGAATGTCATACTCACGGAAAATATTTTTAGGAATATTTATCATAAGTAATCATCTCCAATTTTTACGAAAACGAGCCGCGCGGGGCGGGGCAATGACACCTAATGTGTTATTGCGCGTAGCCGGAGGGTGGGAGCGCGACTCGTAAATTTTTCCCAGTCTTACAGCATATACAATGAAATTCCATAAATCGCCAGAACAGCAACAACGCCTTGAATTAACGTTGCGACAGTCTGAGCCTTATACGCCGTATTCAAGTCCATATCGCTGAACTGAGTAACAACCCAGAAATACGAATCGTTAGCGTGTGAAACAACCATAGCTCCGCTTCCGATTGCTAACGTCGCGAGAACTCCTCCCATTGGTGAGCCAAGTCCAAGAGAAGCAAGCATCGGGGCGATAATCTGCGCAGTCGTTACGATTGCTACTGTTGATGAGCCTTGTGCAGTTTTCAGAGCTGCCGCAATAATAAACGGAAGGAATATTCCGAAGTTGTATGATGATAAAGCCTCGCCGATGTAATTTCCAACGCCAGAAGCCGCAATAACCGCTCCTAATCCTCCGCCTGCCGCCGTAATCATGATAATGTTAGCTCCGTCTTTCACGCCTTCGCCAATCCAGCCGTTAGTAACTTCTTCGGTGAATGGAGCAAGGAAGAAGCATAACACTACGCCGATTGATAAAGCTATTACGGGATTTCCCAAGAAGTTGGAGACGATGAATAACGTTGTTTCTTTACCGCCGATTTTCGCCAAAGTTGAAGGATAGCTGATAAATGAGCTGAACGCGATTAAGATTAATGGTATTAAAATCGGAGCAAACGACTTGAACGCTGACGGAAGAGTTCCGTATTTTGCTTTGAGTTCCTCGTAAGATTCTCCGGCCGCTTGGTTGTCGTCAAAAGGAACAGGAAGATGAGGCCCGGCGATTAACGCGTAAATGTAACCGGCAATGACAGAGATTATTGATACAACAATTCCCCACATTATGACCATTCCCAAATCAGCACCGAGTTCATTAGCCGCCGCGATTGGTCCCGGTGTCGGAGGAACAAGCGTATGTGTCGCGTAAAGTCCTGTTGATAAAGCTATAGCCATGACAGAAAGCCTGACTTTACTTCTGCGTGCTAAGGATTTGTTGAGTGATGAGAGAATTACGAAGCCGGAATCACAGAAGACGGGAATTGATACGACCCAGCCGATTAAACTCATAGCTAAAGCCGGACGCTTTTCACCGACAATTTTTAATACGCTGTCAGCCATTGTGAAAGCCGCTCCCGACTTCTCAAGCATTGCGCCGATAATCGTTCCGAGTAAAATTACAATTCCTATTCCTCGACAAGTTCCGCCGAAACCGTTTAATATCGTGTCGAGAACTTTAGCCGGAGCCATTCCGACAGCAAGCCCCATTGCCAGAGCTACAGCAAACAGAGCAACAAACGGATGAAACTTCATCTTGGAGATTAACAAGACCATTAAGACGATGGCAATTACGAGAATTACAACGAGCATTGAGCCTTGAACCATTGTGAAAAATTTCTCCTTTCAGATTGAATTAAACATGTAAAAGTTTTTGTGAATTGTGAATATCTTGTGTAAAATTATAGCATTCGTGAAAACTTTTTATTGCTGAGAATTATTAATTATTATGTACGAAGGGAGAAAATTTATGACAGAATTTGAGAAAATGATACGCGGCGAATTATACAAGCCTTCTGATCCTGAACTCGTCATGCTCAGGCATAAGGCACACAGATTATGCACGATGTTTAATCAGACTTTCGAGACCGACGAAGAAACACGATGTGCGATACTGAAAGAGCTTCTGCCGAATTGTGATACCGAAGAAGAAGCATATTTTCAGGGGCCAATTTACTTTGATTATGGTGTGAATACTTTCATCGGTAAAAACTTTTACGCTAATTTTAATCTCACAGTTCTTGATGTCTGTCCTGTAACAATCGGCGATAATGTCATGCTTGGAACGAACGTATCACTCTTAACCGCCGTTCACCCGCTGAGATACGAAGAACGAAACCCGAAACTTCAGTCCAACGGAGAAATGAGAGTGCTTGAATACGCGAAGCCCATAGTTATCGGCGATAATTGCTGGATTGCCGGGAGTGTTACAGTAATAGGCGGCGTAACAATCGGTGCAGGTTCTGTGATAGGCGCGGGAAGCGTAGTAACTCGTGATATTCCTCCGAATGTTCTTGCGGCTGGAGTTCCCTGTAAAGTTATAAAGCCAATCGATAATTAACAGGCATAAAGAAAATCCCCCGTCAAAGTGGCAGGGGAAAATTTATCTTCTCAGTTAAGACCGAAGAACTCAGGCAAAACTTTTTCGAGCTCATCAAATTTATACTCGCCCGCTCTTTCACCCTCACGGAAAAGCAATGCTCCTCCTGGTGTCCCGGCAATCCCGAATTTTGCGTGTTTAGCTTCTTTCGGACCGTTTACCTCACAGCCCATCACAGCAACTGAAACGCCATCAGGTAATTTTGCGAGCATAGGTTCAACAATTTTTACGAGCCTCATAACGTCAGCGCGTCGTCTTCCGCAAGTCGGACACGATATTAAATTCACGCCTCGTGTTCTAAGCTCTAACGCCTTCAAAATTTCGTAGCCAACTTTTACTTCTCTTTCTGGTTCATCCGTCAATGAAACTCTGAGTGTGTCGCCGATATTCTTCATTAATAAATTCGAGATACACGCCGTACCCTTAACAATTCCTCCGTCGCCCGGCCCTGCTTCAGTAAGTCCAATATGCATGGGAAAATCCGGATAAGCCTCCGCGATTAACTCATTAGCTCTCACACATTCAGGAACACTTGAGGATTTCGCGGATAATATTAAATTTGTGAAGTCGTTGCGCAATAATAACTCTGCCTGTTCACGTACAGCGATAAATAATGCTTTTGCCCGGTCTCCTTTTGCTTCGTCAAGTTGTGCTAGAGAGATTGAACCGCCGTTTGCTCCGATGCGAATTACGACACCGGAACTTTTCGCGCATGTTATTACGTCGTTTAACCTGTTCAGAGGCATATTGCCCGGATTAATCCTGATTGCCCGACAGCCTGACTCCATAGCTAAAATCGCAAGTGCCGGGGCAAAGTGAATATCCGCCATGATTACAAGCTGAGTATTATTAACGAGATACTTCAAGTCCTCAGCAAATTTCTTGTCGGGAAGAGCAGCGCGAGCCATTTCACAGCCAGCGTTAATTAACCTTTCACACTGAGCAAGACACTCTTCATGCTTATCAAGCGAAACTTTCAACATGCTCTCAACTCTAACAGGAGAGTCCCCGCCGATTGTGAGCGAATTAATTTTTACCTGTCGTTTACTGTTCATGATTTAGTGAGTGATGAATAAATTATAGACATCCTTGCAGGTTACAAGTATCATCAACGAAATTAAGACTACGAAACCGGCTGTATGTATCCAGTTTTCGACTTTTTCAGGTAATCTTCGGCGTAAAATCATCTCCAACAGGACAAATAAAATTCTTCCTCCGTCGAGCGCAGGGATTGGGAACAAGTTTAATATTCCCAAGTTCAACGCGATTATCGCGATAAATGTTATGAAGTCCCAGAAACCTGAACGCATCGCACGCCCTGACATTGAAGCAATCCCGACCGGACCGGTAACGTCTGCTTCCTGCTGGCCTGTAATAAGCTCAACAAGTCCGCGCAACATTAAAGCCGTCATTCTGTATGTGTAACCTGCTGAACTCCTGAAGGCCTGATAAAGTCCGTAACGTGTGTAAGACGGGGAAATTCCGAGCATTGGCCGGCCGTATTCTTCGTTATTGGGAACTTTTACGCTGAGTGTTAAGATTTCATCGCCGCGCTTAATCTCGAAAGTTACATCTTCATTATTTGCCGCTTCAACACGAATTTTCTCGGACATCTCGCGCCATTTCGTTACGGAAAAATCGTTGACCTTCAGAACTTCATCGCCGACTTTAAGCCCTGCCGCTTCAGACGGAAATCCCGGCATAATTTCACCTATTCTCGTATGCTCCATGTCAAGAACTCCATGACCATAAAGGAACATCGCCATTAAAACGCCAGCGAGAATTAAGTTGAAGAGTGAGCCGTTAAGAAGTATAAAGAAACGTTTCCAAGCTGGTTGTTCGTTGAAGCCCATTCCGGGAATAACTTCCTCGTCGTCCTCGTCCTCGTTCATTCCGGCCAATCTGCAAAATCCTCCGACTGGGAATAAACGCCACGACCAGAGCATGTTATTTTTACTCCGGTGCTGAAGAATTGCGGGCCCCATTCCGAACGCGAACTCGTGAACCTGAACGCCTAAAATTTTCGCCGTGATGTAATGCCCGAACTCATGAACAAGCACACACACGGCTATAACTATAACAAAAGCTATAATGCCGTAAAGCAAAATTTATTCTCTCCTTGTGATATTTTCATAATAGTATACAGCAAAAGAAAAGTGTTCGTCTGCCTCTCCACGAACAGTCCCAACTGAACAGGACAAGCTGCGTGAACCTCAAGCAAACAAACACCATCAACCTGAAACCAAAGGGGTAAACGTCCAATAACGGGCTATACCACATGTACAGCTCCCTAATGTCTCAGCGTGTAAATTCTAGCAAAAACTTTCTACTTCGTATATGCTTCTTTCATTCTCGCGAGTGCCTCATTAATATATCTCGTTGGACATGCAATATTCCATCTCTCGAAGCCCTCACCCTGCGGCCCAAAAACATAGCCTTCATCGAAGAATAATTTTGCTTCAGTCTGATTAATCCGCTCGAGTTCCTGATAGCTTAAGCCTAAGTCGTTGCAATTCAGCCACATTAAATAAGTTCCTTCGAGGTCGTAAACTTTTATTGCCGAAAGTTCGCGTTCGATAAAGTCGCAAATAATCTTCCTGTTCGTGTCAATCACGCTCAAGCATTCATCAAGCCAATTTGCACAATACTTATACGCCGCCTCACAAGCTCTATAGCCGAGAATGTTGCACTTGGGGTTAGGGTTCATGAGCTTTAAGGAAGCATAAAATTTCTCGCGCAATTCAGGATTAGGGATAAAAATATTCGACGTTTGGAGACCGGCAATATTGAATGTCTTGCTTGGAGCTGTGAGAACTAGACAATTATTAGCAATCTCATCACTGAGCGACGCAAAAACTGTATGCTTATGGCCCGGCATCTCTAAGTCAAAGTGAATTTCATCGGAGACAACAAGAACATTATGCTTCAAGCAGATTTCGCCGATTTTCATTAACTCTTCACGTGTCCAAATTCGCCCGCAAGGATTATGAGGACTGCAGAGTATTAACATCTTCGTGTTTGGGTCAGACGCTTTACGCTCGAAATCGTCAAAATCAATCTCGTAACTTTTTCCCGTGTCAATCATCTTGCAATCAACGAGTTCACGCCCGTAATCACGAATTGCCATATACATTGGGAAATATACGGGAGTCGTGAGCATAATTCCGTCGCCAGGTTTCGTGTAAACTCTCACGGCCTCGAAGAACGCGTTGACAACTCCGCTCGTATTCAAAATCCAGTCGGGTTTAGCGTCCCAGTTATGGCGAGTTTTCATCCAGTTACAGACTGTTTCGAGATATTCACTCGTCGGGTTCTCATAGCCCATAATCGAAGTGTCAAGCTCACGTTTAAGCGCGTCAACAATTTCCGGAGCCGTAACAAATTCCATGTCAGCAACTGAAAACGGGATAATGTCATCACTCTCACGAACTCCGAATTGTGCCATTTTGTCCCATTTTCCGGAGCCCGTATTAATGCGTTTATGGACGGTCTCAAAATCATATTTCATCTTAATCATGCCTCCTTCTTAATACATCGCACGAATTGCATTAATCACGCACAAAATCATAATACCGACATCGGCGAAGATTGCAAGCCACATATTAGCAATTCCCAAAGCCCCGAGAATTAGACACAGGATTTTCACACCGACCGAGAAATAAATATTTTCCTTCACAATCCTCATAGTCTTACGCGAGATTTTTACGGCCTTCGGGACTTTCAGAACGTCATCATCCATCAAGACAACATCAGCAGCCTCAATCGCCGCATCAGAACCAAGCGCGCCCATTGCAAGCCCGACATCAGCACGAGCAAGTACAGGAGCGTCATTAATTCCGTCGCCAACGAAAGCAGCTTTATCACTCGTAATTAACTCTTCAACTTTAGCAACTTTACCACTCGGCAGTAACTCAGCGTAAAACTCTTCAAGCCCTAAATTACGCGCAACTTCCTGAGCAGTCGTGTTCGTGTCGCCTGTGAGCATGATTATTCTCTTCACGTTCAGGCTCTTTAGCTCGTCAATAGCTTTCTTAGCATTGGGTTTTACAACGTCAGAGATTACGACATGACCGGCGTAATTCCCGTTAATCGCGACGTGAATAACCGTTCCTGATTTAATTTTCGTGCATGGATGCCATTTCGCATTAATCTTCTCCATGAACTT
This sequence comes from Synergistaceae bacterium, assembly GCA_017454625.1. Classification (GTDB taxonomy): domain Bacteria; phylum Synergistota; class Synergistia; order Synergistales; family Aminobacteriaceae; genus JAFUXM01. The sequence continues at coordinate 17,055 of JAFTCP010000052.1, forward strand.
TGAGCTTCCTACACAGATAATATCCCCGTTGACTTTCGCCCGAACTCCATACCCCGCAATCTCTTCAACCTCTTCAACTTCGCAATCATCAGCTTCATTCGGATATGCTCGTCTTAAGGCTTCAGCGGCAGGATGAGTTGAATATCTCTCAACGTGTGCGGCCATGTGCAAAAGCTCAGTCTCATTCATTATGTCAGGATGAACAGCAACGACCTCAAAAACTCCCTGAGTAAGTGTCCCGGTTTTATCGAACACGCAACATGAAGTTTTAGCGAGCATCTCAAGGAAATTTGAGCCCTTAACGAGTATTCCCGCACGTCCGGCTCCTCCAATTCCAGCAAAAAACGTTAATGGAATACTTATCACAAGCGCACAAGGACAGCTTATTACGAGGAAGGTTAAAGCGCGATAAAGCCAAGTGTGAAAATTGGCCGGATTTATCAACGACGGGATTATCACGAGCGATAGGGCCAAAATGCAGACGACAGGAGTATAAACTTTTGCAAAACGTGTGATGAACTTTTCGGAGTGTGATTTTCTTGATGAGGCATTCTCGACGAGTTCAAGAATTTTTGAGGCTGTCGACTGGGAAAATTCGCACGTCGTCTTGACCTTCAAAACTCCTGAGAGATTTATGCATCCGCTGAGAACTTCATCATCAACTTTTACGTCTCTCGGCAGACTTTCTCCGGTTAAAGCTCCTGTGTCAATGCTTGAACTTCCTTCAATGATTACGCCGTCAACAGGAACTTTTTCTCCGGGCTTAATCGTTATTATCGTCCCCGTTTTGACTTCCTCAGGTGAAACTTTTTCGAGTGTCCCGTCTCTCTCAACATTCGCGTAATCCGGCCGCAAATTCATTAGCTCCGTGATGCTGTCTCTGCTTTTGTCCGAAGCGTAATCTTGAAAAAGTTCGCCGAGCTGATAAAGTATCATTACAGCCGAAGTCTCAGAGTATTCACCGAGAATTAAAGCTCCAACCGTAGCAATCGTCATCAGGAAGCATTCATCGAAGATTTCACGCTTCATAATCCCCTCGACAGCCTCAAACAAAACATCATAGCCCGCAATCAAATATGGCACGAGAAATAATAAAGCATTATCGACACGAAAGAAAATCAAACAGGCCAATATTAACCCAGCAAAAATTATCCTGAGCAAGACTTTTACATGCTCATTCATAATTTATCCTCCTAATAATAAAACGTTTATTTGAATGTTTGAATTATAACGCGTTAAATTTTATCGTCAACGGGGCATGTAATCTTGAAGAGGGCATCAATAGTTTTGTGAAGTAATTTTGCTTCGTCCGTGTCGTTAAGCGAGTAATGAATTTCCTTTCCAACTCTGACAGCATCAACAAGATTACTGCGGCGTAAGATTTGCAGATGATGAGAGGCCAGAGCTTTGCTGATACCAAGTGCGGCGGCAATATTCGATACACATTCCCGGCTGTGAGAGATTAACCATAAAATTTTTAATCTCGTTCCGTCCCCTAATTGCTGGAAAATCTCGGCTGCCTCTGAAAATTTCTCATCTACAGGCATACTCTCAAGGATAACTTGAATATTTTTATCGTGGTCGTGAGGTAAAGATTTCATGATGTCATTTCCTTTTTTGGGTAAATTATCTCACA
>JAFTCP010000053.1 GCA_017454625.1 Synergistaceae bacterium
AGAGTGAAAATTGAGGCATATCAACACTTGACAATATATATATATATAATGCTAAAGTTTTGTAATCTCAATTTAATAAAGGAGTTCTTATCTATGAAGACGAGACGTTTTGCAGTATTAACTCTTTCGTTATTAATGTTAGTTCTTGCGTGTGCATCGGCGTATGCTCTCAACGGAGAAAAAGTTTTGCAGTTGAAGCAGATTGCTGTACCCAGTCCGAATGAGCCGGGCAGCGTTCAGAAGATGACACAGGTAATCGCCGACCACAATATCAACCTCAACGGTATTACAATCAGGAACGATACCGACGCTCTGTTCATGGTGGATGATGTTGAAGCGACTTCGGCAGCTTTGAAAGAGGCCGGATTTGCTCCAACAATCGAGGATGTAATTGCGGTTGAGATTCCTAATGTTCCCGGTGGACTGAACACATTGCTTAAAGTTTTCTCCGACGCTGGCGTGAATATTGAGCAACTGTACCTGTTCGAACTGAACAGCAAAGTGTATTTTATATTCAACATCAAAGATCTCGCGAATGCTATATCAGTGTTGAAAGAAGCCGGAGCCGAGATAGTGCAGTAATAAAAGTTAGCGGAATTTGAGAATTAAATCCCTTCTGAGCAATCGGGAGGGAATTTTTTACGCTAATTCATGGAGTTAGTTTATTCTTTAATCTGTGAGAATGTCGAAAAATTTTTTTGTGTATAAAAATATCGGATAAATTTTTGCGCTGATTTAGTATATAATCTTTCACAATTACAATTCATCAATTCACATAAAATATTTCGAGGGAGGTAAATTTTCTCATGGCATTGTTTGCTCAGGATAAAAATCTCGCTATGGAACTCGTGCGCTCCGCAGAAGCCGCCGTTATGGCATCAGGACGCTGGTTTGGACTTGGCGACAAAAACGAGGTTGACCGCGCCGCTGTTGAGGCTATGCGTTACGTTCTTCACGGTGTAAAAATGAACGGCGTAGTCGTAATCGGTGAAGGCGAAAAGGACGAAGCCCCCATGCTCTACAACGGTGAGCGTGTCGGTACAGGTGAAGGCCCGGAAATGGATATTGCTGTTGACCCAATAGACGGCACACGCTTAGTTGCTCAGGGGCAGGACGGAGCTATCAGCGTAATTGCCGCCGCACCGAGAGGCTCAATGTTCAGCCCGGAAAACTTGTTCTATCTCAATAAGATTGTTACGGGCCCGGAAGCCGCAGGATATATTGACATTCAAGCTCCTGTTGAGTTCAACGTTAGAATTGTCGCGAAGGCTAAAGGCAAAAAGATTGAGGAGACAACCGTAGTAATGCTTGACCGTCCGAGAAATCATGAAATTCTCGAAAAAGTCAGGAAGATTGGCGCGAGAATAAGATTAATCGGGGACGGCGACGTTGCTGGCTCATTAATGACGAGTTTACCCGGACACGAATCGGCTGACTTACTTTTAGGAATTGGCGGATCTCCTGAGGCCGTAATCACCGCGTGCGCTATGAAGTGTCTTGACGCTAACATGCAGTGTATGCCCTATTTCCGAAATGAAGAGGACGAGGCACGAGCAAGAGAACGCGGCTTAACGAAAGACACGGTTTTGACGATTAACGATTTAGTCAAGAGTGATAACGTCTTTTTTGCGGCGGCTGGAGGTTCTGACGGAGATTTGTTAAGGGGCGTTCATTATCATGGAGCTCACATTGAGACAAATTCACTCTGCATGAGGAGCAGTTCCGGGACAATAAGATTTATCTCTGCAACTCACTCACAAAAGAAACTCGAAGAAATGGGCGGCAATATCGCTTATGATCCTACAGTGAAAGAGGAGCTCGGTTTATAATGCATATCATCAGCGCACTCACAGAATGGCTCGTGAACACAATCGGAAGCATGGGCTACACTGGAATTATCTCGCTAATGTTCCTTGAATCCTCCTTCTTTCCGTTCCCAAGTGAAGTTGTCATGCCTCCTGCCGGTTATCTTGCGTGGAAAGGTGAAATGTCGTTATCTCTCGTCTTAATTTCCGGGATTGCCGGGAGTTTGCTGGGTGCGCTGTTCAATTACTGGGTAGCTGTGAAACTTGGCCGTCCGTTCTTGCTGAAATACGGAAAATACTTCTTCGTCTCTCCTGAGAGCATTAACAAAGCCGATGAATTTTTCTCGCGTCATGGCCACGTCAGCACGTTAGTCGGGAGATTATTACCCGTAATTCGTCAATATATTTCGCTTCCTGCCGGAATTGCCAGAATGCCGATGAAGACTTTCATGCTTTTTACGACGATCGGAGCCGGAGCTTGGGTTTGCGTGCTGACCTTTGCGGGATATTTGCTCGGTGAACATCAAAATTTACTGAAGGAATATTTACATGTGATAACTTTTGCATGTATAGCTCTGGCGTGTGCGATTGCCGGAGGATATTATCTTTATTGGAAGCGGCATAAAGCGAAGTAAATTTCCTGCTCTCATCTGGCCGGCACTTGAGCGGGGCGGGTGGGTGGGAGCGAAAGTGCCGGTATATGGTATAATCAAAACTCACATACTATAAACAGGAGAAATAAAAACTTGCGAAATATTCTCGGCGTAACATTAAGAGGCGTTGAAGCTCTTCCGGTCGAAGTTGAAGTTGAGATAACCGGAGGGCTTTTTGCAATCTCTATCATCGGAATGCCTGACGTTGCCGTCCGAGAATCCCGCGAGAGAGTTCGTGCCGCACTTCGTTATCTCGGTTTGAACTTGAAGGGGCGAATTTCCGTAAATCTTGCGCCTGCTGACATTCCCAAAGAAGGAGCATTATTAGACTTACCAATTGCGCTCGGAATGTTACACGCTACGAGTATGATTAGTGAATGTCCAAAGGCTTTATACATGGGTGAACTCGCTCTTGACGGAAGACTGCGGCGTGTTCGTGGGGCTGTTCCGGCGGCTTTTCTCGCTCGTGAGCTGAATATTCCGCTTTACGTCCCTGTTGAGAATGCCGAAGAAGTTGCGCTTGTTAAGGGAGTAAACGCGTATTGTGCTGACAGTTTGAGTGAACTCGTCTTAATGCTGAAGGGAGAAATTGAGCCGCGTCCAGTTCCTCCGGTTTATATCCCAGAGATGCCGGAAAACTCTGAGCCTGACTTTGCGGACGTTAAGGGCCAGACACAAGCACGACGAGCCGCAGAGATTGCCGCCGCTGGACATCATAACTTGCTGCTAGTTGGCTCACCAGGAAGCGGGAAAACTTTAATCGCTAAGGCCCTCGCTGGAATTTTGCCGCCTTTAACTGATGATGAACTCGTTGAAACTCTTTTAGTCCGGAGTACTCTGGGGATTGAGACGACAACAGGACGACAAAGGCCGTTCCGAACCGTTCATTTCACGGCAAGCACAGTATCAGTCTGCGGTGGAGGAAATAACTTGAAGCCCGGCGAAGTCTCATTAGCTCATCGAGGAGTTCTCTTTCTTGACGAATATACGGAGTTCAAGAGGGATTTAACGGAGAGTTTGCGGGGACCGATTGAGGACGGACAAATCACGGTGAGCAGAGCGGCAGGAACTGTAACTTATCCGTCGCGCGTGCTTCTTGTCTTGGCGGCTAATCCCTGTGCGTGCGGATATTTCGGCGACCCATTAATCCCGTGCAAATGCTCAAGTTTCGATATTGAACGTTACAGACGAAAATTATCCGGGCCAATTATCGACAGAATAGATTTGCAGATTAACGTACCGAGATTGACACCGGAAGAATTATTATCGTTCACCGACAAGAATAATCCTCCAGAATCGAGCGCCGTAATCCGTGAAAGAGTAATTAAGGCGCGAAAAATCCAACAGGAACGCTGGAAGGAATTCGGACTTGTGTGTAACGCTGAACTTCCGGAAAAACTCGTGAAGAAATTTTTGACGCTTAGCGATGAGGAACATGCTTATCTTGTTAAAATGGCCGAAAAATTTAATTTGTCAGGAAGAGGATTAAGTCGAGTCCTGAAAGTTTCACGTACGATTGCTGACTTGGCCGGTGAGGAGAATATTAATACTAAGCATCTCGCCGAAGCATTAATGTATAGACAAGTTTACGGAAGATAAAAAATTTCCCCCCAGTGTGATCCGGAGGGATTGAAAAGTTTACTCGTCAAAATCTTCGTCGTATTCACGTTCTCTTCTTGCCTTACGCATTGCTCTAAAGTGTTCAGACAAGAAAGACCAGAACAAGCTCAACGCTAAGCCCATAGCCGTCCCCATTATAACAATTCTCCCGCGCTTAGGCCCATATTTATAATCAGGCGGAGTTGCATAGTCGATAATTGAGATCGTCGATAAATCGTTAGCTTCACTCAATCTTGCATTTTCATACTGTCTGAGCATCATTTCATATTTTGCCGTTGCGAACTGTAAGGCTCTCACATAACGCTGATATTCAATTCCAAGTTCAGGGACATCTCCAATTGATGAAAGCAAATCTCCTGTCTGCGTCCTTCGTCTTCCGTCGGCTCTACTCTGCTCCTCTTCAAGTTTTCTGAGTTCCTTTGTCATTGCGTCAAGCTCGGATTGAAGCAATTTCAATCTTGGGTTATCTCGTTTTGCGTAACTGCTTAGAGTGGATATTTCTACGTTTTTCGCGGCGATACGATTTCTCAAGCTGGCAATTGATGCGAGTAATGCGCTTGCCTGAGATTCGAGAGCTATTACACCTTTGGACTGCTGATAATTTATCATGTCCGATTCAACATCGTTTAACTCCTGCTGAGCCTGTTTGAGCTGATTTTCAAAGAAATTTCGTCTCTGTTGGGCATCAGCTAATGAAATTTCCTGTAACTTTTTCTGAAGCTCACTGACAAAAGCATTAGCCACGTCTGCGGCAAATTTTGGCTCTTTGTCAATAAAAGCTATGCTGATAATTCCGCTCTTGTTGTCCTCAGCAGTTTCAAGGTTTCCGATAGTTGCAGCTCTTACACGTAGACGTATATCATTGCTGTAACGTTCCATCAAGTTAAATTTATCGATGATATTATCGACCACAGAATCTCCCTTAATAATTCCGATCATCATTTGACCGCTTGTTGCTGCGTTTGGAAGTCCAACGAAGTCCGCAAGCCCTCCGAACTGAGATAAAATACCGCTTGTGCCTCGTCCTTGAGGAGGAAGTATTCTGCACTCACCTCTATACGTGAAATCCCGTGTCATTGCATACCATAAGGATAAAACTGCAGATATAAACGTTATGAAGATGATAAAAAATTTTTTGCGCCATACAATATTAAAAATGTCCAGCAATGACAGTTCGTCTTCAAATTGCTCTTCAGGCATAAATTATACAAATCCTTTCATGAATAAAAATTTTTCGTGTGATTATAACATTACATTTCATAAAGCACACGAATACAAGCATCACTAAGAGCCTTCAAGCTCGAAACTTGACGTTCAAGCGGAAGCCCCGAAGCCTCATAGGCAAGCGGAAGTTCTGTACACCCCATTGTTACCGGGATATCACGTTCACGCCATAATTCACTTACAACTTCATTCATAATTTCTCCGGCTGTCTTCATGTCCCCAGCTTTTACATATCTTATGCATGACTGGACTTTATCCTGTTGTTCATGAGACGGACGCGCAAAATGATAACGCATTCGTTCAGCACATTCCGGGTAAATCAAGCTCTTCTGTGTCCCGTCAGTTGCTAAGAGCCACGAACAATTACCCTTGCTGAGTTCTTTTGCGGCTTCAACGGTAACTTCGACGATGTGAATTAACGGCACGGGCAATTCCTCACGAAAACGGTCAATGAAATAATGCGCGGTATTACACGGAACAGCGAGAACGTCTGCTCCCCATTCGACGAGTTGAAGCAAATTCTTACGGATTACGGGTAAAGGGTCAGGGCCAATTCCCATTAAGCCGTCGCTTCTGTCTGGTGTCTCAGGGTCAGAGAGCATAATAATTTTGGGATGTTCAGCGTCGCTTTTTGCCGGAGCATCACGAGCTAATATCCTCAGGAACTCAGCACAGGCCGCCGGGCCCATTCCTCCGAGTACTCCTAAAACTTTTTGCGGACGTGTAAGCATAAATAAATTCCTCCTTGTGAAAGTTTTATAATAATATTCACCTGTAAATATTTCTCATATTAGCATCTTATTCGCAAGAACTCATCACAGATAATTGATACCATTATGTTGAGAATACTAAAAACTTTCTGCGGACGTGTAAGCATAAATCCCTATGAAAGTTTTATATTCAGTATTGTATCAGTCTATTCATGATTACTTTTCATCGTCAAGAAGTCAAGTCGAACGCCGGAATTTTTGCGATGTGTAAGCATGTGAAAATTTTATAGCCAGTTCACGATTATTTTTCGCCGTCAAGAACTCCAGCGCCAAAGCCTGAATTTTTTTCGACGTGTAAGCAATTGCTAATAATTATGAACGAACTCAAAATTTTATGAAAGACTATGTTAGCGTATAATTGTGTTTCATAAACAAAAATTTTTCTTGCTTATAATCACGAATGGACTAAAATTTTACGCGTATTATTATACTTTCAGAAGGGAGAAATTTTTTCATGTATTCGTTTTTAGGCGGCCTTGTAATTTTAATTCTCGGCTATATTATTTACGGCGGCATCGTTAATTACATTTTCGGGCCTGACGACAGAGAAACACCATGCGTAAAGCATCCGGACGGCGTTGACTTTGTGCCGATTTCTGCGGGACGAGCTTTCTTAATTCAGCTTCTCAACATCGCGGGACTTGGGCCAATCTTCGGAGCATTAACCGGAGCAATCTGGGGACCTCAAGTTTATTTATGGATAGTTTTCGGAACAATTTTTGCCGGAGCTGTTCATGATTATCTCGTCGGAATGCTTTCAATCAGGAACGACGGCGCGAGCGTGAGCGAAATTACGGGAAAATATTTAGGCGGCTTCATGCTTCAGGTTATGCGTTTATTCTCGGTCGTACTGCTCGTAATGGTCGGTGTCGTCTTCATGGTCGGTCCGGCTGGACTGCTTGCATTGATGATTACTCAGGGAACAAGCGGGGCTGTCGGTGCGACTGGCGGAGCTCCTGCGATGTTCATGGGTTACAGCGCGGCTGACTGGACAAAAATTTTGACGGTCGTAATTCTCGTTTATTACTTCCTGGCTACACTTCTTCCCATTGATAAAGTTATCGGCAAAATTTACCCGGTATTTGGACTTTGCTTAATCTTCATGGCAATCGGAATTGGCGGCGTAACTGTTTACAATCACGTTCAGGGAACGAAGCCGATGATTGAACTTTGGGAAGGACTTTACAACATGCATCCGAAAGCTGACGCAATGCCTATTTGGCCGTTAATGTTCATCACGGTAGCTTGCGGAGCAATTTCCGGTTTCCACGCGACACAGTCCCCGATGATGGCGAGATGTTTAACGTCAGAGCGTCAGGGAAGATTTGTATTTTACGGCGCAATGGTAGCTGAAGGAATTATCGCGTTGATTTGGGCATCAGCCGGTATAGCTTTCTACAATGGAACTGACGGCGGCTTCTCAACAGCAGGACTTTTAGCGGTCGGCGGCGGTAACTCAACGAGCGTTTATCAAATTTCCGTCGGACTTTTAGGGCCCATCGGAAGTATCTTAGCTTTGCTCGGTGTCGTTGCATGCCCGATTACTTCAGGAGATACGGCATTCAGAAGCGCGCGTTTAACGTTAGCTGACTGGTTCAAGATTGACCAGAAGGGATTTTTCCCGCGTATTGCTCTTTCGCTTCCTTTGCTTGCAATCGGCTATTTAATTTCCTTCCAGGATTACGGCATTGTCTGGCGTTATTTCTCATGGTCAAACCAGACCTTAGCAATGATAGCTTTGTGGGCAGGAGCAGTTTATCTCAGCAGGAACGTCGGAGCTGGCAAGGGCTTTATCGCGGCAATCCCGGCGGCTTTCATGTCAGCGGTCAGCATTACATATTTCTGCATTGCTAATGAGTGCTATCCTGCAGTAATTCGCGGAATTATGAGCGTATCAGGCTGGAATATTCCCGAACTTTACCGTTCAATTCCGAGAAACGTATCTTACGGCATCGGAATAGGCTTTGCAGTGTTATTCTTCCTGATTTACTGGGTAAAAGTTTACTCACCGGCGAGCAAAGAGGCATAATCTATGAAGAAGTTAATTCACGTTGAAGGCATGGGATGCATGAACTGTGTGCATCACGTGAAGGAAGCTCTCGAAGGTCTTGACGGAGTAAGCAGTGCTGACGTAAGTCTTGAGAAGAATACGGCGTTAATCACACTCACTCAGGACGTTTCTGACACAGCTATAATCGCGGCAATCGAAGAAGCGGGCTATGACGTAGCTAAAATTGAGGCGGCATAACTAGGAAAATTTTACACAGGTCGTTGATAATCTCGGCGGCCTGTTTTTTGTGTACAAGGAGAGAAAAAGTTTATGGACATAACATATTTATTATTTCTACAGGATTTCAGGATAGCCATTAACGACGCTTTGACCCCTTTCATGGAAGGAATTTCATTATTCGGGATAACTTATATTTACCTGCTTCCGGCTCTGGTTTACTGGTGCTTTAACAAGCGTAATGGATTATACGTTGCGGCATCGTTGAGCTTGAGCCTTATGTTGAACCCTGTAATCAAGATGACGGCTTGCGTATATCGTCCATGGATCAGGGACGCGAGAATAATTCCGGCTGGCGACGCGATTGCTACAGCAGGTGGATATTCTTTTCCGAGCGGGCATACTATGACGGTAACGCCGATTTACGGGGGCTTAGCGGTAATTTCTGCGAAGACCAGGAAAAAGTTAGCGTGCTTAATCTGGGTTGTGTTAATCCTGCTCACGATGTTCTCACGCAATTATCTGGGAGTTCATACGCCTCAAGATGTCCTTGTTGGTGTAACAGTTAGCTCACTCGTGCTTTACGTCGTCGCAAAAATCTTTAATTATCTCGAGGCCAATCCTGAACGTGAAAATTTATTCTTGATAATCGGCTTCTTGCTGGGAATTGCGGCGTTATGCTATACGAAGTTCAAGAGTTACCCGATGGATTACGTTGACGGAAATTTATTAGTTGACCCGGAGAAAATGAAGATTTCGGGCGTAAATGATATGGCGTTAATGCTCGGTTTTACGGTTGGACGTTTCATTGAGAAGAATTTTATCAAGTTTAAGCCGCTGGGCTGGAGCTTCAGAGGAATAATTTTAGGCGCGATCGGACTTGCGATTATGGCTGTGATGATTGAGAGCTTGCAAGGATATTGTGTTGCTTACATGGGAGCTTACGCTGGACGGATTGCGACAGGATTTATAACGATGTTTTACGTTGTTGCGATATGGCCGATGGTGATAAGAATTTTCGGCGGCAAAAGGTAAAATGTGAATGGGCTGTGTAAAAGATTGCACGGCTCATTTTCTTTACTTACTAAGAAAGGGGAAATTTTATGTCTATCAGAAAAATTATACTAGGAATAATGAAACTTCTTAAAAATACACCTTCATTTTATGATTTTGCGCAGAGAATTTACAGGTTTGTTATCGCGCCTGGTGAAGGCTGTGCATTGGTGTATCATTGCCGAGATTATACATCAAATCGATACATCAGGCTTCTTTTGAAGATTCTTGCAACTCCATATTGTCTTCTGAAGTACTTTCATGTTAGGGAAGTGAAGGGACGTGAAGGTCTGGCGTTAGTGTTGATAGCAAAAAATGAAGCTCCATACATTGAAGAATGGTTGAACTTTCACGTTAAACAGGGAGTTTCACACTTTATTATTTATGACAACGAAAGTATGGATAATTTTTACGAAGTATTGAAGCCTTATATCAATTCCGGCCTTGTTACTTATCACGTCATTAAGGGAAAAGTCCGGCAAGTAGATGCTTATAATATAGCCATTGCAAATTACGGCGATAAGTTCAAATATATGGGATTTATCGACGCGGATGAATTTATGTTTATCCGTAAAAATACCGTAATGGGGGGGGGGTATGATCTTTACAAATTCGTTGATGCTTTCATGAAAAATCACCCCAATGCCGGAGGAATTGCAATTAACTGGTGTGTATTCGGTTCAAACGGACATGAAACGAAACCTGAAGGCGGGGTTCTTGAGAATTACACAATGTGTGCGGAAAAAGATTATTCTGAAAATCATTGGGTAAAAGTAATCTGTGATCCTGTAAAAGTTTTAGCGTGCTTTATGGCACATCTACCGTTTTATCGCTTCGGCTTTCGTAACCTAAATGAAAATGGCGAAATATCAGAAGGCCACCAATCGAGACAAGTTCATTTCGACAAGATAAGAATTAACCACTACTGCACTAAATCCAGACAGGAATACATAGCAAAAAGGAATCGTGGGAAAGCAGATACATTAGAGTTCAGACCAATGAGCCATTTTGAACTCCACGATAAAAACGATATTCACGATACGGAAATACTTTCACGCGTCTAGGTTTTGGGGGCGGGTGGGTGGGGTGGCCGACCTGAAAGGGCGGCCTTTTTACCAATAGATGCTGTTTATTATATGATTATGATTAGAATACAGATTTTTGCTCAGCCTCAAAGTATCATATTTACGGCTAAACATACAGCTTTTAACTCATTCATGCTATAATTCAGCAATCGTATTTTCACGCATGAAGAAGGCATTAAATCATTCTATGAGCCTTAATTCAGCGAAGGAGGAAATTTATTCACAATGTATGCAATCATCGAAACAGGCGGCAAACAATATCGCGCGAGCGTCGGCGACAAGTTCAGAGTTGAGAAACTTCCCGGCGAAACCAGCACCGAGATTATATTCGACAAAGTTTTAGCGGTCGGCGGAGAAGGAACGGAAGCAAAGTTCGGAACTCCTTACATCACCGGCGCAAGAGTTACAGCCGAAATCGTCAAACAGGCTCGTGCTGATAAAGTCCTAGTCTTCAAGTACAAGAGCAAGAAGAACATTCGCAAGATGAAAGGCCACCGCCAGTATTACACCGAAGTCGTAATCAAGGAAATCGAAGCATAAATTGGTCGAAGTAACATTATTCACTCAGGGAAAAAATTTAGTCGGCATTCAGAGCAGGGGACATTCAGGGGCAGCCGAAAAGGGCAGTGATGTAGTGTGTGCGGCTGTCAGCGTCTTAATGCAAGCGTTAGTTTTCGGTTTATCGGAAGTTGCAGGCTTGAAGTCGGCGAGTATTCACACAAACCCAAGCGTTCCGGTTATTCGCGCGAATTGGCCGGTTGAGGACTGCGCAAAAGTCTCATTGCTGACAGAAACAATCTCACAATCCCTGAAGATAATTGCTCGCGACAACCCCAAACACGTAAAAATTTATTCGGAGGTAATTAACCAATCATGAAGTTCACGTTTGATTTACAATTTTTCGCCCATAAAAAAGGTCAGGGAAGTTCAACCAATGGCCGCGACAGTCAGCCGAAATATCGCGGAATTAAAGTTTTTGCCGGTCAGGTCGTCAATGCCGGAAGTATCTTAGTCAGACAATGCGGAACAAAAGTTCATCCCGGCAAGCATGTCGGATGCGGAAGAGATTTTACGCTTTTCGCTCTTGTTCCCGGAAAAGTCAATTATCACACGAAGATGAACCGCAAATTTGTCTCGGTTGAGCCTGTTGAAGCCGCCGAGTAATCGTAAGACATCATATGCCCCTGAGATACGGGGCTAATTTTTTTATCAGGACATGAAAATTTGCAGAAAAAACGGAGTGTCGAGGTTGACAATAAGATTATTATGTGATGCGTTTGACCTTTGCGAAATTTTATAGACACAGCAGGACGCGGAGCTTTGAGCTTTCGGCGTGAAAAAGGAGACAAGAGAATTATCCATTATGAAATTTGTAGACATAGCAGATATTTACGTTAAAGCAGGACGCGGAGGCAACGGAGCTTTGAGTTTTCGTCGTGAAAAGTTCGTTCCCAAAGGAGGCCCGGACGGCGGAGATGGAGGCAAGGGCGGAGATGTAATTCTTGAAGCTGTCGGCGGAATTGTTACGCTCGCGGATTTCGAGTATGACCGACGCTTTCAGGCTGGGCATGCAGGACACGGGGCCGGAGCATTACGAACAGGCGCAAACGGTGAAGACCTGAAAATTTTTGTGCCATGCGGAACTCTTGTGCGTGATGAGGATGATAATATTCTCGCTGACTTGGTCGTTCCCGGCCAGAAGTTTATAGCCGCACACGGAGGACGAGGAGGCAAGGGAAACTCACACTTCGCTAATTCTTCACGACGTGCCCCGAAATTCGCCGAAAAAGGAGACGCAGGAGAAGAACGAGCCTTGAAACTTGAGCTGAAATTAATTGCTGATGTCGGACTTGCAGGTTTTCCGAACGCCGGTAAATCAAGCATACTCTCAGCAATAAGCGGAGCCAAACCGAAAATTGCGGGTTATCCGTTCACGACACTTACACCGAATTTAGGCGTGCTTGCAGTTGATGACGCGAAAGTTGTAATTGCTGACTTGCCGGGATTAATTGAGGGAGCTCATGAGGGAAAAGGTTTAGGACTTCAATTTTTGCGCCACGTTGAGAGAACGAGAATTTTATTGCACGTCATAGACTTATCACAGACCAATCCTGTTGAGAGCTTCCACGCGTTAATCAACGAGTTCAAGGAGTACGGAGCTGATTTAGCATCAAGGCCCTGCATCGTAATCGGTAATAAGATTGACATTGAAGGCACTCAGGAAAATTTGAAGGCTTTACGTGATGAAGCAGAAAGTTTATCGCTCCCGTTTATGGCCGTGAGTGCTTTGACAGGCGAGAATATCCCGGAGCTGATTAAAAATATCGCTGACATGGTGAGAAAAACTCCGGCGGTCGAAATCGTTCAAAGTGAAAATGAAGTTATCGAGCTTCCAAGAAAGAAATCATCCGCAAAATCTTCACGTGAACCCGTTAAAATTTTGAGATTGTCCGACGGTTCATTTAGAGTTGAACACGAAAACTTCGAGAAAGCCGTATCACGAATAAACTTTGAACACGAGGACGCTTTACAGAAATTCTCGCGGCTGTTAAAAGCTCTGAGCGTTGAAGAAGCATTAGAAGCCGCCGGAGCTCGTGAAGGCGACAAAGTTTATATCGGCGACGTTGAATTTGACTTTGAGCCGGAAATTTCATCATGAGAATTTTACGCGCAACAGGAGAAAAAATTATGAAGCACTTAGCAATTGAGTTTATCACCGGAATATTATAAATATGAAGACAGGCATAATGGGCGGAACATTTGACCCTATTCATTACGGGCATTTGTTGGCGGCAGAGGAAGCACGAAGGAATTTAGGCATTGACCGTTTAATTTTCGTACCTACCGGAGATCCTCCGCATAAACACGATCATCACGTTACTTCGGCTGAGGACAGATACGCAATGACACTTTTAGCGACGGCTGGAGTTCTTGAATATTCAGTTTCGCGCATGGAGATTGACAGGACAGAAGAGACACATACGGTTGACACGCTGAGAGAGTTTATCAGGTCTGGAGTTAAGCCGGAGGATTTATACTTTATTACGGGGCTTGACGCTATGCTCTCGATTACATGCTGGTTCGAGTACGAGAAAATCCCGGAGTTATGCACGCTCGTAACAGCAAGACGGCCTGGCTATCCTGTCAGCGGAATAGAAAAACTGCCTGAATTTATCCGCAATAAGTTAAAATATATAGAAATTCCCCAGTTCGCAATATCCAGCACAGAAATTCGCGAGCGGGCACGGGACGGACGAGGTATAAGATTTCTTGTGCCTCACTTAGTCGAGATTTATATAGAGTCCAATAATCTATATAGATTGTGATTTCTGAAAATTTTAATTTGAGTATTGGATGCAGGAAAAATTATAGAGGTTCGTAATTGCTGTAGAATTATTTGCAGTACGAAATCATGTAAAATCATGTACATCATTAGTTAATGAAATAAGCATGAAAATCGTAATTGCTATGAGTTTTACTTGCTATATTCGTGAAATTTTGTATGTTATTCTGAAATTAAAGATGTGAGAAAATTTTTATACAGAAGGTGATTAATTGTAATGCGAGTAGTAAGAATTTTATTCATGGTATT
Organism: Synergistaceae bacterium; assembly: GCA_017454625.1. Lineage (GTDB taxonomy): Bacteria > Synergistota > Synergistia > Synergistales > Aminobacteriaceae > JAFUXM01. The sequence goes on from JAFTCP010000053.1 coordinate 14,030, forward strand.
CATGATCATAGCTTCGACGATGGGAGGAGCTTTTCTGAAATTTACGGAGGTCATGAACGATCCTAACCCGTTACCAACGCCCAAAGCCAATAATGAACTCGTCGCTCAGCCGCAAGAAAGTTCAACGACTTCCGGAGAAACTGAGCTTGTAGTAGCTGAGAAAACTGCACAGCCGGAAAATAATTCTACAAGGGGAAGTGTGAGCGTTCTTGTTGTCGGACTTGATAACGTCGAAGGAGGCTCACGAACTGACGCAATCGCTCTCGCAATTTTCGATGCTGAGAATGCCGCTTTAAGAATAGCTTCTGTTCCGAGAGATTCGCGAGTTTACATTCCTGGCAGAGGCTGGGACAAGATTAATCATGCTTATGTTTACGGCGGAATAAATTTATTGCGTGAGACGCTCGTGAACTTAACCGGAATTCCTGTTGATTATTTCGTGAAGATTAATTACCGGAGCTTCCCCAGAATTGTTGATATTCTCGGCGGAGTTGATATTGATGTTGAGAAGAGATTATATTACACGGATTATTCGGGAAAATTATTTATTAACATTCCTAAGGGCCGCCAGCACATGGACGGAAAGACAGCGCTGGGCTACGTGAGATTTAGACATGACCCGTTAGGTGATATTGGTCGAGTTCAGAGACAGCAGAAATTCATTAATCTCATGATGGACAAGATAAAAACTCCTGCGATACTTCCGAGAGTTCCAGCACTTTTAGGCGAGATTATGGATGCTGTTGATACTGACCTTGCGCCGTTGGAAGCCTTGAAGTTGTTACAGTTCGCTAATTCCCTCTCGAAGGACAGAATTACAATGTTCATGGCTCCGGGAAAATCCGGCTTCAGTAAAAACGTAAGCTACTGGATACTTGACAACAAAGCGTTCTCCAAACAATTGACGGCAGAACTTCCTCCAGCGGATGATAATATTCTTGAGGCTGTCGAAGGATTTAACTTAGACCGTCCGGAAGGTGAGAATTACGCGGACTTTGACAGTGAGAAGATTGCGGAGTTACGAGACCAGATTATGAGCATAAGAATACTCAACGGCGACGGCGAAAAGGGAATAGGAAAACGAGCGGCACAAATCTTCCAGAGAATTGGCATCGAAGTCCCTTACACCGGGAATGCACGGCATTACGACTACAAGGCCAGCAGCATAATTTATCCTCCGGACGGCGACGAGAGCGTAAAACAGGGAGCTATGGCGTTGGCTGAACTCTGCGGGATTAAGAATGAGCGGTTAATTCAGCCGGACAAGCGCGCAACTTCATTAACGCTGATAATCGGACATGATAAAGAAGAATTATTCAGCAGACTTGAACCATTGAACTCGTGAGAAAATTTTTATTCCTCTCGTGTAATGCGGGGGGAATTTTTATTATGCCGACCGTGCTATAATCGCAAAAAACTTTTCAGGAGGAATTTTCAATCATGGCAGTAAATCTCAGGGGCAGAAACTTTTTGACGTTAATGGACTTTACGTCCGACGAAATAGATTATTTGCTCACACTCGCGGCAGACTTGAAGGCTAAAAAGCGTGCGGGCATTCGTGGAAACACATTAGCCGGTAAAAATATTGCGTTAATCTTCGAGAAATCATCAACACGAACACGCTGTGCATTCACGGTAGCTTGCAACGACGAAGGAGCTTTTCCCGAGTATCTCAACAAGAACGATATTCAGCTCGGAGCAAAGGAAGATGCAAAGGATACGGCACGCGTTCTCGGCAGAATGTTTGACGGAATCGAGTTCAGGGGATTTAAACAGGAGACAGTCGAGACACTCGCGAAATATTCAGGTGTTCCCGTTTGGAATGGATTAACTGATATTGACCATCCTACACAGGTTCTTGCTGACTTCTTGACGCTTAGAGAAAATTTCGGGAAATTACGCGGCTTAAAACTCGTTTACTTAGGCGACGGAAGAAACAACATGAGCAACGCTTTAATGATCGGCTGTGCGAAAATGGGAATTGATTACGTCGTAAGCTCACCAAAAGAATTAGAGCCGGACAAAAATTTACTCGCTAAATGCCGGGAAATCGCAAAACATTCAACAATAACTATCATTAATGACCCCAAAGAAGCCGTGAAAGGTGCCGACGCGATTTATACTGACGTTTGGGTTTCAATGGGAGAAGAGGCGTTGAAAGAGGAACGTTATAGATTGCTGGGAAATTGGCAGGTCAACACGGAGATTATTAACGCGACGGGAAAAGACACGACGATATTTTTACATTGTCTTCCGGCTGTGAAGGGTTCAGAAGTTACGGAGGAAGTTTTCGAGAGTGAACGCTCAAAAGTTTTTGATGAGGCCGAAAACCGTATGCATACGATTAAAGCCGTAATGGTCGCAACACTCGGAGCATGACGACATCAACAAGCCTTAATGCTCACGAAAAAGTCAACAAGTCCAATCCGAGAATAGAATTTCGCGGGAAACTCGACAGCTTGAACGCGAGAATAATTTTGTTTCAGGCCAATTCACAGGACGAAGAATATATTAGCGATTTGGAAGAATTTCGCGAAGTCGTGAGGAAGTTGCAGAGATGTGAGGCATGTGATGAAGTTTTTGCAGAGAGATTAACTTTGTGGGGGCTTGACGAGGACGAAATTCATTCGCGTTCACATAATCCGGACAGGGGGCATATTCTCCCGCATTATGACATGAAACGTGAGGCAGCCGAGATAAATTTTTTGAGAACGTTAACGCGTGAAGCTGAGATTTTAGCGTGTAAAGCCTTTGATGACAATGACACTCTCAGAATCATTCACGTCTTAAATAGATTAAGCAGTGCATTATACGTTCTCATATATAAATATTTGCCGGAAGATTTTAACAGGGTAATGAAATTCGGAAGGCTCTCCTGATGAAACGGGGGAGCTTGATTTTACTTCAAGATGAATTTTTCCCCTGAAATTAACGCCCTCTTATAATCCCGAAGACTTGTATGCTGTAAAGTCATTCCGCTTGCTTCAGCGAAATTCTTTATCGTTGATACGGTTTCTTCATAGCCTTGGCCAGTCGCCGGATCAAAAGTAAATCCTCTTAAAAATGTCTGGAACTTTTCACGCTGTCTTTGCTCACAAGATGATAAATATTCGTTCATGTTCCTTCTGTAATCTTCCATGAGCTTGACAGATTGTTTCAATAGTTCTGCGGCTCTGTTATGCTGTTCGGCGTTCAATTTCGCGTTGTTGATAATCTCACGTGCCGACATAACTACCTGGCTTGCCACCATATAAACAACAACAGGAAGACAGGGATTTACGGATTTCAGCGCTATATCAAATCCCTTCATGGCGAAAATTGCTGTCGTTGATTTTATCGTCGCGTCCGTCAATTCGTCCTGAAGCTGTGATGCGTTTATCTCGCCTTTGACGTAAGAATACACAGCCGCGCCCCCGTCAATTAATCCTCCAGCTAAAGCTGTTGATGCCGTAGCGTCCGAGATTACGGGAATATTATTAGCACTTCCGGCAATTCGTATCCCCGCGCTTAATGCTCCGACGCTTCCGCCCCTGACTCCACTTTTAGTCGCGTCAATGCCAATATCTTTTATTGCCTCGTCTAATTCCTTCTCATCGTTGAAAGCCGCGCATATATTACGAACTCCCGAGACAATACCGCCGACTGCCGCACCGTAAGCAGCTCCGTATCCTGCTGTCGTGCTTAATTCTCGTCCGTATTGTCTGTATCTGATTTTCCTGGTGAATTTTGCGACGGCTTCTTGTGAGATTTTCCCGTCATCGCCGCAGAGTGAATATATTTCTTGTGATGTCGTCCCGCCGGAGCTAATGCCTGTTCTTGGGTCGGTCAAGCCGTCGTAAAGATTTCTCACAGCGTCGTCATAAACAGCCCGTGAGATTTCGCCGTTGGTTAACATTCTTTCGAGTTCATAACGAATTAACGGGACTTTGTCGGACGGAGCAATCCTCTGCATTCCTGAATATTTCGGATTTGTGAAGTTGACAGCTGACTTATGAGGGGAATTGTTAAATTTCGCCTGGCCTCTGCCCGTTATTCTTCCGTCCTGAGAAAATCTGAAGTCATCAGGAGCGTGGGGTTCGTCAATGTCAGTAAGAGGCGTTCTGTCGAAAGTTATTCCCGTTTCGTTAGCGAGATTAGTTTGCAACTTCGCGGCTTCGATATACTCAAAGAGATTGCCCTTCGCCTGTTCAAAGTCGACATTCTTTAAGCGTCCGGCCTTGTCGAGCAATAATCCCGTGCTTCTGATTGCCTCGTCTGTTCCTGTCTGGACGTTGTGAGCTTTGAAACTCGCTAAAAAATCTCCGAGCCTCTCGAAAATTTCGTGCTTAGTTCTCTTTGTCATTATTAATCCCCCCGTTTATCCCATAACAAAGCACCCGAACGCAACAGAATTAATCTCCTCAAGAGATATTTAGCGCATGAAAAAGAATTCATATAAACGCCAACTCAACGGCATTTTGACTTTTTCTTTTTTCGCTTCGTTGCTGGCTGTGTTTGATGCTCCTCTTTTTGCTCCAGTCAATGCGAAAAATTTTTCCATCGTCGAATTGCTAATCTCATTCCCCGAAACGTAAGCATTATTAAACTCGTTCGTAATCTCCCTTGACGCTTCAAGAACATTCGCGGCTTTCGGCTCAATCTCAATTTCCTTCTTGGAGATGCTTTTTTCCCTCAGCAACGGTGTTTTCAGAATATTGAAGAATATCTACGTCATCAGCCACGTGATATATAAAGTTTTGTCCTCCTGCTCCGTTAAGTCATTCGCTGAAGCGTTCGGTATCCTCTTGAGCCTGTCAACAATTTTTTCCATTTCACGAAGAAGCTCGTCATAAATCATCCTGAAACTTCCCAAGAAATTAATATAATCATCCGCGATAGTCTCAACATGATAATAGAAATCCCGGACCGTGTTCATCTTCTCAGCCGTGAGTTTCGCCTCTTGATAAATTTTCTTCGCTTCGGCTAAACGTTCCTGAGCCTTTGAGTGCATGATTGAGTCCGCGATTAACAGTACAGGAGCAAGCGCAATCCCGCCAAGTACGAGAGTTCCTCCGGCAACTCCCGCACCTCCTGCCGCTAATGAGCCTCCGCCGAACCACGCAAGTGTAGCACTTTTCGCCGCCGCTCCTGACAATGCCGCAATCGCCGTTCCTGTTGAAGCCGTCCCAAGCGTCGCAACTGCACCATAAGCAGCAACTCCGGCCAATGCTCCCGCGCTCAACGAAGCTGCACCACCTTGAATAATTTCTGTCGCGTTCATTGAAACCTTCTGCATCTCCCTAACGTCGAAATCAATTTTAACAGGAGCTTTCATTAATCCCTGCCCCGTGATCTTCACGTCAATTTGAGTGTCTGCAAAAAACTTGTGAAGCTCAACGAATTTTCCGATGCATTCAGATGAAATTTTCAGCTTAACTTCTCCAAGATTTTCAAGACTTCGTGTTGCGCGCTCGTGGGCACGTTCCATTTTTCGTTTAGCGTTATCATATTTGCTTTGAGCATTCTCAAGCGTCTGTTTAGCCTCTTTGTTCGTCTTGTAAGTGTCAATAATTGGAATATGCAATCTCATAGCCTCCATCTTTATTTACACTCCCGATGACTAAAACTAAGCGCATAAATCCTTTCGTCTCAATCTTTATATTACCGGGAATAAGTAATTTGCATAATGCCATTATTTGGGGGGGGGTATGTCAATCAGTGATAATACTTTCTCGGAAGACATTAATATTTTACCAGAAAATTTTTACGGCGTGATACTTGACTTTGAAAATTTAGCGTGTAAAATCTTTCGCAATTTATTCATACTTTGAAGGTGTGCTAATGAGCTTAACAAAATTTTTAGCGAGAATATTTTTGCGCACTCAGGACAACAACGATAAAATTATTTCGCAAGAGACGAAACGAAAGGATATAAGCATAATGAGTAACAATAAATACAAGTTCGAGACTTTACAGCTTCATGTTGGACAAGAAAGCGCTGACCCTTCGACTGATGCGAGAGCTGTACCGATTTACGCGACGACTTCATACGTTTTCAAGGATTCAGCGACTGCGGCGGGGAGATTTGGCCTGACAGTTCCGGGAAATATTTATACACGGTTAATGAACCCGACTAATGACGTTTTCGAGAAAAGAATTGCGGCACTCGAGAGCGGAGCTGCAGCACTCGCTACGGCTTCAGGTTCGGCGGCAATAACTTACGCTGTCCAGAATATCGCGACTGCTGGCTCACACGTTGTTTCATCGACAAACCTTTACGGCGGAACGTTTAACCTTTTCGCGAACACTTTACCTGAGCAGGGAGTTACGGCAGATTTTGTTGACCCGTCAAATCCTGAGAACTTCGAGAAAGCCATTAAGCCCAACACGAAATTACTTTACGCTGAGACGCTCGGCAATCCCAATTCTGACGTAATAGACGTTGAAGCAATCGCGAAAATCGCTCACAAACACGGTATCCCGTTAGTCATCGACAATACTTTTGCAACACCGTATTTACTCAGGCCAATTGAATACGGAGCTGATATTGTCGTTCACTCAGCTACGAAGTTCATCGGCGGTCATGGTTCAGTAATGGGCGGAGTTGTTGTTGACGGCGGCAATTTTGACTGGGCACAGAATGATAAATTTCCCGGACTTTCAAAGCCTAACCCTTCATATCACGGCGTAGTTTTCACTCAAGCTGTCGGTAACCTCGCGTATATCATCAAGCTCCGCACAACTTTAATGAGAGATCAGGGAGCCTGTTTGTCGCCGTTTAACTCGTTCTTGCTGATACAGGGCTTAGAGACTTTATCACTCAGAGTTGAGCGTCATGTTGAGAACGCGTTAAAAGTTGTCGAGTTCCTGAAAAATCATCCTCAGGTCGCGAAAGTCAATCATCCTTCGCTTGAGACAGGAAAGCAGAAAGAGTTATACGATAAATATTTCCCCAACGGTGCGGCTTCAATTTTCACGTTTGACATTAAGGGAACAGCTGAGACCGCGAAAAAATTTACGGAGAGCCTTGAACTTTTCTCGCTTCTTGCGAACGTTGCCGACGTAAAATCTCTCGTAATTCATCCGGCATCAACGACACATTCACAGCTTGACGAGAAGGAATTATTAGCTTGCGGCATTCGTCCGACGACAATTAGGCTCTCAATCGGAACAGAACATATTGATGATATTATCGCGGACTTGGCTCATGGCTTCGAGGCTGTGAAGTAAATGCTAATCTCAACGCGCGGAAGATACGCTTTAAGATTTCTCGTTGACTTGGCTGAAAATCAGGCGGGCGAAGGGTTTATCACAACTCAGGAACTTGCGGATCGTCAGCAGGTCTCTCATAAATACGCCGAACGTTTAATGGCTGTGTTATCGCGCAAAAAATTTGTCCATACTCAGCACGGAAAAGGCGGCGGCTACAGACTTGACCGGAGTCCGGAGGATTATAAGGTCAGCGAAGTTCTCGAGGCGATGAGTGAGGAGCTTGTTCCTGTCGAGTGCTTGAAGTGTGAGCCGAACACGTGCCCAAGAGCTGAAAATTGCCGGACTCTTCCGATGTGGGAAAAACTCGGCGGGATTATTCAGAACTTTTTTGACGGAATAACTATTGCGGACTTGATGAAATAGAGTAAATTTTATGCTCCTTCGTGAGAAATTTGCGGAGGAGTATTTATTTCATAGCTGATACCAACAAACGCAATTAACGCCCCTAATGAAACTTCAACGTCGGCGAGATTAAAATTATAATCAATAATTATCATCGGTATCCAGTCAATTACGTGGCCTAAAAAAATTCTCTCAAGCAAATTCGACAAAGCACCTCCGGCCATCACAGATAAGCCTATACGTGTTGACTTATTCATTTTCAGGAAAAAGCACGCAAAAATTATTAATCCACACGCAAACCCCGAAATTATAAGCACAAGTCCCGGCGCGTCTCTCATAATGTCCAAAGCAGCACCGGGATTAAATGTAAATGTCGCAAAATCGCTGAACGCATAACGCGCAAGATGTTCAATCAGAAGGCAGACGAGAATTATTACGACAGGCAAAATTTCTTTATCCCCTCAGCAATTCCGTCATCGTCGCAATCCGCAGTAACGTAATCCGCAATCGCTTTCAACTTCTCGCACGCATTCCCCATAACTACGCCAATTCCAGCGGACTTAATCATGTTAATATCGTTGAGGCCGTCGCCGAATGCCATTGTAGCGCTCACAGGAATTTTCACGTGTTCAGCAATGAATTTCAGAGCGTCGCCCTTGTTCGCATGAATATCATTAATCTCAATGTTGTTGGGCACTGACGACGAGAAAATATTTTGCGGGAAAACAACGGGTAAAACCTCTAAAAGTTTCAGCCTTAAAGTCTGGTCGGTGAAAAACGGTTGAATTTTTTGAACTCCGTGATTTTTTTCGCGTAAAGTCTCGAAAATATCATCGACAGGATGCCTAAAATCCGTCAACGCTTTCATTTGCCATTCTCCAATTGAGAACTCAGCGCGTTTTTCGTAATGTTCCCGCTTCATCCAGCCGAAACCGTCAACTACACAGTCAAATATACACGGCAGCTCATCAAGAACATGTGCGATTGTCATAGCTCGTTCAACGGGAATTTCAAACTTTGCGAGAGATTTATTTTCCCGAACGTCAAAAATTTCTGCGCCGTTAATCGTTATGGCGTAATGAATAAATTTCAGGCTTTTAACGTTCGCCGGCACAGCTTCCCAAAATCTCCCCGTTGCAGGAATAAGCTCAAACCCTTTACTCGCGGCCTCGTTCAGGGCTTCAAGTGTTGCAGGCGTGATTTCCTTTTTCCTGTTGAATAACGTATCATCAAGGTCAAACGCAATCAATTTTATATTTCCCAATTTTTAACGCAGCCTCCTTTCTGAGTGAAGCATAAAAATATAACGTGTTATATTTTCCAGACGTTATAACCTTCAGTTAGTCTCTCGTCAAAAAGTTTCATCGTGCGTTCAAAAGGTTCCGAACTCGTCAAATCAACTCCGGCACGGCGTAAAATATTCAGGCTGTAATCACTTCCGCCGCTCTGCAAGAATTTCAAGTAGCGTTCGACTGCCCCGTCTTCATGGTTCAAGATTGCCGACGAGAAAGCACAAGCCGCCGTGAAGCCAGTAACATATTTATACACGTAAAAAGCCGAGTAGAAATGCGGGATCCGTGCCCATTCCGCGCAAAGTTCTTCATCAATTTTCATCTCCGGACCGTAACACTCGGCGTTAAGTTTTTCCCAGAGTTTGCACATGTAATCCGGCGTTAAAATTCCTCCGGCTTCGGCGTAAGTGTGAGTTTCACGCTCAAAGTCCGCGAACATTGCCTGCCTGAAGAAAGTTGTGCGCACCATGTCATAATAATAGTTCAGAAGCCACTTTTTATTGTCAGAATGCTTCAGCATGTATTCAAGCAATAATGCCTCGTTCGTCGTTGAAGCGACTTCAGCGAGCAAAATTGTGTAATCCGCGTAAACTTGAGGCTGATTTTCCCGCGAATAATAGCTGTGTAAGCTGTGCCCCATCTCATGAACGAGCGTAAAAACGTCGCGCAAAGTCCCGTTGTAATTCAGCAGGACATAAGGATTAGTTCCGTATGCCCCCCATGAGTAAGCCCCCTTGCGTTTGCCCTTATTCTCGTAAATGTCGATCCAGCGTGAATTTATTCCCTTCTTGAAATTGTTCACGTAATCTTCTCCCAATGGCGCGAGAGCCTTCACAGCGAGTTCAACGGCATCTTCAAAGCTGGTTTCGTCTTTCGGCTCGTCGGAAATCGGAACGTTTAAATCATAATAATGAAATTCATCAAGTCCCAGAACTTTTTTGCGTAACGAGATTAATTTATGCATTAAACTTGATGAATAATTTCTTGCTGTGTCGACGACGTGATTATAGACATCTTCAGGGACATTCTCGCCGAATAATGCCATGTCCAAGCTGGATTTATATTTGCGTGTTCGTGAGTAAAAAATATCGCCCTTGACTGAACCGGAATATAAAGCGGCGATTGCGTTTTTGTACTTCGCGTAAGTCCCGTAAATTCCCATGAAGGCATTTCTTCTCACATCACGATTAAGGCTTCGGCTGAACTTGTACCAGCGTTCCTCCGTGAGTTCCGTAACATTTCCTTCTTCGTCCTGAATGTCCGGGAATTTCATATCTGCGTCAGTTAAGAGCGTAAAAGCATTCTCCGGAACGGCCTTCATCTCTCCGGCTTGAGCTAATAACACTTCCTGCTCATGAGGCAGAATATGTTCACGTTCACGCAGAAGTTTACGGAAGAAAAACTCATAACGCGTTAATTCATGCTCGGTCTTAATGCAATTGTTAATATAATCCTTAGGAAGCGCAAGAATTTCCGGCTCAAAGAACGCCACAGCCGCCGAATATTTCACGAGCAGACTTTCAGCAAGCCCGGCCAATTCCATCGGTTTAGTCTCGCGCAAATCTTCATGGCTCTTCATGTTCGCGTAAACGTATAATTTATTCAGCTCAAGCGAAATTTCCTCGTCAAACTTTATGAACTCAAGCAAAGTCTTTGAGCCATCGCCTAATTTTCCAGAATAACTTTTCAGCTTCTCAATATTGGCCGCAGTGTCATCAAAATTTTTCTGCCAATCTTCAAATGTTGAATATATCGCATCTAAATCCCATTTGAAATTTTCGGGAATATCTTTTCTCTCTGGTACTTCGTTAGATTTGTTCATGTGAAAATTTTTCTCTCCTAATTTTTCTGCCTGTTTAATTTGTGGTTGTATATCATAAATTGAGAATTACTGCAAGTTTTGAAAGGTTAATAAAGCCGTATATCGTCAATCTGCCGCTCAAGCTCCGAAATCCCCCCGTCATTATTGATAATATAATCGCTCATAGAAATTTTCTCATTCTGAGGCAGCAAAAATTTTTCCCTCCGTCTGAGTTCATCAAAGCTCCATCCTCGCGAAACTCTACATCTCTCAGCTCTCACGTCAAAATTGGCCGTAACATAAACGACAAAATTTATCCAGTCGAAAGAACTTCCAGCCTCGAACAATAACGGGATTTCTATAACGACATTTTCAGGTTTTGACGTAACGTGAGAAAGATTATCGGACACAATGACTTTTTCAAGTTTTCGTGCTTGTTCTGACGTAGAGGGAAATTCACGATTTATAATATTGGCCGCTCGTCTCTTAAGTTCGGACATAACGAGAGGATGAAGCATCTTGTTGCAATATTCGTGTTCGGTCTCGTCCGTGAAAATTATCCGGGCAATCTCAGGGATTAAGATTTTCCCGGAAGCGTCAAGAATTTTTTCTCCCCATCGATTTACGGCTTGAGCTTTCACGTCATCACGAAGCCACAAATTTTTAGCAACAACGTCAGCATCAAGACGCTCACAGCCTAATTTTTCAGCAAGGAGTTTTGAGACGGTCGATTTACCCGCCCCAATGTCTCCTGTGATTGCTATTGCCGCCATAGTTATTTTTTCTCCAGAAATAATTTTGCCCGCCTGAATTTCTCTCACGATATAACTTTCCTCTGTCGTCTGTCCTCTTGCATTCATCAGGGACTTCAAACAAGAAGCGAGACAACTCATTTTCCTTAATTTCCCCGTAAAGCCTTCGTGAGCGTGCCGCCGATAAATACAATCTCTCTTCGGCTCTGGTCATTCCGACGTAAAAAACTCTGCGTTCTTCTTCAATAGTTTTGTCGTAATCCTCGTAATCTTTTCTGGGAGGGCTTGGAAAAATTCCTTCCTCTAATCCCACGATAAAGACGACGGGGAACTCAAGACCTTTCGAGGCGTGCAAAGTCATTAATCCTACGGCATCGCGAGCTTCCGCATCTCCTGTGTCTGCGTCCGTGAACAATGCGGCTTCAGCAAGTGCATCAACTAAATTTCCATCTGGGACGATTGATTTTAACTCCCTCACGTTTGCGAGCCTCTCATCGGAATTTTCGGGGTATTGTGAGATTACATAGCCGATATAATCCATCTCGTGCAAAATGTAATCTATAATTACTTTTATTCCAGTTTCAGAGAGCTTTAATATTTCACAGATGTGTTCAGCAAATTTTTTCATGGACTCTCCGGCTTTACCCTTAACTTTCCAATTTCCTTTAGCCGCGAACTCCCAAAAATTTAATGAGCTGTCAAAAAGTTCTTGGGGCTGTTCATTGAGCCATTCATTCCATAATCCCAGAGTTTTCGGGCCAATTCCCGCTAAAATATATTTCGAGAGGTTAGCAATTCTTTCAAGCGAAATCATATCAAACGGGTTCACAGCGAGCTTCAACATTGCTAATACGTCTTTGACTTCAGCACGTTCATAAAATGACAAGCCCCGAATAATTCTGTACGGAATATTCTCCTCAAGGAAGCGCCGCTCATAAAGCCGGCTCATTGCGTTTTGACGGTATAATATCGCGATATTCCCGTAATTATAATTATAAACTCTGTGAAGCCTGTCAATTTCTTGAACGAGAAAATCTGCCTCCTGAAAATCAGTCTGAGCAAGAAGCGTGTAAATTTTCTCTCCTGACGATTTCGCTGTGTGTAAATTCTTCTTGAGCCTGGACCTGTTATTGCGGATTAAAGCGTTCGATGCCTCTAAAATATTTTTGGTTGACCTGTAATTTTCATCGAGAATAATAGTTTTTGCGCCGGGAAAATCATTCGTGAAATTCAAGATTAATTCGACCTCCGCACCACGCCAGCCGTAAATTGATTGATCTGGATCACCGACGACGTTAATCGTGCAATTTTTCCCAGCGAGATATTTTATCAATAAATACTGAGCCTTATTAACGTCCTGATACTCGTCAACAAGGAGCCACTGAATTTTACTTTGCTCGTATTTCTGGGTAATCATATCATTCTTCAGGATTTCAAGCGGCAGAATGATTAAATCGTCAAAGTCTACGGCGTTCAATTCCCGGAGCTTCTTCCTGTATAACTTTGCGAGATCAAGAAGCTGTTCATTCAGGAAAAACGGCTCATGAGGGATAGGCGACCATGACATATATTCGCGCGAGATAAGATCAAGAACTTCCATTACAGTCGGCTTTGAAATATTCGCTTCGGTCATAATGTCCTTCATTAAGTTCTTGCAGTCGTCGCGGTCAAAAACTGTAAATCCATCACGGAGATTAACGATCTCTTTCGCGGCTTTCATGTTCCTGAACAAAAATTTTACCCCGAAGCTGTGAAAAGTCCCGGCACTAATCCTTGAAGCCTTTTCGCCAGGCACAAGCATATCAATTCTCGTACGCATTTCTCCGGCCGCTTTGTTCGTGAAAGTTACAGCGAGAATATTTTGCGGCTGAGTGATATTTTCGGCTGTGAGCCAGGCTATTTTGTGCGTCAAAACTCGGGTCTTTCCGCTTCCTGCTCCTGCAAGAACGAATAAAGGCCCGTCAATGTACTTCACTGCTTCCTGCTGACGTTCTGAGAGCTGAAACAGTATATTTTTTCCGTTTTCATTCATGATTTAACAAGCTGCTTTCGACTTCTAAGACTTCAATTGAGAGTTCTAAACCTGATAATAAATGCACGTTTCGACTTCCGCAATAAGGACACATAAACTCGCTGTCTTCACGGGTTCCGGTTCGTCCGCAAGCAAAACACTTAATCGTTACGGGAATAATCATCACCGATAAAATTGCGCCTTCGGCTGGAGTATCCTTTGAGACGGCGGCAAAAATGAAAGCCATCAACTCAGGATTAACTTTTCTCATGCCTCCGATTTTCAGCATAATTCTCCGGACTTTGCTCCAGCCTGATTCACGGCACAATCTCAGCACAGCATTATTCACGGAATTAGTCAGCGTAAATTCGTACATGCCTGATTATTTTTTCGTGTAAAGGAACGGCCCCGCTGACTCAAACCCGATTTTCTGATAACCGAATATCTGCTCAGTTGAACCGACAAGGAAATATCCGCCCGGTGCTAAAGCGTCAAAGAATTTGTGATAGAGCTTATCTTTGGTCTCAGCTGTGAAGTAAATTACGACGTTGCGGCATAAAATTATGTCATAGTTCGCCCCAAATGGATCCTCTATCATGTTCATACGCTTAAAACTCACTCGGCGTTTAATATCAGCGTTGACTTCATACGTTGCTCCTGCGTCTCGTGTAGTGAAATACTTCGCTAAATATTCTTTCGGAACGTTGAGAAGCTGAGTTTTCCTGTAAGTTGCCTTCTGGGCGAGTGCGATTGCTCCGGCATCAACGTCAGCGGCGAAAACGGGATTCATAGCGTCAATTCCGCATACAGCAGAGAGAATTGCGAGAGAATAAGGCTCTTCACCCGTTGCACAACCGGCGCTCCAGAGTTTTAAGCGTTTAGTCTTGCGTTTTGCGAACAACTCAGGAATAATCTTATCGCGTAACTTCCACCATTGGCTGTCATTCCTGAAAAATTCCGAGACGTTTATAGTCAGATGGTCGAGAAATTCACGTAACTTTTTCTCGTCCTTGTTAATCATGTCGAAATACTCATCGTAAGTCTTGCATCCCCAGCGGGACATTAACTCGTGAGTTCTGCGGTGAATTTGTTCTTTGTACGAGTTCAGGTCGATGCCGATTAACTTTTTCAGCTTTATTTTGAACGTCGTGTAACCTGGATTGTTATAGTTATTTCTATCTTCCATTTAGCAATTACCTCCTTTTAATCCTCGAGAACCTCTTTTTCCTTAACTTTATAGACTTCATCAATCTTCTTGATATATTTATCCGTGATGTCCTGAACGTCTTTCGTTAATTTCTTCAGGTCATCTTCCGTAATTTCCGAAGCCTTTTCCTGTTTCTTGAGAGCCTCGATTGCGTCGCGCCTGTAATTCCTGATTACGACTTTGGACTCTTCGGCCTTACGCGCTAATAATTTCGTCAGTTCAACGCGCCTTGCTTTAGTGAGTTCGGGTAAAGTCATCCGGATAACTGTTCCGTCGCTCTGGGGTGTCATGCCGATATTGGCCGCGAGTATAGCTTTCTCCATAGCCTTCAAGCATGATTTATCGAACGGGGCAATCTGGATTACTCGGCTTTCAGGAATTGTGATATTCGCGAGCTGTTTAATCGTCGTCGGATTTCCATAATAATCAACCTTAATATCGCTGACAAGTCCGGGATGAGCGCGGCCTGTTCTTATCGATAAATATTCGTTCTGCAAAAACGCAATGGCCTTGTCCATATTTTCCTTGAGTGCTGCTAGTTCATCTTTCGGCATGATTTTATCCTGCTGCCAGGTAAATTTATTTGGTGTGAATGACAGCTTGATATGACAGCAGGTTACGCCTCCTTTTATGATTTTACAAGCTGTTACTCATAAATAATTTCACGACTGATTTTTATCACAACAACTTGAGATTGACGGGAAAAATACGCAATTTTCTCAAGTGTTATTCATAAATCGCTTTAAGCCTTAACGATCGTTCCGGTTTTGACACCTTCAATTATATTCTTCTCCCATCCGTTTTCTTGAACACTGATTACCCAGACGGGAATTTTATTCTCACGGCAAATTGCGAAAGCCGCTGTATCCATGACTTCGATATTTCGTGTGATTGCTTCGCTGTAAGTCAACTCCGGCAAAAATTCAGCGTCAGGAAACTTCGCGGGATCCTTCGTGTAAATTCCGTTTACCTTCGTTCCCTTAACGACACAGTCAAGCCCCAATTCCGAAGCTCTTAACGCGGCGGCTGTGTCTGTCGAGAAAAAGGGATGTCCTGTTCCTGCTCCGAAGATTACGACATTTCCCGAAGCCAACAAACTTTTTGCGCGTTCACGATTATACAACTCAGCAATCGGCGGCATTCCCACAGCTGAGAGAACTTGAGCGGGAACGTTGAGAGTTTCAAGCGAAAATTTCAGGGCTAAAGAGTTCATGACAGTTCCGAGCATTCCGATGCTGTCTAAACTTGCGCGGTCAATCCCGTAATCGA
Organism: Synergistaceae bacterium; assembly: GCA_017454625.1. Lineage (GTDB taxonomy): Bacteria > Synergistota > Synergistia > Synergistales > Aminobacteriaceae > JAFUXM01. The sequence continues at coordinate 29,955 of JAFTCP010000053.1, forward strand.
GAGCATCACGCCCCCTTAACATATTTCCTCCGCCAATTACGATAGATAACTCAATCCCGGCATTGCGAATTTCGGCCAATTTACGAGCGAAGTCGTTTACGGTCTTGAAGTCGATACCTGATTTTTTCTCGCCAGCTAAAACTTCACCAGATAATTTTAATAGTATACGTTTGAAATTAGACATGATGATAAAAATTCCCCAGCGCAATTTAACACTGGGGATAAAAATTTTCTTACTCGCCAATACCGAAGCGGGCAAAACGTTTTACTTTAATCTTCGTGCCTAACTTTTTGCCGACTTCAGCAACGACATCTTTAATCTTCTTGTCGGAATCCCTGATATATTCCTGCTCAAGAAGGCATGTTGTCTCGAAATATTTTCTGAGTTTGCCCGGAATAATCTTGTCAACTTTGTCCGCAGGTTTTCCCTCATCGATTAACTGCTGACGATAAACGGCCTTTTCACGGTCAATTACGTCTTCGGGTACGTCTTCAGGGACGAGATATGCGGGAGCGGCGGCGGCAATCTGCATGCAAATTTCGTGTCCAAGTTCAGCAAATTCGTCTGACTTCAGAGCGGCTTTGTCCTCAGCTTCAAGTTCAGCGAGAGCACCGACCTTGTAGTTGCTGTGAATGTAGCAGAAGGCTTTTCCGTCGGGAGCGTCGAAGCGTGCAAATCTCTTCAACACGATATTTTCGCCGAGCTTAGCGATTATCGCCGTAACGAGTTCATTAATCGTGCTTCCGGACTCATGAACACTCTCAAGTAAAGCGGCAACGTCAGCAAAAGTCTGCTTTCCAGCGACATGAGCAGTAATCTTGTTGCCCAAATCGTTGAACTCGTCAGTTTTCGCGACAAAGTCAGTCTCACTGTTAAGCTCAATCATAGCTCCAATCGTTGCGTCGTCGTTGAGAACGTAGAAAACTCTTCCGTCTGATGCTGTGCGTTCAGCTTTTTTCGCGGCTTTGGCTAATCCTTTTTCGCGGAGATAATCAATAGCCTTCTCCATGTCTCCGTTTGTTTCAGCGAGAGCCTTTTTGCAGTCCATCATTCCGGAGCCTGTGCGCTCGCGTAATTCCTTAACTTTTGCGGCTGTAATTTCTGCCATGATTTAACCCTCCATTGTCTCGTCGTCAATATTGCCTTCATATTCTTCATGGAGGCGTTCACGTTCGGCCATTAATTCCTCATCGCTCAGGACATCGACAGCGCCCAAATCCTGAACAGGAATAATCACGGCATCTTCACCCTGCCGGCCTTCGATTACGGCGTTTGCCATTAAGCCGGTGATTAATTTAATTGCTCTGATTGCGTCGTCGTTGCCGGGAATTGGATAATCAATCATTTCCGGGTCGCAGTTAGTATCGACGATTGAGACGACTGGAATATGAAGTTTACGGGCCTCAGCGATTGCGTTTTCCTCACGTCGCGGGTCAATCAGGAAGATTGCATCGGGTGTTGAGGTCATCGCGGCAATTCCGCCTAAATATTTTTCGAGCTTGAGCTGTTCTTTCTTGAGTGCGGCTGTTTCTTTCTTCGTGAACTCTTCCCAAGTTCCTTCTTCGTCGTATTTTCTGAGTTCGAGCATGCGTGAAATTCTGCGTCTAATCGTCGGGAAGTTGGTCATTAAGCCGCCGAGCCAGCGTTGATTAATGTAGAATTGGCCGCATCGTGTTGCTTCGTCGCGGATTGTTTCCTGAGCCTGTCTCTTTGTTCCGACGAATAAGACATGTCCGCCGGCTGCTGCTGTCTCACGAATGAAATCATAAGCGCGGTCAAGACCTTTTACGGTTTTCTGAAGGTCAATGATGTAAACGCCGTTACGTTCGGTGAAAATATACGGTTTCATTTTGGGGTTCCAGCGGCGAGTTTGATGTCCGAAGTGGACTCCGCATTCGAGCAACTGTTTCATACTAGCAACTGCCATAAAAAAATAATACCTCCTAAAGGTTATAAACTTGCGCTCACAATTAATCATGTAAAAATTAACATGACACCTTTAATTTAATATGAGCGTATGAAATTATTAAAACTTTGCTAGTATATCACAGAAAAAATCAGCCCTCCGAAAAAATCTTTTCAGAGAGCCAGTGAGAAATTTTATAAATCCATTACGTTGATACTTGCTATATCATATCCCTCTAATTCTCTATTCCAACGGCCAAGTTCTATTTCCTTTAGCTTAGAATCGTTAGGAGTATCGATACTTAAAGGGAGGTTGACATCGTAATTTTCTGTAAAATTATATTTGCTGCGAAGTACGTATGAAGTTTCAAGCAAATTGCAAAACTTTTTGCCGCCAACTGAAATGTAATAATTCACGATCTCATTAGTGCTTGCGTGAATGTGAACAAGTTGATGCGTTGTGTTTATTTTTCTTAAGGCAGCAAGTACCTGCTCAGGATTATTATTTGTGATTAATCCGTGAAATTCTATATTAATCTGGTCAAACTGTTTCAGAACTTCAGGATGTACAGCCGATAAAAATCCCCATTCAGCGCCCTCAACGTCCATCTTTAATATCATTCCGTGTTCATTCTCGTGATGATTTCGAGAGATTAACTCTTCAAGCGTCTTTAAGCGTTCATCTTGGGTTTTGCCGTCAGCTATTCCCAATTTATCCCAATGAAAGCGCGGGTTTTCTTCGGGTAAATTCTCTATCGTGTGATCGTACATAAATATGTCATAACCTCGCGAGGCCATATCTTTATCCCAGCTTACATCGTTAGAAATCCCGAAAGAATAAGCGATGCTGTCTTTATGAAAATCGTTCAGCATGATATATCCTCCGTCATAGTTACGTCCCACACGAGAAAGTTCAAAGCCTTCAACTTTCTCTATACGGAGCAATTCATGAAGTTCATGATAATAATTTTCAGAAATTATTATTTCGCGGGGAGTATCAAGCCTGATTAAATTTTTTACCGGCCAAGCATAAAGCATAAACGCAACAGCCTTAACTGGATGACCTGAATGCTGGTGAAAATTAACTATCCTATGAAACAGCCTATTCCCACGAACAATTTTACGAGCGATTTGCTTGCAGAAGTTCTGTATCATGACTTCACGCCCCAGTCTTCATACACAAAAAACGCCCGGATAAAACTTTACCCGAACGTTGGAATTTGCTATTATCAATGAAAACTTTACGAGTTACGAGAGAAGACAGAGCGAGCCACGAGCCACATTATACAAATTTGCGTGCATTCTTGTCAATCCTTTCAATTAGTGATTTCCGTAATTTTATCACATTCACTCAGAAATTTTGCAAGAAACTCGCACAACTCATTAATTCCCTCGCGTTTCTCCGAAGAAGTTATCGCAGGAATATCATACGAATACAAGCCTTCTTTCACAAATTCTTGACGTGCTGCCCGCCATTTTCCATTAGCAATTTTATCTGCCTTAGTGAAGACGACAAAAATATTTTTCCCGTAAGAGTTCAGCCATTCTTGAAGTTCCCTGTCATTCTTCAGCAAGCCATGACGAAAATCAACAAGATGACATACCAGCTTCAAACTCTCGCGGTTCTTCATGTAAGCGGCCGTAAGTTTCTGCCAGTCGTTACGTTCATTCTGGCTTCGTTTTGCGTAACCGTAGCCGGGCAAATCTACAAGCCTGAAAGTTTTTCCGCCCCGAATATCAACCCTGTAAAAGTTTATACTTCGTGTCTTGCCGGGTGTCTGGCCTGTGTGAGCAAGTTTCGTGTTCAACATAGCGTTGATGAGTGATGATTTCCCGACGTTCGAGCGTCCTGCAATGGCTATTTCGGGGTAATTATTATCTTC